>CALCZN010000001.1:0-3586 GCA_937903095.1 uncultured Burkholderiales bacterium
CCAAGCACCGGTTCGGCCGATCCGGATGCGGTCCGGGGTGCATCACTGGCGAAAGCGCCGAACGAGGTGAAGGCGAGCGCGGCGAGTATCGGCGCCCAACGACGGCGCCGGTGTTGCCGAAGTGTCGAAGACGGAAAACGCATGACGTGCCGGCGCGAACGCGAGCTCTTGTCGGAGCGGGGGGTCAGCGAACGACTTCGAGGCTGGTGACGACGAGTTCGCCGCCCACCTGCGCGGGTATGAAGTGGATCCTGTCGCCGACTTTCACGATCTCGAGCATTGCGCGTTCGGCAACGCGGAACGCCATTGTCATCGACGGCATTCCGAGCCCTGCGAGCGGTCCATGAGCGATGGTCAGCTTGCCCGTCGTCGTGTCGACTTTGCGCACCATTCCGTCGGCCTGCTTCGCCGAGTCCGAGGTCGCTGGTGCGGCGTGGCCAGCATCGTGATGGTGGGTCTGTGCCAGTGCTGCGCTGCCAAAGGGAAGGCCCAGCAGGGCGGCGAGGGCCGTCGATCGGAGGATGCGGTCGTTCATGATTCGTCGTTTCCAGTCCAATGGGATCGGTGTGCGCAGGATGGCGGACGACGGTGGTCAGCGCGCTGACTGGATGATTACGTTGTTGTTATTGACGCGCCTTGCGATCGCACGAAAGGGCGCTTCGAACCCGATGAAGATGAACGGAATGTAATCCACTGGTAAGGATGGAGTTCCGTTCCAACGGCTAGCATCGGGCGTTCATACAGCGAGAGGAGCGACTGCATGGCCGACGTTCGGAAACCGCAAGAATCAGCCGCGTCGTACGGCGCTCTGGGCGGCGACGGCAGCCGCCCTGGAGCGTGCAGAGGACACGATCACGGCGAACATGCGCACCACGCCGCGTATGGCCATGCTCGCGGGCCTACGGTGCACGAGGCGCACACGCAACACGCCGAACCGGCCGCTGCACTCCCGCCTTCGATTACTGCGGGCGAGACGATCTACACCTGCCCGATGCATCCGGAGATCCGGCGCAACGTCCCCGGCAACTGCCCGATCTGCGGAATGGCGCTCGAGCCGCTCCTTCCGGGACTCGAGGACGAGGAGAACCCGGAGCTGCGCGATTTCTCGCGCCGCTTCTGGTGGACGCTTCCGCTGACCGTGATCGTCACGACGCTGGCGATGTTCGGACATCGCTTCGGCTGGATGTCGCCGGCGACGCAGTCGTGGGTCGAGCTCGTGCTGTCGATTCCGATCGTTCTCTGGGCCGGCTGGCCGTTCTTCGTTCGCTGCGTGCAGTCGATCCGAAACGCGAGCCCGAACATGTGGACGCTGATCGGCATCGGCGTCGGCGCGGCCTTCCTCTACAGCGTCGCCGCGACGATCGTCCCGCAGTGGTTTCCTGATTCGTTCATCGCGCACGGCCGTGTCGGTGTGTACTTCGAGGCGGCCGCGGTGATCGTCTCGCTCACGCTGCTCGGCCAGATGCTCGAGCTGAGGGCGCGCGGCCAGACCTCCGCGGCGCTGAAGTCGCTGCTCGGTCTTGCGCCGAAGACGGCTCGCCGGCTGAACGACGACGGCACCGAAGGCGACATCCCGCTCAACCATGTGCACATCGGCGATCGGCTGCGCGTGCGCCCCGGCGAGAAGGTGCCGGTGGATGGTGTCGTGCTCGAGGGCGAGAGCTCGGTCGACGAGTCGATGCTCACCGGCGAGCCGATGCCGGTGGCCAAGCGGGCCGGCGACAAGGTCGTCGGCGCGACGATCAACACCAGCGGCGCCCTGATCATGCAGGCCGAGCGCGTGGGCTCGGAGACGATGCTCTCGCAGATCGTCGCGATGGTCGCGCAGGCGCAGCGCTCGCGCGCGCCGATGCAACGCCTGGCCGACGTCGTGGCCGGCTGGTTCGTGCTTGCGGTGATCGCGATCGCGGTCCTCAGCTTCTTCGTCTGGGGCTTTTTCGGCCCGCAGCCGAGCTGGGTGTTCGCGACGCTCAATGCCCTTGCCGTGCTGATCATCGCCTGCCCCTGTGCGCTCGGGCTCGCGACGCCGATGTCGATCATGGTCGCCACCGGCAAGGCCGCGACGCAGGGAATCCTCTTTCGCGATGCGGCGGCGATCGAATCCTTCCGCACGATCGATACGATCGTCGTCGACAAGACCGGCACGCTCACCGAAGGCAAGCCCGCGTTCGATCGCATCGTCGCGGCCGCCGGGTGGGAAGAGACCGAAGTGCTGCGGATCGCCGCGAGCCTCGATCAGGGATCCGAGCATCCGCTGGCGTACGCCATCGTCGACGAGGCCCGGCGCCGCTCGCTCGGACTTGTCACCGCCGGGAGTTTCGAATCGGCGAGCGGCATCGGCGTGCGCGGAACGGTCGAGGGCCGCCGCATCGCGCTCGGCAACACTGCGCTGATGGACGACGAGGGCGTGCAATACGGAGCACTGACGGGCGAAGCCGAGCGCCTGCGCGTGCAGGGCGCCAGCGTCATGCACCTCGCTGTGGACGGGCAGGCGGCCGGGCTGCTCGCTGTCTCCGATCCGGTCAAGCCCACGACGCCGGAGGCGGTGCGGGCACTGAAGCACGCGGGCCTGCGGCTCGTGATGGCGACCGGCGACGGCTGGACCACCGCGCGCGCGGTCGGCGAGAAGCTCGGCATCGACGAGGTGATCGGCGAAGTGAAGCCGGCCGACAAGGTTGCGCTCGTCGAGCGGCTGCAGGCCGAAGGCCGGCGCGTGGCGATGGCCGGAGACGGGATCAACGACGCGCCGGCACTGGCTCGAGCCGACATCGGCATCGCGATGGGCACCGGTACCGACGTCGCGATGAATGCCGGGCACGTCACGCTGGTCAAGGGCGATCTTCGCGCGATCGCGCGTGCGCGGCGAATCTCCACGCAGACGGTGCGCAACATGCGCGAGAACCTCGGCTTCGCGCTGATCTACAACGCGCTCGGCGTGCCGATCGCCGCCGGGGTGCTGTACCCGGCATTCGGCTGGCTGCTCTCGCCGCTGATCGCGGCGCTGGCGATGAGCCTGAGTTCGGTCTCCGTGGTGTCGAACGCGTTGCGCCTGAGAACCACACGAGCCTGAGGCGAAGGCACGGAGAACGAATGACGCGATGGATCTGGATTTCGCTCGCCGCGGTGGCAGTCGCCGCGAGCGCGGCGCTGGGCTGGCGACAGATCGCGCTTTCGCCGCGAGGAGACTGGATCGAGACGAGCGACGCGGCCGTTCTCGCGCAGGGCCGCGAGGTCTACGGCCGGTATTGCGCGAGTTGCCACGGCGCGAATCTCGAAGGCCAGCCCGACTGGATGAAGCGTCTGCCCTCCGGGCGCATGCCTGCTCCGCCGCACGATGCGAGCGGCCATACGTGGCATCACCCGTCGGACGTTCTGTTCGGGATCGTGAAGGACGGTGTCGAGAAATATGCGCCTGCCGGTTACGAAAGCGACATGCCGGCGTTCGGCGGCACGCTTTCCGACGCCGAGATCCGGGCCGTGCTCAGCTACATTCGTTCGACGTGGCCCGAGGACGTCCAGCGGCGCCGCCAGGAGCGCGAGCGGGCAGTGCGGGGCGGCTGAAGCTCAGTACCCGACCGTGAACCGC
>CALCZN010000002.1:0-5025 GCA_937903095.1 uncultured Burkholderiales bacterium
GGCAATACCTCGCCGAGCGCTGCTGCCGATGGCGCATCGGCCGCCGGCGCTGCGCAGGCGGGCGCGCAGGCCGCGAAGAATGCCGCCACGCCGGCCGCAACCGATGCGGTCGTTCTGCGCTTCGAGCGCGAATCGTGGGTCGACGTGCGCGATGCGAACGGCAAGGTGCTGCTGATGGGCACGCAACCGGCGAACAGCACGCGCGAGGTCTCCGGGCAGAAGCCGTACTCGCTGACGATCGGCAACGCCACCTTCGTGCGCGTCGAGCACGGCGGACGCAACGTCGATCTGGGCGCCGTCACGCAGAAAGGCGTGGCGCGCGTGCGCATCGAGTGAACGCGAGCGGCGAACCGAGGCCGGACGCGGCCGTGCCGATCGCGGTGGGCGCGTCGCCGCGCCGCGTCTCGCGGCCGATGCGCGTGGCGTGGGGCGCGCGTTCGGTGCAGGTGGGCGGCGATGCGCCGGTGGTGGTGCAGTCGATGACCAACACCGACACCGAGGATGCGGCCGCCACCGCGATGCAGGTCGCGCAACTGGCGCGCGCGGGCTCCGAGCTGGTTCGCATCACGGTGAATACCGGCGCGGCCGCGGCGGCCGTCGCGCCGCTGCGCGAGCGGCTCGATCGTATGGGCGTGGACGTGCCGCTGATCGGCGACTTCCACTACAACGGGCACAAGCTGCTCGCCGAGCACCCCGACTGCGCGCAGGCGCTGTCGAAGTACCGGATCAATCCGGGCAACGTCGGTCTGGGCCGCAAGCGCGAGGACAACTTCGCGCAGATGATCGAGATCGCCTGCCGCCACGGCAAGCCGGTGCGCATCGGCGTGAACTGGGGCAGCCTCGACCAGACGCTGCTCGCCCGCCTGATGGACGAGAACGCCGCGCGCGCCCGGCCGTGGCCGGCGCAGGCGGTGCTGCGCGAGGCGCTGGTCACCTCGGCGATCGAGAACGCCGAGCGGGCGGTGGCGCTCGGCCTGCCGGCCGATGCGATCTGCCTGTCGGCGAAGGTCTCGCAGGTGCAGGACCTCATCGCCGTGTACCGCGAGCTTGCCCGTCGCTGCGACTGGCCGCTGCATCTCGGGCTCACCGAGGCGGGCATGGGCAGCAAGGGCATCGTCGCCTCCACCGCGGCGCTCGCGGTGCTGCTGCAGCAGGGCATCGGCGACACGATCCGCGTCTCGCTCACGCCAGAGCCGCGCGGCGACCGCACGCGCGAGGTCGTCGTGGCGCAGGAGATCCTGCAGACGATGGGCCTGCGCATGTTCACGCCGCAGGTCGTGGCGTGCCCGGGTTGCGGGCGCACGAGCAGCACCTTCTTCCAGGAACTCGCCGCGTCGATCCAGGGCTGGCTGCGCGAGAGCATGCTGTCGTGGAAGGGGCGATATCCGGGCGTCGAGTCGCTGCAGGTCGCGGTGATGGGCTGCGTGGTGAACGGACCGGGCGAGAGCCGCCACGCCGACATCGGCATCTCGCTGCCCGGCTCGGGCGAAGCGCCGGTGGCGCCGGTGTTCATCGACGGCGAGCGCAGCGTCACGCTGAAGGGCGATCGCATCGCCGAGGAGTTCCAGGCGATCGTCTCCGACTACGTCGAGCGGCGTTTCGGCGCCGGCGCGGCCGGCCACCGAACGAAGACGGAACAACCATGAGCGCCGCCGATCCCCGGCGCGCCGCCGAGCGCCTGAACGGCGTGCGCGGCATGAACGACGTGCTGCCCGCCGACGAGGCGCTGTGGCAGCGCTTCGAGGATGCGGTGGCCGACGCGATGCGCGCCTACGGCTATCGCCGCATCCGCACGCCGATCGTCGAGCACACGCGGCTGTTTGTGCGCAGCATCGGCGAGGTGACCGACATCGTCGAGAAGGAGATGTACTCCTTCGTCGATGCGCTCAACGGCGAGAACCTCACGCTGCGCCCGGAGAACACGGCGGGCGTGGTGCGCGCGACGATCGAGCACAACCTGCTGTACGACGGCCCGCAGCGGCTGTGGTACGCGGGCCCGATGTTCCGCCACGAGCGCCCGCAGAAGGGGCGCTATCGCCAGTTCCACCAGGTGGGCGCCGAGGCGCTCGGCTTCGCCGGCCCCGACGCCGATGCCGAAGTCATCCTGCTGTGCCAGCGGCTGTGGGACGAACTCGGCATCGTCGATGCGCGGCTCGAGATCAACTCGCTGGGGCAGTCCGACGAGCGGCGCGCGCACCGCGAGGCGCTCATTGCCTGGTTCGAGGCGAACGCCGAGCGGCTCGACGCCGACGCCGCGCGCCGGCTGCACACCAATCCGCTGCGCATCCTCGACACGAAGAATCCGGCGATGCAGTCGCTGGTCGAAGCAGCGCCGCGGCTGTCGGAATTCCTCGGCGATGAATCGCGCGCGCATTTCGAGCGGCTGCAGGCGCTGTTGCGCGCGCAGAACCTGCCGTACCGGATCAACCCGCGGCTGGTGCGCGGGCTCGACTACTACAACCTGACCGTCTTCGAGTGGGTCGCCGAGGTCGGCGGCGCACCGCTGACGATCTGCGGGGGCGGGCGCTACGATCCCCTGATCGCGATGCTCGGCGGCAAGGACGCGCCGGCCTGCGGCTTCGCGCTGGGCGTCGAGCGCGTGCTCGCGCTGCTGCGCGAGCAGGACGAGTCGGCCGCGCGCGCCGCGCAATGCGACGTCTACGTCGTGCACCACGGCGACGCGACGCTCGAGGCCGCGCTCGGCGCGGCCGAACGCCTGCGCGATGCCGACCTCGACGTGATCCTGCATTGCGGCGGCGGCAGCTTCAAATCGCAGTTTCGCAAGGCCGATGCGAGCGGCGCGCAACTCGCGCTGATCCTCGGCGTGGACGAACTCGCGCGCGGCGAGGCGGCGCTGAAGTGGCTGCGCAGCGCGTCGTCCGAAGCAGGAAGCGCGCCGCGCCAGGAGAGCGTGACGCTCGATCGCATCGTCGAGCGGGTGCTCGAAGCGATGACCGACGAGGACTGACGGAGAACCGAGGGGAGAACCGACGGCTGATGGCCTACAACCTGGAAGAGCAGGAACAACTCGAGAATCTCAAGGCGTTCTGGAACCGCTACGGCAATTTCCTCGTCACGCTGGTTGCGATCATCGCGCTGTCGATCGCCGGCTGGCGCGGCTGGGGCTGGTACCAGGGGCGTCAGTCGGCGCAGGCCGCGGCGGTCTACGAGACGCTGCGCGAGGCGGCGAGCGCGCGCAACATCGACGGCGTGCGCGCCTCCGCGGGCAAGCTGTTCGACGAGTACGGCAAGACGGTATACGGGCCGATGGCGGCGCTGATCGCGGCCGGCGCATACGTGCAGGCGGGCGACGCGAAGGCGGCGAAGATTCCGCTGCAATGGGCGATCGACAACGCGGCCGACGAGAATTTCCGCAACACGGCGCGCCTGCGGCTGGCCTCGATCCTGCTCGACGAGGGCGCTTACGACGAAGGGCTGAAGACGCTCGACGTCCCGTCGGCGGGCGCGTACCTGGGGCTGTTCGAAGACCGCCGCGGCGACCTGCTGAATGCCGCCGGGCGTCGCGACGAGGCGCGCGCGGCCTACGAGCGCGCGCTCGCCGCGCTGTCGCCGAACGCGATGCTGCGCGGGCTCGTCCAGTTGAAGCGCGACGCGCTCGGCGGAGCGCCGGCATGAGCGCGCGCACGAGGGTTCCGGCGATGCGCCGCGCGGCCATCGCGGCGCTGGCGCTCGCGCTGGGCGGGTGCGCCTGGTGGCCCTGGTCGTCGTCGCGACCGAAGCTTCCCGATCCTCCGCCGATCACTGCGCCGGCGAGCGCTTCGCTGGCCTGGTCGGTTTCGCTCGGCACGGGCGGCGTCAATTTCCAGCCGGTGCTCGCCGGCGACAGTCTGTGGGCCGCGGCGCGCGACGGCACGGTGGCGCGCATCGATCCGGCCAGCGGCGCGCTGCGCTGGCGCGTGAAGCTCGAGCAGCCGCTGATCGCCGGCGCCGGCAGCGACGGCGAAACGGTCGTGGTCGCCGGCCGCGACGGATCGCTGATCGCGCTCGATGGCAGCGGCAACCGGCGCTGGTCGGTGACGGCCGGCGCCGAGATCGTGACCGTGCCCAGCGTCGCGCTCGGGCTGGCGATCGTGCGCACCAGCGACAACCGCGTTTCGGCCTTCGAGCTGGACAGCGGCAAGCGCCGCTGGACCTTCCATCGCCAGAGCCCGCCGCTGGTGCTGCGCCAGACCTCGGGAATCGCGATCGACGCGAGCAGCGCCTATGTCGGACTGCCCGGAGGGCGCCTGGTTGCGCTCACGCTCGACAGCGGCGCGCTGCGCTGGGAGGCGGCGGTGTCCACGCCGCGCGGCGCCAACGAGATCGAGCGCATCGCCGACGTGGTCGGCATGCCGCTGGTCGGTGGCCGCGAGGTGTGCGCCGCGAGCTTCCAGGGGCGCATCGGCTGCTTCGAGGCGGTGAGCGGACGCACGCTGTGGGCGCGCGAGCTTTCGTCGCCTTCGGGCTTCGACATGGATGCCGAGCTGGTCGTTGCGCCCGACGACCGGGGGAACGTGCAGGCGTTTTCGCGCCGCGGGGCGAGCGTCTGGAAGCAGGACGGGTTGAATCGTCGCGAGCTGTCGGCGCCGTTGCTGCTGCCGCGCTTCGTGGTGATCGGCGACCACACGGGGCTGGTGCACGCGCTGCAGCGCGAGGATGGGCGCGTGGCGGCGCGGCTGACCACGGACGGGTCGCGCATCGTGTCGGCGCCGGTGGCGGCGGCGGGGCTTGCCGTCGTGCAGACGAGCGGCGGCGGGCTGTATGCGTTCCGTATCGACTGACCGGCGTTCGCGGCAGGCGGCAGCGGGCCTGGGCCGGGCCGACGCGCGCAGCGCGCGGCGCCCCGTTGCCGTGCCGGTGGCCTGCGGCGGCCGAGCGCTTCGCGCGGCGGCGCTCCGACTGCGGCGGTCGGCGCTGCGCGCCGACTTCCCTCCGCTGCTCGCCTCGGGGTCGCGCGGCGAAACTCACTTCGCGAGCTTCGCTCGCTCCGTTCGAACATTCGCCGCGAGTCAGAGGTACGAAGCG
>CALCZN010000003.1:0-5026 GCA_937903095.1 uncultured Burkholderiales bacterium
CGAGCTGCAGCCAGCCGCGCTTCTCGGCGACCGACCAGCTGTTCCACTGCTGTTCGAAGGGTGCGAGCACCGACTGCTGGGTGCTCGTCAGCTCGCTCCACAGCGGCTGCACCAGCGGCAGCAGCGACCCGCGTTGCGCCGGGGGCGCGTCCGCCGACAGCGCAGGCGCGACGGCGATGCTCGCGGCGAGCGCGATCGCGGCGAATGCGGGCCAGCGCAGCGGGTTCATCGTTCTTCGTGCCCCCGGGCCTGCGACGACACGTTGCGCAGGTACACGCCGAAGCCCCGATCGGCATATGCCGAGATCGGAACCTCGTCGGCGAGCATCGCTGCGTCGAGTTCGGCGAGGTCGTCGGCACGCTGGTGCGTTTCCAGCACCGAAATGCCGAACAGCCCGGCCGCGACCAGCGCGATCGGGACGACGATCGCGGCGATGCGCCAGCCGAGCCGCGGCGCGGGGCCGCCGGCCAGCTCGGCAGTCGGGCGGTACCCGACGCGCACGATTTCGTGTGCCGGACGCGGCGCAGCTTCGACGCGGGCGTGCGCCAGCGCCGCGGCCCGTGCGGCTTCGAGCCGATGGGTGGTGCGGTACGGCAGACGATCGGCGGATTCGTCGAGTGCGACGCGTACGATCCGGGCGAGTTCTCTTTCGTTCATCGTTCGATTCCGCGGGCGGCGAGGGCTTCGGCCAGCGCATGCGCGGCGCGCGAGCAGTGCGTCTTCACGCTTCCTTCCGAGCAGCCCATGGCGAGCGCCGTCTCGGCAACGTTCAGATCCTCCCAGTAACGCAGCAGGAAGGCCTCGCGTTGACGCCGCGGCAGGCGGGCGATTTCCTCGTCGAGAATCGTGCGCAGTTGCGCGCGTTCGACCTCGCCGGCGGGCTCGTCGGCGTCGCTGCCGACGTCCAGCGCCTCCAGCGCCTCGGACTCGGTCTGCTCGCCGTTCTGGTCGTTCTGCAGCGACGAAAGCGGCGTCGTCCACAGGCTGCGCACGCGCAGGCGCCGGAAGTGGTCGGTGATCGCGTTCTGCAGGATGCGGTGAAAGAGCATCGGCAGTTCCGCGGCAGGCCGCGTGCCGTAGCGGCTCGCCAGCCGCAGCATCGCGTCCTGCACGACGTCGAGCGCGCCGTCGCTGTCGCGCAACGCGAACATCGCATGCTTGAACGCCCGGCGCTCGACCCCGGCGAGAAAATCGGACAACTCCTGGCGGCTTGCCATTCGGGCCTTCGAGCGGCGCGATCCTCGACGAAAAGACGCTGCGGATGCTAGCAGAAGGGTCGCCGGGGCACGCGCAGGCGCCTTGACCGTCGGTGCTGCGCCGCAGTATTCTCTTTCGCTTATCCCCTACGCGCGAAAACTGCATCGGGCCGTCTTCACGAGAGGCACGTCCGGCGCATCCGATCAAAACTCGCAGGACCCGTGTCGAGGTCTGCGTCGTGGCCCCGGAGGCAACAGCCGGCGGCCATGGCGCCGGCGGCGGATCCTCCTGCCCTTGAAAGGACTACCTCCCATGGAACTCACCGGCGCGGAAATCGTCGTCCGTTGTCTGCAGGAAGAAGGCGTCGAGCACGTCTTCGGCTATCCCGGCGGCGCCGTTCTCTACATCTACGACGCGATCTTCAACCAGGAGAAGGTCCGTCACGTGCTCGTGCGCCACGAGCAGGCGGCCGCGCACGCGGCCGACGGCTATGCGCGCTCCACCGGCAAGGTCGGCGTGTGCCTGGTCACCAGCGGGCCGGGCGTCACCAACGCCGTCACCGGCATCGCGACCGCCTACACCGACTCGATCCCGATGGTCGTGCTCACCGGACAGGTGCCCACGCACGCGATCGGCGAAGACGCCTTCCAGGAGGCCGACACGGTCGGCATCACGCGCCCGTGCGTGAAGCACAACTTCCTCGTGAAGGACGTGCGCGACCTGGCCGTCACGATCAAGAAGGCCTTCCACATCGCCTCCACGGGCCGTCCGGGTCCGGTGCTCGTCGACATCCCGAAAGACGTCACGCGCGCGCAGTGCCGCTTCGAGTATCCGAAGACGGTGTCGATGCGCTCGTACAACCCGGTCACGCGCGGGCACCAGGGGCAGATCAAGAAGGCGCTCGGCCTGATCCTCACCGCCGAGCGGCCGATGATCTATGCCGGCGGCGGCGTCGTGCTGGCCAACGCTTCCGAGGAACTGAATCGCTTCGCCGAGCTGCTCGACTTCCCCGTCACCACCACGCTGATGGGCCTGGGCGGCTACCGCTCCAGCGAGCGCAAGTGGGTCGGCATGCCCGGCATGCACGGCACCTACGAGGCGAACATGGCGATGCAGCACTGCGACGTGCTGATCGGCATCGGCGCGCGCTTCGACGACCGCGTGATCGGCAACCCGAAGCACTTCGCGCAGAATCCGCGCAGGATCATCCACCTCGACATCGACCCCTCGTCGATCTCCAAGCGCGTGCGGGTGGACGTGCCTATCGTCGGCGACGTGCGCGAGACGCTGCGCGAGATGATCGCGCTGCTCGAGCAGACGCTGGCCGCCGGGCAGAAGACGAACGCCGCGGCGGTGGCGAACTGGTGGAAGCAGATCGACGAGTGGCGCGGGCGCAATTGCCTGAAGTACCGCTCGAGCGACGAGGTGATCAAGCCGCAGTCGGTCGTGCAGAAGCTGTGGGAAGTCACCGACGGCGACGCCTTCGTCACCTCCGACGTCGGCCAGCACCAGATGTGGGCGGCCCAGTACTATTCGTTCGACAAGCCGCGGCGCTGGATCAACTCCGGCGGCCTGGGCACGATGGGCGTCGGGCTGCCGTTCGCGATGGGCGTGCTGCTGGCCAACCCCGGGGCGAAGGTCGCGTGCATCACCGGCGAAGGCTCGATCCAGATGAACATCCAGGAGCTGTCGACCTGCCGGCAGTACAACCTGCCGGTGAAGATCGTCAACCTGAACAACGGCTACCTGGGCATGGTGCGCCAGTGGCAGCAGATCGAATACGGCAGCCGCTATTCGCAGTCGTACGTCGATGCGCTGCCCGATTTCGTCGCGCTCGCCCAGGCCTACGGGCACGTCGGCATCCGCGTCGAGCGACCGAAGGACGTCGAGCCGGCGTTGCGCGAGGCCTTCGGCAAGTACAAGGACCGGCTCGTCTTCCTCGACTTCATCACCGACAAGACCGAGAACGTCTGGCCGATGGTGCAGGGCGGCAAGGGCCTGACCGAAATGCTGCTTGGCTCCGAAGACCTGTGAGGCCCACGGCGATGAAACACATCGTTTCGATCCTGATGGAAAACGAGCCCGGCGCGCTCTCGCGCGTGGTGGGCCTGTTCTCGGCGCGCGGCTACAACATCGAGACGCTCACGGTGGCGCCCACCGAAGACCGCTCGCTGTCGCGGATGACGGTGGTCACCAGCGGCTCGGACGAGGTCATCGAGCAGATCACCAAGCAGCTGAACCGGCTGATCGACGTCGTCAAGGTCGTCGACCTCACCGAGAGCCCCTTCATCGAGCGCGAGCTGATGCTGATCAAGGTGCGCGCCACCGGCAAGGAGCGCGAGGAGATGAAGCGCATGGCCGACATCTTCCGCGGCCGCATCATCGACGTCACCGACCGTACCTATACCATCGAGCTGACCGGCGACGGCCAGAAGCTCGACGCCTTCATCGACGCCCTCGACCGCGCATCGATCCTCGAAACGGTCCGTACCGGATCGTCGGGGATCGCGAGAGGCGAGCGGGTGCTCAAGGTTTGAGTGAAGGGTGAAGGGTGAAGGGTGAAGGGGAAAGAGCGCGGGGCTTCGCCCCGAAGGTAATGTGCGGCGTCCGCCGCAACGCCTCCTGCCCTTCACCCTTCATCCTTCACCCTTCACTTCCGTCATTCACCCTTCACTCCCAGGAGAAAAAATGAAAGTGTTCTACGACAAGGACTGCGACCTCAAACTCATCAAGTCGAAGAAGGTCGCCGTCATCGGCTACGGATCGCAGGGGCATGCGCATGCGCAGAACCTGAACGACTCGGGGGTGAAGGTCGTCGTCGGCGTGCGCAAGGGCGGCGCGTCGTGGGACAAGGTCGTCAAGGCGGGGCTGGAAGCCGCCGAGATCGGCGCCGCGGTGAAGGATGCCGACTTCGTCATGCTGCTGATGCCCGACGAGCACATCGCCAGCGTCTGGGCCAACGAGATCGAGCCGCATGTGAAGCAGGGCGCCACGCTCGCCTTCGCGCACGGCTTCAACATCCATTACGGGCAGGTGGTGCCGCGCGACGACCTCGACGTCGTGATGATCGCGCCGAAGGCGCCGGGCCACACGGTGCGCTCGACCTACGCGGCCGGCGGTGGCGTTCCGATGCTGGTCGCGGTTCACCAGGATCGCTCGGGCATCGCGCGCGACACCGCGCTGTCGTACGCGGCGGCGATCGGCGGCGGGCGCGCCGGCATCATCGAGACGAACTTCCGCGAGGAAACCGAGACCGACCTCTTCGGCGAGCAGACGGTGCTGTGCGGCGGCACGGTCGACCTGATCAAGGCCGGCTTCGAGACGCTGGTGGAAGCCGGCTACGCGCCCGAGATGGCCTACTTCGAGTGCCTGCACGAGCTGAAGCTGATCGTCGACCTCATCTACGAGGGCGGCCTGGCCAACATGAACTACTCGATCTCGAACAATGCCGAGTTCGGCGAGTACGTCACCGGCCCGACGATCGTCACCGCCGAGACGAAGAAGGCGATGAAGACCGCGCTCGAGCGCATCCAGAGCGGCGAGTACGCCAAGCAGTTCATCCTCGAGAATCGCGCGGGCGCGCCCACGCTGCTGTCGCGCCGGCGCATGCTCGCCGAGCATCCGATCGAGCAGGTCGGCGAGAAGCTGCGCGCGATGATGCCGTGGATCAAGGCGAACAAGCTGGTCGACAAGTCGCGCAACTGAGAGTGAGCAGCCCCCGCTATCCGCATCCGATCGTCGCGCGCGAAGGCTGGCCTTACATCGGGCTGGCCTTCGTCGTCGCATTGGCGGTCAGCTTGGTCGGCGGGTGGTGGTCGATTCCGCTGTG
>CALCZN010000004.1:0-7092 GCA_937903095.1 uncultured Burkholderiales bacterium
TTGCCCGCGATCGTCTCGCGGTACGGCACAGTGGGCGGATGCGCGTCGACCTCGAGCTTGTACTGCGAGCGGATGCGCTCGAGCACGCGCGAGACGTGCACTTCGCCCAGGCCGCGCACGACCGCTTCGTGCGTCGTCGGATCGTGCTCGACCGCGAGACTCGGATCCTCCGCGCAGAGTCGATGCAGCACTTCGGAGAGCTTCTGCTCGTCGCCGCGCTTCTTCACGCGAATCGCCAGGCCGTAGACCGCGTGCGGCATCGGCAGCGGCCGGTAATGCAGCGTCGCGTCGTCGGCCGCGTCGTGCAGGACGGCGTCGTAGGCCAGTTCGTCGATCCGGGTGAGGGCGCAGATCTCGCCCGGACCGGCTGCCGCAAGCGGGCGGAAGTCGTGCCCCTGGACGAGCTGCGGCGTGCCCGAGCGAACCGCCTTGCGGCCGTCGGCGACGTACAGCGGCGTGTCGGGGACGATCGTTCCCTGGTGCACGCGGACCATCGCGATGCGTCCGACGTACGGATCGATCTCGACCTTGAAGACGTGCGCGAGCACGTGGTCGTCGGGACGGCGCGAGGCGACGAAGGGTTCGGCGCGCGCGGCGTCGCCGCCCGGCCAGCGTTCGAACAGCGGCGGGTTGCCCTCGAGCGGGCTGGGCGCCAGCCGCACGACGAAGTCGAGCAGCTCGTTCACGCCGACGCCGCTGCGCGACGAGGCGAACAGGATCGGGACGATGTGCCCGTCGCGCAGCGCGCGCTCGAAGGCATCGTGCAGCGCGGCGGCTTCGATCGATTCGCCCGCCAGGTAGCGCTCGGTGAGCCCGTCGTCGACCTCGACGACCTGCTCGACGAGCGCGCGATGCGCGTCGGCCACGCCCGAGAAGTCGGTGGCGACGCCTTCCGGCGAGAAGAAGCAGTCGATGACGCGCGTCGCGCCGTCGGCGGGCAGGTTCAGCGGCAGGCATTCGGGGCCGAAGGTGGCGCGCAGCTCCTCCACGCGGGCCGGCAGGTCGACCCCCTCGGCATCGATGCGGTGCAGGACGACGAAGCGGCACAGGCGTCGCGTCTGCGCGAGCAGCGCCATGCGCGCGGTCGACATCTCGACGCCGCGCTGCGCGTCGACGACGATCGCCACCGACTCGACCGCGTCGAGTGCGGCCATTGCCCGGCCGGAGAAGTCGGGATAGCCGGGCGTGTCGAGCAGATGGACGCGAACGCCGTCGTGCTCGAAATGCGCGCACGCGACCTTCAGCGAGTGCGCATGCTCCTTCTCGAGCGGGTCGTAGTCGCAGACGGTGGTGCCGCGTTCCACCGAGCCCGCGGCCGGGATCGCGCCCGCGGCGGCGAGCAACGATTCGATCAGCGAGGTCTTTCCCACTCCCGCGTGCCCGACCAACGCGAGCGTTCGAAGGTTTTCGATCGGATGCGCGGGCATGCATTGCCTCCCGTCGGAGCGTGGTTTCGCGGTTGCCGTACGGACGAAGAATGAGTCCAGAGGCGCGCGAAGCGCAAGCATTCCGCTTTCGGGCCCGATCGCGGCCCCCCGTTCGATACTACCCAAAGGGAGTATTGGGCGCCTATCACCGGCGACTTAGGCTGTGGAACCCGTTCTCGCTTCGCTGCGCGGGCGACGAACGAAGAAGACGAACGAAGAAGGAAGCACGGAAGTGGACCGTCGCGTACTCGTCGTCGAGCGTTCCACCGCGACGGCCGACGTCATCCCCATCCTCGCCGGAACCGGATGGACGGTTCAGCACGTGTCCGACGTCGAAGCGCTGGCGGCCGAGGCGCCGCGCTGCCGGGTCGGAATCGCCGTTCTCGACGATTGCGCCGCCTTCCAGCGCGCGGGGCTGTTCAGCGCGATCGTCGGCACCGACCTCGAATGGATCGGTATCGCGCCGCCCGGTGCGGCCGACGATCCCGTCTGCGCGCAGCTGCTGTGCGGGTTCTTCGATTACCTCACCACGCCGGTCGACATCGAGCGCCTGCGCTTCGTGCTCGGCCATGCCCTCGGAAAGGCGCAGCTGCGCGAGCGCCGGTTGCGCGGGGCGGGTGCGGCGAACCACGGCATGGTCGGCACCAGCGCGCCGATGCAGCAGCTGCATCGCACGATCGACAAGGTCGCCCGCGCCGATGCGCCGGTGCTGATCAGCGGCGAGAGCGGCACCGGCAAGGAGCTGGCCGCGCAGGCGATCCATCGCGGCTCGGTGCGTCGCGACGGGCCTTTCGTCGCGGTGAACTGCGGAGCGATACCCTCTTCGCTGATCCAGTCGCAGCTGTTCGGCCACGAGAAGGGCTCGTTCACCAGCGCGCATCGACGCGAAATCGGCAGTCTCGAAGCCGCCTGCGGCGGAACGCTGTTCCTCGACGAGATCGGCGACCTGCCGCTCGAGGCGCAGGCGAGCCTGCTGCGCTTCCTGCAGGAATCGACGATCACCCGGGTCGGCTCGACGCAGTTGCTGAAGCTCGACGTGCGCGTGGTCGCGGCCACGCATGTCGATCTGGTCGCAGCGGTGCGCGAACGCCACTTCCGCGAAGACCTGTTCTATCGATTGAACGTGCTGCGAGTGGAGATTCCGCCGCTGCGCGTGCGCGGCGACGACATCGAGACGCATGCGCGGCACGTGCTGGCCCGCTATCGGCGCGACGCCTCGCCGGCTCTGCTTGGGTTCTCCGAGGAGGCGCTGGCTGCCATGCGCTCGCACTCGTGGCCGGGAAACGTGCGTGAACTGGTCAATCGGGTCCACGGCGCGATGATCCTCTGCGAGGGCGCGTGGATCACGCCTGCCGACCTCGGCCTCGATTCCGCGCCGCGCTCCATCGGCGCGATCTCGCTGGCCGGCGCACGGCAGAGCAGCGAGCGCGAGCTGGTTCTCGCGGCCCTGCAACGCAATACGCACAACGTGTCGGCCACCGCCCGCGAGCTGGGCGTCTCGCGGGTCACGCTGTATCGCCTCGCGCGGCGCCTGTCGATCGAGACGAAGGCGAAGCCCGAGCGCCCGGCACGGGGGCAGACGCTCGGCGGCTACGGATAGGCGATCGTCGATCCGGCCGTCGTCCAGGGGGAGGGGCGATGACCATGGGAACTGGACTGCGCGCCGCAGCGCGCATTGCCGCTGCAACGTTGGCAGCGGGGTCGGCAGCGCTGATCGTGTCGGGCCCGGTGCATGCGCAACCCGCGTCCGACGACGCCGAAGTGCGGGCGCTGGCGCAACGAATCGAGGCGGGCGAGCGCCGCCTGCGCGCGCTCGAGGCGCAGCTGCAGGAAGAGCGCCGGATGCTCGCCGCGATACGCCGCGCCTTCCAGCAGCAGATGCGCTACGGCGACGCCGATCTCGCCGCGATGGCCGGGCGCGGCGCCGGCGACCTCGCGCAGGCGCCCGTCACCGACACGCCCGGCGTCACGCCCCCGCCCGTGCCGAGCGGGCCGGTGGGCGAAGCGCCGCCGCAGCCCGCGCAACCGGCCGCGCCGGCGCGCATCTTCGACGAGCCCACCGCGCTCACGCCGCACGGCAGGTTCGTGCTCGAGCCTTCGTACCAGTTCGTGCACTCCACCGACAACCGCGTCGCGCTGGTCGGCTTCAGCGTGATTCCGGCCATCACCATCGGGCTGATCGACGTGCGCCGCGTCTCGCGCGACATCCATACGCTGGCGCTCACCGGACGCTACGGCGTGACCAGCCGCTTCGAAGTCGAAGCGAAGGTGCCGTGGGTGCACGCGAGCAGCAACACGCAGACGCGCGCGCTCGCCACGCCGTCGTTCACCGACGAGACCTTCGACGCGAGCGGCTCGGGGCTCGGCGATATCGAGCTGGCCGCACGCTACCAGTTCAATGCCTTCCGCGGCGACAACGCGGTATACATCGGGCACCTGCGCTACAAGTCGCGCACCGGCACCGGCGTGTTCGAGGTGCCGATCGACGAGACCGGCCTGCAGACCGAACTGCCCACCGGCTCCGGCTTCCAGGGGTTGCAGACCGGCGTCACTTTCCTCTATCCGTCCGATCCGGCGGTCTTCTTCGGCGGCGCCGCCTACACCTACAACTTCGCGCGCGACGTCGGACACGGCTTCGGCCGGGTGCGACCGGGCAGCGTCGTCGACCTGAACGCCGGGATGGGCCTCGCGCTGAACGAGCGCGCCTCGTTCAGCATCGGCTACCAGCACAGCATCGTCGGCAGCCTGCAGCAGCGCGATCCGGAGGAAGTGGCGCGCGTGCTCGCGCGCACCGGCCGGCTGCAGCTCGGAACGATGCGCTTCGGGCTCGGCTACCGACTCACGCCGAAGACGAACCTCAACGTGTCGCTGGGCATCGGCGTCACCGACGACACGCCGGACTTCGAGCTGACGGTGCGGTTCCCGTATTCGTTGTGAGGCTCAGCGCCGGGCGGCATCCCGTAGCGCTGCGGCGAAATTCATCGAACGCAGCGCGCTGAGCGAGGAGAGCGCGGCGTCGATCCGCGTTTCGGTCTCGATGCGGGCGGCCTGCGCCGAGTTCTGGATGGACGTCGCCAGTGCCGGGCCGTTCGGGATGCCCGAGACGACGATGCTGCTGCCGTTGCCGAGCGGGATCGTGATCGAGACGGTCGGGATGGCGACGGGAGCGACGACGGGGACGCCACCGGCGGTGGTGGCTGCCGTGCTGGCCGCTGCTGCCCCGGCGGAGCCCTGCGCGGCGGCGGGTGTCGCCGCGTTCGTCGCCGCCGAGGGCGCGGAGCCGGCGCCGGTGGAGGGCACCACGCCGACGTCGACGGGCACCGGCCGGTTCGACGGGTCGCCGTTGGCGATCGCCACCGCCTGCGCGAGCGCGGTGCCCCATTCGGTGGACAGGCCGTTCGCGACGTTGGGCGTGGACACCGTGCCGCTGCTGGTCGGCGGCTGCGACTGCGAACTCGTCGCGGACGATTGCGGCGCCGTGCTCGCGCGGTTGCCTTCGCCGATCTGCACGAGATTCGCCAGGTTGCCGACCAGCCGCGCATCGGGAAGCTGGCCGCGCGAGACGGCGGCGTCGAGCCGGTCGACGAGCAATTGCGTGCGCGCGACGACTTCGCCGTCGACGCGCACGATGCGCTCGATCGCGAAGCGTCCGATCATCGTGCCGAGATCGAGGCCGCCGCGCATCGGCTCGAGCTGCTGCTCGGGCACGGCGGCGCGCGCGAGCACGTTCGCGGCATCGGGGCTCGCGGCCGTCGCGGCCCACGGAAGCACGATCGCTGCGATTGCTGCGACGAGCGCCCTCGGTCGGCCGACGCGCGAAGAGTGCGGGTGTGGCGCGGCTTTCATGATGCTCCCGCTCAGAATCGGTTGGCGTCGGGAACGCCGAGGCTGAAGGTGGCCATCGATTCGCGCACGACGCCCAGCGCCAGGGGCGCAGCCAGGCGCCCGGCCCAGTCCGCCGGCACGTTGAAACGCGCGATGTCGAGATGGCTGCGAATGACGAAGAAGATCCCGCCGACCCACATCGACTCGAACTGCTCGCGCGGGACGATGCGCGCGCCGAGCGCCGGATCGCCGAGGGCAACGTGCGAATCGTGCAGGCCCTTGACGACGACGAAGTGCCGGTAGCCCTGGTCGCTCACCAGTGCGATCGCAGGCACGCCGACGCGCGCCAGCTCGTCGAGCGGGACGCGCACGCCGTCGGCCTGGTAGCCCGCGTGTTCGAGATAGCGCTTCATGTCGAGCAGCGAGAAGCCTTCGCGGCGAATCTTCGCCTGGTCGCCCGACGCGTACATCCACTGGAACACCGAGACTTCGTCGACCGGTTTCCCGTAGTGGTAGGTGAGCAGCGTGGCCACCGCGGCCGAGCCGCAGCTGAAGTCGTATTTCTGGTGCAGCGTCGCGCGGAACGCGATCTGCTGCCGGATCTGCTTGATCGTACGCACCGGCATCGAGAAGGTGTTGCCGGTGGCGCCGAGGAAGGGCGCGGAAGCCTGCGCCGATGCGTCGATCGCAACCGACGCGAGCAGCGATGCGAGCAGCGATGCAGCCGCGCACGCGACCCGACGCAGCGAGGCGTGAAGCACGTCGGAGCCTACTGCAGCTGGAGATTCAGGATCGTCGAGTTCTGGATGACGACGTTGTTGCCCGAGTTCTGCACGACCATCGGCACGCCGCTCATTCCGGAGAACGATTCGCCGTTGATCGAGTTGTTGCCGGTGCTCAGGTTGGCGGCGACGTTGTCGCGCACGATCGCTCTGGCGTTGTTCTCGTTCAGGTGCAGGTCCGCGCCGCCGCGCTGCTGCGACAGCTCGCGGTCGTCGACGACGCTCACGGCCGACCACGCCGTCGCGTTCGTCGCCGGCGAAGGCTGCGCGGACGCGACCGGACGCGCGTCGAGCGGCGCGTCGTCTTCGTCGGCCGCGAGGGCCGCGCCGGCGAGCAGGAACGCTGCGGTCGCGACGGCGCCGAAGAGCGGGCGAATCAGGGTGCACATCGGAAGCCCCTCTCGTGCATTTCCGTGTTCCGGCACGGCGGGGCCGGAGCGTCCGCCGTGCCGTTCACGGTTTCGTCGTTCAGCGAACGGCGAGGTTCGCCTGGACGTTCGCGCTCTGCTGGATCAGCGCCGCGATGCCGCTGTTCTGGCTCGCGATCGTGATGCCGGCGCTGTTCGAGAACGAGTTGTCGATGGTGTTCGACATGTCGAAGGTTCCGGCCGTGACGGTGTTCTGTCCGCCGGCGCCACCGACGCCGCCGTTGCCGGTACCGCCCATGCCGCCCGAGCCGCCCATGCCCGTACCGCCGGTCGCGCCGACCGCACCGCCACCGCCCGAGGCGCTGCCGTTGGTCGCCGAGCCGTTCGACGCGCTGGTCGACGAACCGCCGTTGGTCGCGTCGCCGTTGGTGGCCGAGCCGCTCGCGCCGCCCGCACCGGCCGTGTTGGTCGCCGTGCCGCCCGCGCCGCCCGCGCCGCCGGCCGCGGTGCCGCCCTGGCCCGTGCCGCCGGTGCCGCCGTTCGGCGAGAACGTTCCCCCGCTCGCCGTGCCGCCCATGCCGCCGGCGCCGCCTGCGCCACCGGAGCCGCCCGCGCCGCCCGCACCGCCCGAGCCGCTGCTGGCGCTCGAGCCGCCGTTGGTCGCGCTGCCGTTCGTGGCGGTGGCGGCGA
>CALCZN010000005.1:0-6097 GCA_937903095.1 uncultured Burkholderiales bacterium
CCCGGGACGCACCTGTACGTCTGCGGGCCGACCGGCTTCATGGAATGGGTGCTCGACGCCGCACGTGTCAGGGGCTGGCCCGAGGACCGCCTGCATCGCGAGTACTTTGCCGCCGCCCCGGTAGACACTGCCAACGACGGCGCGTTCGACGTCCAATTGGCGTCGAGTGGCGCAGTGGTCCGGGTCGCTCAGCATCAGACCGTCGTCGCCGCGCTGGCGGCGGCTGGTGTGGCGATTCCAACGTCATGTGAACAGGGCGTCTGCGGTACCTGCCTTACACGGGTGATCGACGGCACCCCCGACCACCGCGACATGTACCTCACCGATGAGGAGCGCGCGCGCGGCGACCAGTTCACGCCGTGCTGCTCGCGAGCTCGCACGCCGCGCCTCGTCCTCGATCTCTGAACCGCGCGAAGGAGCGCTTCGATGACCGATCTGCGCAATGCTTGGTACGTCGCTGGATTTGTCGACTGCACCTGCCCGAAGGAATTTCCACCATGCAACGACGACAGGGCCTGATGGCCGCCGCCAGTTCGCTCGGCGCTGCGGCGGCCCGCGTGATCCGCCACGTTCAGAGCGACGTCCTCCCCGGGCCGGGCGATGCGGCCAGGCGCATGGCGGGCGTCGACCCAGGCAGCACGGTGCTGCTGCTGGCGCGCGAGGACATCCTGCACGAGGGGCCGCGCTGACCCGTGGCGATGTGTTGCACCTTTCTTTGCCGTACGGAACTTCCATGAACATCATCGGACTCGACTCACTGGTCTTCGGCGTCGACGACCTGGCCGCCTGCGCGCAGTACCTCGTCGATTACGGCCTGCGCGACGCCGGCAACGGCCGCTACGAGGCGCTCGACGGCACCGCCGTCGTGATCGCGAACGAATCGGACACAGCGCTGCCGAAGGCGCCGGCATCGGGCTGCAGCCTGCGCAAGACGGTGTTCGGCGTCGCCGACGCGGCGACGCTCGACGCGATCGCCGAAGAACTCGGCCGCGACCGCCCGGTGCGGCGCCTCGCCGACGGCTCGGTCGAGTCGCACGACGACGACGGCTTCGTGCTCGGCTTCCAGCGCACGGTGCGCCGGCCGGTCGGCACGCCGGGTGAGTTGTCGAACGCGCCCGGCGCGCCGATCCAGCGCGCGGTCAACACGCTCGGCGTGAATGCCGCCGCGCCGCAGATCCGCCCGCGCACGCTGTCGCACATCGTCTACTTCGTACCCGACGCGGCGAAGTCGGAAGCGTTCTACGTGCGGCGGCTTGGCTTTCGCTGCACCGACCGCTTCACCGGCGTCGGTCCGTTCCTGCAGCCGGCCGGCACGCTCGACCACCACACGCATTTCCTGATCGGCGCGCCGCCGCACATGCAGGGCGTCGAACACTTCACCTTCCACTTCGGCGGGCCGACCGAGGTGCTGCTGAACGGCTCGCGCTTCGTCGAGAAGGGCTACCAGTCGTTCTGGGGACCGGGCCGGCACCAGTTCGGTTCGAACTGGTTCTGGTACTTCAACAGCCCGTTCGGCTGCCGCGTCGAGATGGATGCCGACATGGACCTGCACGACACCGCGTGGCAGCCGCGCGAGGCGGCGCTCGACGCCGACGCGTCGCAGGCGTTCCTGCTGCGCTACCGCAGGAAGTGGGCGCCCGGGCCGGGCATGCCGGCCAACGGCGACGACGCGTGACGGCGATGGTGGAGCACGCGGCGTGAAGCACCTTTGCCACGAGGCCGGCGTCGGCGAGGGCCGCGCGCGCGGCTTCGATCCCTACGACACCGGCTGCGACACCGTGTTCGTCGTGCGCCACGACGGGCGCCTGCGCGCGTGGCGCAACGCCTGTCCGCACGTCGCCGGCGCGCCGATGGCGTGGCGCCGCGACGAGTATCCCGATGCGGGCGGCCGGCTGATCGCCTGCCATGCGCACGGCGCGCGCTTCGATCCCGACACCGGGCGCTGCATCCGCGGCCCCTGCGTCGGGCTGTCGCTACAGCCGCTGGTGCTCGAGATCGACGGCCACGGCGAGGTGTACGTGCAGGAACACATCCACGCACAACAGGAGGAGTAGCGATGGCAGCAGTCGGCAAGGTTCTCGTCGTCGGGGGAGGGTTCTCGGGCATGGCGGCGGCGATCCGGATGCGCCGCGCCGGCATGGCCGTGGACCTGGTCGAGCTCGATCCCGCTTGGTGTCCGCTGGGCGCCGGCATCTCGATCAGCGGCCCGACGCTGCGGGCGCTGGCGGCGCTGGGCGTGTACGACGAGTTCGTCGAGAAGGGTTGGGTGTGCGACGGCGTCGAGCTGTACACCGCCGCGGGGCACAAGATCGCCGAGATGCCGACGCCCCGGCCGGTGGGCGCGGACGTGGCGGGCAGCGGCGCCATCATGCGGCCCGAGCTCGCCGCGATGCTCGCGCGCGCGACGCGCGCGGCGGGCGTCGACGTGCGGCTGGGCTGCACCTGGAGCGAGCTCGAGCAGGACGCGACGGGCGTCGGCGTCGCCTTCACCGACGGCTCGACGCGGCGCTACGACCTCGTGGTCGGCGCCGACGGCGTGCACTCGAAGCTGCGCGCGCGCCTGTTCCCCGAGGTCGAGCCGCCGGCCTATATCGGCCAGGGCGTGTGGCGCGCGGTGCTGCCGCGGCCGGCCGAGGTGGTGCGGCTGCGCCTCTGGTACGGCGGACACGTGAAGATCGGCGTCAATCCGGTGTCGCGCACGCAGGCGTACATGTTCGTCACCGAGGACCGGCCGACGAAGGAGCACATCGACGAGGCGACGTTCCCGGCCGTGCTCGCCGGCCTGCTGCGGCCCTTCGCCGACCCCCTGCTGCAGTCGCTGGTCCCGCATGTGCTCGAGCCCGCGGCCGCCATCGACTACCGGCCGCTGGCCAACCTGCTGGTGCCTGCGCCGTGGAACCGCGGCCGCGTCGTGATGATCGGCGACACGGTCCACGCGACGACGCCGCACCTGGCCTCGGGCGCCGGCATCGGCATCGAGAGCGGAATCGTGCTCGCCGAGGAGCTGGCGCGCGCCGACGCGCTGCAGGACGCGCTCGACCGTTTCCATGCGCGGCGCTGGGAGCGCTGCCGCATGGTGATCCGGAACTCGGAGCGGCTGTGCCGCATCGAGATCGAAGACGGCGACAAGCAGGAGCACGCCGGGATCATGCGCGAGTCGATCCTCGCGCTGGCCCAACCCATCTGAGTGGAGACACGACATGGGCATTTCCATCGAGAGCCGGCGCGGCCGCGTCGCACTGGCGGTGGCGCACTGCGCCGGCATGATCGACCTCGTCGCGCTGCCGGTGTGGGTGGGCACGCTGATCGCGCAGTACCGTTTCGATCCGCAGCGGGCCGGCGGCGTGGTCACGCTGTTCCTCGCCGGCGTCGTGCTGGCCAGCGTGGTGCTCGCGCCGGTCTTCAACCGCGTCTCCGGGCGCGTCGTCGCCACCCTGGGGTACGCACTGGCTGCGGCGGGGTTCGTGCTGGCCGCCGGCGCCGGCGACTTCGCGCCGCTGGCCGCGCTGCACGGTCTGACCGGCATCGCCGTCGGCGCGGCGCTCAGCGTCACGCACGGAACGATCGCGCGCAGCGCCCGGCCGCACCGGATGTTCGCCCTCGTCAGCGTCGCGCTCGGCGTGTTCGCCGTCGTCTTCCTCGGTGCGACGCCGCAGATCGTCGCGGCGGCCGGCGGGCCGGCGCTGTTCCTCGTCTTCGGCGGCGTGATGGCGCTGGCGGCGCTGGCTGCGCTGCTGGCATTTCCTTCGGCGCCACCAGTGCGAGTGGCGGTGGCCGGCCCTGCGGTCGCACTGCGCATGCCGCGCCGCGTGTGGTTCGGCATCGCCGGCATTGCCGGGATGACCGTGGTGCAGGCGATGACGTTCAGCTTCCTCGAGCGTGCCGGCGCCGACCAGGGTTTTGCGCGCGAGTCGATCAACGCCGTGCTGATCGCGCTCGGACTCGTCAATCTGTTGCCCGCCGCGCTCGCGGCCTTGCTCGAGCGGCGGTTGAACGCGCGCGGCGTGCTGATGACGGGTCCGGTGCTGCAGGCGCTGCTGGCCGCGACAATCATGCTGAGCACCAGCTTCGCGCCCTATGCCGCCGCGGCGTCGGTATTCGCCGCGGTGATGATCTTCACCCACACCTTCGCGTTCGGTGTGCTCGCGCGCCTCGAACCCAGTGGTCGCGCCCTGGCGGCTACGCCGGCGATGCTGATGGCGGGCTCGGCCGTCGGTCCGCTGCTCGGCGGTACGCTGGTCAAAACCTTCGGCTACGGAAGCGTCGGCGTCGCCGCCGCCTGCGTTGCCGCGGTTGCGGTCTATTGCTTCTCGCGCTTACCGGTCACGATCGCTGCCGAGCCGACCCGGGAGGCACTCGCATGAAGCCGCGCCGCCGCTTCGTCGACCTGTCGATCTTTCTCGAGAACGACGTGCTGTCGGATCCGCCGCCGCTGGCGCCGAAGATCACGTATCAGAAGCATGGCGACACACTCGGGGAGTTCATGGCGATGCTGCCCGGCACGCGCGCCGAAGACTACCCGGACGGAGAGGCGGCGGCCGCGGAGTGGGTCACGCTGACGACGCACAGCGGCACGCACCTCGACGCGCCCTGGCACTTCCACTCGACGCAGGACGCGAAGATGGGCGGCAGCCGGCCCTCCGTCACGATCGACCAGGTGCCGCTCGAATGGTGCTTCCAGCCGGGGGTGAAACTCGACTTCCGCCGCTTCGCCGACGGCTACGTCGCGACGGCCGCCGACGTGGCCGCGGAGCTCGCCCGCATCGGGCACGAGCTGCAGCCGCTCGACATCGTCGTCGTCAACACACGCGCCGGCTCGCGCTACGGCCAGAACGACTACGTCAACACCGGCTGCGGCATGGGCTACGAGGCGACGATGTACCTGCTCGAGCGCGGCGTGCGGCTGACCGGCACCGACGCGTGGAGCTGGGATGCACCGTTCTCGTACACCGCGAAGAAGATCGCCGAGACGGGCAACAAGGCGCTGATCTGGGAGGGCCACAAGGCCGGCCGCGACATCGGCTACTGCCACCTCGAGAAGCTGCACAACCTCGAGGCGCTGCCGCCGAGCGGCTTCACGATCAGCTGCTTCCCGCACAAGATCCGCGGTGCGTCGGCCGGTTGGACGCGGGCCGTGGCGATCTTCGAGGAGGCCGGCGACGCAACGGTCCCGGGAGGTGTGGCATGAACTTCGATCTCCGAGGCCCTGGTGCGGCGATGACGAGGCAACCATGAGACTCGCGACCCTCGCCGACGGCACGCCCGACGGGTGTCTCGTCGTCGTCTGCGCCGACGCCGCGCGCTGCGTCGCCGTCGGCGCGCCGGCGCCGACGATGCAACAGGCGCTCGAGCGCTGGGCCGAGGTCGAGCCGGCGCTGCGCGATCTGCAGCGATCGCTCGACGCGGGCAGCGCCGAGGGGATCCGGCGCTTCGATGCCGCGGCGGCCTGCGCGCCGCTGCCGCGCGCGTGGCAATGGCTCGACGGCTCAGCCTACCGGTCGCACGGCGACCTGATGTCGACCGTGTTCAAGCTCGACAAGCCGCCCAGCGACGAGCGGCCGCTGATGTACCAGGGCGTCTCGGACCGCTTTCTCGCGCCCACGGCTGACGTGCCGTTGCCTTCGGCCGACGACGGCATCGACTTCGAGGGCGAGTTCGGCGTGATCACCGACGCGGTGCCGATGGGCGCCTCGCGCGCCGAGGCGCTGCGCCACGTCCGGCTCGTCGTGCTGATCAACGACTGGTCGCTGCGGCGCATCGCGCCGATCGAGATGAAGACGGGCTTCGGCTGGATCCAGGCCAAGCCGGCGAGCAGCATGGCGCCGATCGCCGTGACGCCCGATGAACTCGGCGCCGGCTGGCGCGATGCCCGCGTGCAGATGCGGCTCGAGGTCGACTGGAACGGCAGCCGCTTCGGTGCCGCCCACGGCGGGCCGATGGCCTTCGGCTTCGACCAACTCGTGGCGCACGCAGCCTACAGTCGCGACCTCGTCGCCGGCACGATCATCGGCTCGGGCACCGTTTCCAACGACGACTACCGCGTCGTCGGCTCGTCGTGTATCGCCGAGCGCCGCGCCATCGAGATGCTCGACAAGGG
>CALCZN010000006.1:0-5366 GCA_937903095.1 uncultured Burkholderiales bacterium
GTTCGACATCGCCGGCAGCGCCGAGGCCGAGCGCTTCCCGGCCTGCGGCTTCGCCTCCGGGCGCAGCACGCACGCCGACCGCGTCGCGACGATCCGCGCCACGCACGAGCGCTATGGCGTCGTCGTCGATCCGCACACTGCCGACGGCCTGCACGTGGCGCGCGACTGGCGCGAGCCCGGCGTCACGATGATCTGCCTCGAGACCGCGCAGCCGGCGAAGTTCGCCGACACGATCCGCGAGGCGATCGGCAGCGAGCCGCCGCGTCCGGCCGGCTACGAGGGCATCGAGGCCCTGCCGCAGCGCTACGAGCGCATGCCGGTCGACGTCGAGCGCCTGAAGCGCTACATCGCCGATCGCACCGACGCGCTGCCGTCGAGCGTGGACTGCCGCTGGCGCGCCGACGCCTAAAAGAGCGTTCGCGCTCGGCGGCCGCCGGCAGCCCCGCTAGCTGCCCCACTGGCTTCTCCGCCGGTTGCCCCGCCGGCTGCCCCGCCGGCGCCGGCATCCGCGGCGATGTCGCGCCGCCTCCGCCCGCGGGCATCCCCGTCGTTCACATGCCGCCGCCCGCTCGGGTATCCTCGATTCCGACATGAAAGTCTTCGGCTTCGCCGGTTATTCGGGCTCGGGCAAGACCACGCTGATCGAGCAGCTCATTCCGCGCTTCGTGCTGCGCGGGCTGCGCGTGTCGCTGGTCAAGCATGCGCACCACCTGTTCGACATCGACAAGCCCGGCAAGGACTCCTTCCGGCATCGCGAGGCGGGCGCCTCCGAAGTGCTGATCACCTCCGACCAGCGCTGGGTGCTGATGCACGAGCTGCGCGGCGAGCGCGAGCCCTCGCTGCACGAGCAGCTGCAGCGCTTCTCGCCCTGCGACATCGTGCTCGTCGAAGGCTACAAGCACGCCCCGATCCCCAAGCTCGAGGTGCATCGCCCGTCGCTCGGCAAGGAACCGCTGTACCCGAGCGACCCGAACATCATCGCCATCGCGAGCGATGCCGCGCTGGCCACGGCGCTGCCGCGTCTGGACCTGAACGACCCCGACGCGATCGCCGAGTTCATCCTCGCGTATCTCGAAGGAACGAATGAAACCCGCATTGCAGCCGTTCGATGAGGCGCTCGCGGCGCTGCTCGACAACGCGACGCCCGTCACCGAAATCGAGACCCTGGACACGCTCGATTGCGACTTCCGCGTGCTCGCCGCCGACCTGCGCTCGACGCTGAACGTCCCGCCGCACGACAACACGCAGATGGATGGCTACGCCGTGCGCCGCGCCGACCTCGCGCAGGCGAGCGAACGGGCGCCGGTGCGCCTGCCGGTCGCCCAGCGCATTCCGGCCGGTCACCTCGGACGGCCGCTGGCCGCGGGCGAAGCCGCGCGCATCTTCACCGGCGGGCTCGTCCCCGACGGCGCCGATGCGATCGTCATGCAGGAGCAGGCGAGCGTCGAAGGCGATCACGTCGTCTTCACGCGCTGTCCCGAACCGGGCGAGTGGATCCGCCGCGTCGGCGAGGACATCCGCGCAGGCAGCATCGTCCTGCCCGTTGGTACGCGCCTGTCGCCGCAGGCGACCGGGCTCGCGGCATCGGTCGGCCTCGCGCATCTGCCGGTGCGCCGGCGCGTGCGCGTGGCGTGCTTCTTCACCGGCGACGAGCTGGCGATGCCCGGCGAGCCGCTGCGCCCGGGCGCGATCTACAACAGCAACCGCTTCGTGCTGGTGTCGCTGCTGCGGCGTCTCGGCTGCGTCGTGCACGACCTGGGCAACGTCCCCGATTCGCTGCAGGCCACGCGCGACGCACTGCGCCGCGCCGCGGCCGCGAACGACCTCGTCGTCACCTCCGGCGGCGTCTCGGTGGGCGAGGAGGATCATGTGAAGCCCGCCGTCGAGGCCGAAGGCGAGCTGCGCATGTGGCAGATCGCGATGAAGCCGGGCAAGCCGCTCGCGTATGGCCGGGTGCGGCGCGGGTCCGACGGTAGCGCGTCAACCGCGGGCGGCGGGCGAGGCGCCGGCAGCGACTTCGCCCACTTCATCGGACTGCCCGGCAACCCGGTGTCGAGCTTCGTCACTTTCGTGCTGATGGTGCGCCCCTTCGTGCTGCGACTGCAGGGCGTCGACGACGTCGCGCCGCTCGCGATCGCGATGCGCGCCGATTTCGACTGGCCGAAGCCCGACCGCCGGCGCGAGTTCCTGCGGGTCAGAGTCAACGAACGAGGCGGGCTCGAACGTTTTCCCAACCAGAGCTCGGCGGTGCTGACCTCCACCGTCTGGGGCGACGGCCTGGTGGACAATCCGCCGCAGCACGCCATTGCTGCGGGGGACGTCGTTCGTTACCTGCCGTTCACGGCACTGCTGAACTGAGATGCGCATCACGATTCTCTATTTCGCGGCGCTGCGCGAGGCGCTGGGCACCGGGCGCGAAACGGTCGAGCTCCCGGGGGGCATCGCCGATGCCGGTCGCTTGCGGGAGTGGCTGC
Organism: uncultured Burkholderiales bacterium; assembly: GCA_937903095.1. Taxonomy (GTDB): domain Bacteria; phylum Pseudomonadota; class Gammaproteobacteria; order Burkholderiales; family Burkholderiaceae_E; genus Zeimonas. The sequence goes on from CALCZN010000006.1 coordinate 2,475, forward strand.
GCGAGCGCGGCGGCGCCTGGGCCGAGGCGCTCGACGAGCGCCGCGCGGTGCGCATCGCGATCGACCAGGCGATGGCGCGTGCCGACGCCCCGTTGCGCGACGGCTCCGAAGTCGCCTTCTTTCCGCCGGTGACGGGCGGTTGACGTCGCCCCCTCATGCGCGCAGAATATGCGCATGAAACATGTCGTTCGCGAACGCAGCGTCCTGTACGACGTCTCGGCGCCGAAGCGCCCGACGAACGTCACCGTCAACGCCGATCTGCTGCGTCGCGCCCGCGAGCTGGACGTCAACCTCTCGCAGACCCTCGAGTCCGCACTCGTCGTCGAGGTGATGCGTTGCGCTCGCGAACGCTGGCTCGCCGAGAACCGCGCTGCCATCGAGGCCTACAACGAGGACATCGAGCGGCACGGCTGCTTCGGCGATGCGTTACGCGCTTTTTAGGGTCCTCACGCCGTGGCGCAGTTCCACGTCTATCGCAACCTCGATCGCTCGTCGCGCGAACGCTTCCCGTTCCTGCTCGACGTGCAGTCCGATCTCCTCGAGTCGCTCGCCACGCGCGTCGTCGTTCCGCTGGGCGAGGCCGACGCAAAGCGGCCGCCGGTCGGCGGGCTCATGCCCGTGTTCGAGATCGATGGCCGCGCGGTGGTGATGCGCACGAGCGAAATCACCGGCATCGCCTGCCGTATCGTCGGCGAGCGGGTTGCGTCGCTCGAACATCGCCGCCACGAGATCGTCGCGGCGCTCGACGTCCTGATCTCCGGTGTCTGAAGCTGTGCGCACCGATCACGCATCGTTGCGCTGAGGAGGAGGCTTCCGCTTCATGCCCGTCCGAGTACAGACCGAAGACTTCGACGTCGGCGCCGAAATCGATGCGCTGCGCGCCGGCAACCTGAAGGTCGGCGCTATCGCCACCTTCGTCGGCACCGTGCGCGACATCAACGAAGGCGCGGGCGTCGGCTCGATGACGCTTGAGCACTATCCCGGCATGACCGAACGCGCGCTCGAGGAGATCTGCGCGCAGGCGCGCAGTCGCTGGAACGTCTACGACACGCTCGTCGTCCACCGCTACGGGCCGCTCGAGCCGGGCGATCGCATCGTGCTCGTCGTCGTCACCTCGGCGCACCGCGGCGAAGCCTTCGATGCCTGCGAGTTCATCATCGACTACCTGAAGACGCAGGCGCCGTTCTGGAAGAAGGAAGCCACCGCGCAGGGCGAGCGCTGGGTGCAGGCGCGCGAAGCCGACGATCACGCGGCGGCGCGCTGGTGAGCGCTACGAACGTCCCCCAAGCGCGCCAGAGTTGATCGCCCCGCATTTCAGCCTTGCCGGTTTCCTCGCCGTCGGCGTCGGCGCCGTGCTGGGTGCGTGGCTGCGCTGGTCGATCGGCATCTGGCTGAACGTCGCCCATCACGCGCTGCCGCTCGGCACGCTGCTCGTCAACGTCGCCGGCGGACTGCTCGTCGGCATCGCCGTCGCCTGGTTCGCGCGAAACCCCGATCTCGCTCCCGAGTGGCGCCTGTTCGCGATCACCGGCTTCCTGGGCGCGCTCACCACTTTCTCCACCTTCTCGATCGAGTCTTTCGGCCTGATCTCGCGCGGCGCCTTCGGCTGGGCGTTCGCGCACAGCGCGCTGCACCTGTTCGGCTCGCTCGGCGCAGCCGCGATCGGCTACCGCCTCGCGGCCGGATGATCGAAGCGCCCGCATGGTTGTGGATCGCCTGCACGGTGGCGGGCAACGGCGTACAGACGATCCGCAACACGATGCAGCGCAGCCTCGTCGATTCACTCGGCACGGTCGGCGCCACGCACGTGCGCTTCCTCTTCGGCCTGCCGTTCGGACTGCTGTTCCTCGTCGCAATGGCGTTCTTCGTCGACCTGCGCGCACTCGACGTCTCGTGGCGCTTCGTCGCCTGGGCGGCGATGGGCGGCCTCTTCCAGATCACGGCAACCGCGGCGATGCTCGCCGCGATGCGCGAGCGCTCGTTCGTCGTGGCGATCGCCTACGTGAAGACCGAGCCGCTGCAGATCGCGCTCTTCGGCTTCCTGTTTCTCGGCGAGCGGTTGGGCGTGCAGGCGACCCTCGCCATCGTGCTCGCCACCGGCGGCGTCCTGCTGATGTCGATGCCGGCGTCTGCGGTGCGGAAGGCGGCGACAGGGCCGTTCGCCGCGGACGGCATCGCACCCGCTGCCATCAGCGCGATCCCCGCCGCTGCACAGCCGTCGCGCGGCCTGCGCGCGAAGCTGCCGCTCGTGCCGCGTGCCGCGCTGCTCGGCATCGCCTCGGGTGCGATGTTCGCGCTGTCGGCGGTTGGTATCCGTGGCGCCATCCTCGCATTGGGCGACGGGCCGTTCTACGCGCGCGCCACTGTGATGCTCGCCGTCACGCTCTCACTGCAGACGGCGCTGCTCACCGCCTGGCTCGCATGGCGCGAGCGGGAGGTGCTGCGCGCCATCTTCCGCATGTGGCGCCCGTCGCTGCTCGCCGGCGCCTCGGGCGCGCTCGCCTCACAACTGCTTTTCTTCGCGTTCTCGCTGCAGACGGCCGCCGCGGTGCGCACGGTCGGCCTGTCGGAGATCCTGTTCGCGCAGGCGGTGTCGCACCGGTTGTTCTCGCAGCACACGACGCGACGCGAGGCGATCGGCATGGCAGCGATGATCGCGGGCGTGCTGTGGCTGCTGGTTGCCGCGCCGGGCTGAGAAGGGCGCCGACCCGATCGTGGCATCGAGCCGAACACAGCGTCGACCCGAACATGGCGTCGATCCGAACACAGCGTCGTCCTGGACATGGCGTCGTCCTGGACATGGCGTCGTCCTGGACATGGCGTCGTCCTGGACATGACGTCGTCCTGGACATGACGTCGTCCTGGACATGACGTCGTCCTGGACATGACGTC
>CALCZN010000007.1:0-2937 GCA_937903095.1 uncultured Burkholderiales bacterium
CGTAGATGCGCGCCACCGCGCCGCGCTCGGTGAGGTCGGCCTGCACGGTGAAGGCCTGGCCGCCGCTGGCGACGATCGCGTTCGTCACGTCGTCGGCCTGCGCGCGGCTGTTGCGGTAGTGCACCGCCACGGTCGCGCCGCGCGCGCCCAGGCGGAGCGCCGTCTCGCGGCCGATGCCGCGGCTCGCGCCCGTTACGAGCGCGATCTTTCCGTTCCACTCACCCATGTCGGTCTCCTGTTCATGCCTCGGCTTCGCCGCCGAGATAGGCCGAGATGACGCGCTCGTCGCCCGCCAGCTCGGCCGCCGGCCCCTCCAGCGCGACGCGCCCCTGGTCGAGCACGTACGCGTATTCGGCGGTGCGCAGCGCGAGCCGCGCGTTCTGCTCGACGAGCAGCACCGCCACGCCGTCGGCGCGCACCTTGCCGATCAGCTCGAAGATGCGCGCGACGATCTTCGGTGCGAGCCCGAGCGACGGCTCGTCGAGCAGCAGCACGCGCGGTGACGCCATCAGCGCGCGCGCGATGCACACCATCTGCTGCTCGCCGCCCGACAGCGAGCCGGCCGCCTGCTTGCGACGTTGCGCGAGGATCGGAAAGAGCTCGATCATGTGCGCGACGCGCTGCTCGAACTGCACGGCCGTCAGCCGCAGTGCACCGGCACGCAGGTTCTCGAGCACCGTCAGGTCGCCGAAGAGCTGGCGCCCTTCGGGCGACTGCGCCACGCCGGCGCGCACGACCTCGTGCGGCGGCAGTCCGCCGATCGGACGTCCGCCGAGCAGGATGCGCCCCGCTGCCGGCCGATACAGACCCGAGACCGTGCGCAGCAGCGTCGTCTTGCCGACGCCGTTGCGCCCGAGGATGGCGACGAGCCCGCCTTCGGGCAGGTCGATCGTCATGCGGTCGAGCACCGTTCGACCGGCCAGGCGCACGCTGAGTGCGTCGATCGCCAGCAGCGTCACGATTCGTCTCCGAGGTAGGCCGCGCGCACTTTCGGATCGCGGCGAATCTCGGCCGGTGTGCCGTCGCCGATCAGCCGGCCGCTGTCGAGCACGACGATGCGGTCGCATATGCGCATCACCATCGGCATATCGTGCTCGACGAGCACGATGGTGAGCCCGCGTTCGCGCAACGCGACGATGCGTTCAGCGAGTTCGGCGGTCTCGGTATTGTTCAGGCCCGCCGCCGGCTCGTCCAGCATCAGCAATTTCGGTTGCAGCGACAGCGCGCGTGCCATCTCGAGGTTCTTCTTCTGCCCGTACGAGAGGTTGCCCGCCGGCTGATCAGCGTAGCCGGCGAGATCGAACGCCGCGAGCGCCTGCAGCGTGGCCTCGGCGATCGCCTCGTCGCGGCGGCGTGCCCGCCCGGGCAACAGCGCATCCCACAGCGAAGTGCCTATCCGTCCGATCGCGCCGATCGAAACGTTGTCGAAGACGGTAATGTCGGGAAACACGCGCAGGTTCTGCCAGGTGCGCGCGAGACCCACCCGCGCGATGCGCGCCGGATCGCGCCCGGCGATCGCGTGGCCGTCGAAGGTGACGCTGCCCGCGGTCGGTGCGGCGGCACCGGTTACGCAGTTGAACAATGTGGTCTTGCCCGCGCCGTTCGGCCCGATGAGGCCGAGCAGTTCGCCCGGCACAACGTCGAAGCTCACGTCGTCGACGGCTCGCAGACCGGCGAAGCGCTTGCTCAGGCCGCGTACCTCGAGAAGCGGCGCGCTCATCGCGCGCCGCCCCGGTGAGCCCATGCGCCGCGCATGGTGCGGCGGAACAGCGCGAGCGCGCGCACCTCGCTGAACAGCCCGCGCGGCAGGAAGAGGATCGACAGGAAGAGCACCAGGCCGAAGACCAGCGCGCGCAGGTGCCCGACCTCGCGTAGCAACTCGGGCGTGAGCACGATCAGCAGCGCGCCGATCACGGCGCCAGGCAGGCTGCCGATGCCGCCGACGACGATCGCGATGAGCACCAGTGCAGACTCGAGCATCACGAAGTTGTCGGGTCCGATGAACTGGTTCGAGTGCGCGTACAGCGCGCCGGCCGCGCCCATGACGACCGCGTGCACGACGTAGACCTCGACGCGCAGGCGTCGCGTGGACAGGCCCAGCGAGCGCGCGCACTCCTCGTCTTCGCGCACTGCGCGTACCGCGTTTCCGTAGAACGAGTGCATCAGCCGATGCGCGACCAGGAGCGCCGCCAGGCAGAACGCGGCGGTGACGAAGTAGGTCTGCAGCCAGCCCGAGAATTCGTGCCCGAACAGCACCACGGGCGGAATGCCCCGATAACCCATCGGCCCGCGCGTCAGTTCGCCCCAGTTCAGCACCGTGGTGTGGAAGGAGATCGCCAGCGCCATGGTCGCGACCGCGAAGAAGATGCTGGTCAGGCGCACGAACGCGTAGCCCGCGATGAAGCCGAAGACGGCGCAGATTGCGATCGCCGCGAGCACGTCGACGACGAAGCCCGTGCCCGCGTTGACCGACAGGATCGCTGCCGTGTACGCGCCGAGGCCGTAGTAGACGGCCGCGTCGAGCGACAGAAGTCCGGCGGTGCCGGTGAGCAGGTTCAGCGCGCTCGTGAGCACGATCGTGATCAGCACCAGTTGCGCGAGCCGGCCGATGTAGGCGCTGTCGACCACGACGAGCAGCGCCGGCACGACGACGAGGACGACGAGGGCCGTGGCGGGAAGGATCGGAATTCGCATGGGCGGGGCACTAGCTGCGCCGGCCGAACAGGCCGCGCGGCAGGAACAGCAGCGTGAGGATGAGCATCGCGTAGGCGACCATCTCGGTCCAGGCGCTCGGGATGAAGATGCCGGCGGTGGCTTCGGCCACGCCGATCAGGATGCCGGCAGCCACGGCGCCCGGCAGGCTGGTGAGGCCGCCGATCACCATCGCGACGAAAGCCTTGATCACCATCGTCAGGCCCATGAACGATTGCACGTTGC
>CALCZN010000008.1:0-15073 GCA_937903095.1 uncultured Burkholderiales bacterium
AGCAACCGGCAGGGTGCGGCCTCGGTCACGCAGCTCGAGCTGATGCCGCAGCCCCCGTTGCACGAGCGGCGCGAACTCACCTGGCCCTATTGGCCCTACAAGCTGCGCACCTCGTCGTCGCACGAGGAAGGCTGCGAGCGCGACTGGGCGATCGGCACCAAGCGCTTCGTCGCCGGCCCGGACGGACGCGTGCGCGCGCTGGTGGCCGTGCGCCTCGAGTGGACGCCCGATCCGGCGGGCGGGCCGATGCGCATGCGCGAGGTCGAAGGCAGCGAATTCGAGATCCGCGCCGACCTCGTGCTGCTGGCAATGGGTTTCGTCTCGCCGCTGGCGTCGCTGCTCGAGGCCTTCGGCGTCGAGCGCGATGCGCGCGGCAACGCGCGTGCGCCTACCGAAGGCCCGGCGAGCTACCGGACGAGCGTCGACCGGGTGTTCGCCGCAGGCGACGTTCGACGCGGGCAGTCGCTCGTCGTGTGGGCGATACGCGAGGGGCGGCAGTGTGCGCGTGCGGTGGACGAGGCCCTGATGGGCACGAGCGTCCTTCCGCGCTGACCGGCTGAGAGCGGAGCGTTGTCATCGCGCGTGAAAAGCGGCAAGTCCGTCCGGGAAACCCTCTTCGGAGCCGAAAACGCTGCGGAACGCAGCGCATCGGCGGTTTGGGCCAGCGGCCTCAGCCCGCTTCGCGGCACTTGTACAAGCCCATCCCGCGGATGCTCATCACCGTCTCGCCGTCCTGATTGATCGCCTCCTCCTGCACCTGGACGATGCCGCGGTCGGGCTTGCTTTGCGAGCGGCGCGTCTCGACGACGGTCACGCGCAGCTTCAGCCGGTCGCCGGGGCGCACCGGCCTGGTCCAGCGGATCTCGTCGGCTCCCGGCGAGCCCAGGCTCGACTGCGGCGAGATGAAGTGGTCGACGAGCAGGCGCATGACGATGCTGCCGGTCAACCAGCCGCTGGCGATCAGCCCGCCGTAGATCGATCGGTCGGCCGCTTCGTGATCGACGTGAAAAGGCTGCGGATCGTATCGTTTCGCGAACTCTACGATCTCCTCCTCGGTGACCAGGTAGTCGCCGAATTCGAGCACTTCGCCGGGGCGGAAATCTTCGAAGAAGCGCTCTTTCGGGGGGACGGGCATGACTGCGGGCTCCGTAGGCGCGGCGGGAAGCGGCCTAAAATACAGAAAAGCCCGCCGCTTTACCAATGATCGTTCCGGCGCATCGCCCGTCGTCTTCCGATGCCTGATCCGCAGGGCGACGTACGCATCGACAAATGGCTGTGGGCGGCGCGCTTCTATTCGGCGCGCAATCTCGCCAGGCAGGCGGTGGAGAGCGGCCGCGTGGTGGTCGGCGGCCAGCGCGTGAAGCCGGCCCGTCCGCTGCGCGTGGGCGAAGAATTGCGGGTGCGCATCGGCGACGAGGAACGCGTCGTGCGCGTGCTCGCGCTCAGCGATCGTAGAGGTCCGGCGCCGGTGGCGCGGACGCTGTACGAGGAGAGCGCCGAGTCGATCGAGCGGCGCGAGCGGCAGCGCGAGCAGCGCCGCTGGAGCGCCGAGCCCGCCGGGTCGATCGAGGGCGGACGCCCGACCAAGCGCGATCGTCGACGGCTGCGCGATTGGGAGGAAGGGCGTTGAACGGCGGGCTCGCGCGAAGCTCTCGCCGGCGACACCGCAGACCGGCGCGCGCTGCGGATCAGCCTTCGCGCCGCGCAACCTGGCCAACGCCGTGCGCGAGGAACCAGGTGATGCCGCTCGATGCGGCGAACAGCGCCCAGAACACGAAGAACGCCACCGTGTAGGCGGCCACGCGGCTCTCGCGCAGCCAGTCGGCGACGACCCGCAGCTCGCGCGGGTCGATCATCGAGAAGAAGATCCCTTCCGCGACGATCGCCATCAGGAACGCCGGCCACAGCACCTGCATGACGACGTGGCCGATGCGCTGCAGGCGCGATTCGCCTGCGGCCTCGCCGCGCGGATCGCCGCCCGGAGCGTCGCCCGGAGCGTCGCGCGAGGGAAGCGGATCGGGGCGGGATGCAGCGCTCATTGCGCTCCCGCCTGCAGCGTCAGCGGCGCATCGAAGCCGGTGACCGACGGCGCAACCAGCCGCCAGGTGCGCCCCGCATCCTCGAGCTGCACCAGCCAGTGGCCGGCTTCCCGCGGCGGCGAGCCTGCGGCGCGGTAGCGGCCGCCTGCTACCTGCTCGAGCCGGTATTCGCGATCGAGCGCCGCCTTCGTGGCGTGAACGATGCGCAGCCCGAGTTCGGGCGGCCAGCCGGAACCCCGGTCCGCCGCGAGCTGCAGCGTCACGGCGGGCTCGCCGCCGGCCGGCGCCGACTCGAAACGCAGCTCGGCGCGCAGGCCGAGCGCGACGGCGAGTCGATCGCGCGCGAGCTGCTGGTTGATCGCGCGTCCTTCGCGGTAGTAATCGTCGACGACGAGCGAGTCGCTGGTGGTCACCGCCAGCCACAGCGTGACGAGGCCGCCGAGCAGCGCAGCTGCGGGTGCGATCGCGAGCAGCCATGGGGCCGCGTGGCGATACCAGGGGCGCACGCTGCGCGACGCGGGCGCCGCGGCCTTCTTCATCCCAAGCGTCGTCTGCATTCCGGCACTCCCGTTGCGCTCAACGCGGCACGAAGAAGGTCGAGCGCGCATTGACCGCCACCGACGGATCGTCGACCGCCTCGACCCGGAAAGTGATCGGATTGCTGCCCCGCGCACCGCGGCCCGGCTCGACGCGCGCGCTCACCGGCACCAGCCGCACGCCGGCAGGCTCGACGTCGAACTCGGTTTCGCCGACGATGAACACGGTGTCGATGCCGCTCGCCACGACGCGGAAGCGCCTCGTGCGCTCGCTCGGGTTGATGATCTGCACGCGGTAGCTGTTCTCGATCATTCCTTCCTCGACCTCTCGCCCCAGCGCGCTGTCGCGCATCACGTCGGCCTTCAGCGGCGCGCGCAGCGCCAGGTGGGCGAAGACCGCGATCGTAACCGCCAGCAGCACGGCGCCGTAGAGAAGAACCCGCGGGCGCAGCACGCGACGCCAGATCGCGGAACGATCGAGCCGGTTGTCGAGCGCGTTCTGCGTCGTGTAGCGGATGAGCCCGCGCGGATAGCCCATCTTGTCCATCACCTGGTCGCAGCCGTCGATGCACGCGGCGCAGCCGATGCACTCGATCTGCAGGCCCTGGCGGATGTCGATGCCGGTGGGGCAGACCTGCACGCAGATGTCGCAGTCGACGCAGGCGCCCAGGCCGAGCGAGGCGGGATCGGCCTTGCGCGAACGGGCGCCGCGCGGCTCGCCGCGTTCGCGGTCGTAGGTGATGACCATCGTGTCCTTGTCGAACATCACGCTCTGGAAGCGTGCGTAAGGACACATGTATTTGCACACCTGCTCGCGCATGAACCCGGCGTTGCCCCAGGTGGCGAAGCCGTAGAACAGCACCCAGAAGCTCTGCCAGGGGCCGAGCGAGAGCGTGCCGATGCCCGCGAGCAGCTGGTCGATCGGCGTGAAGTAGCCGACGAAGGTGATGCCGGTCCACAACGCCACCGCGAACCACGCAAGATGCTTGGCCGCCTTGCGCGCGAGCTTTTCCGCGCTCATCGGCGCGCGGTCGAGCCTCATCCGCGCCACGCGATCGCCCTCGATGCGCCGCTCGATCCACATGAAGATCTCGGTGTACACCGTCTGCGGACACGCGTAGCCGCACCACAGCCGGCCTGCCACCGCGGTGAACAGGAACAGGCCCAGCGCCGAGATGACGAGCAGCGCCGTCAGGTAGATGAAGTCCTGCGGATACAGGACGAGCCCGAACAGGTAGAAGCGGCGCGCCTCGAGATCGAAGAGCACCGCCGGGCGACTGCCCCACGACAGCCACGGCAGCCCGTAGAAGACGAGCTGCGTGAACCAGACCAGCGCCCAGCGCCAGCGCGCGTACCAGCCGGTGACCGAGCGCGGATAGACCTTGCGGCGAACCTCGTACAGCGCAACTTCGGTATCGGCCGCCGAAGGCGGCGCGCCCGAAGCCGGCGGCGGGACTGCGCTCAATTCGTCTTCGCCGCCGCGCCCGCGGTTGCGCGATCGGCCGGGCCGTTCGACAGACTCCAGACGTAGGCGGCCAGCAGGTGGATCTTGCCTTCCGAAAGCATCTGGCCGAAGGCCGGCATCTGGTTGCTGCGGCCGCGCTCGATCGTCTCGACGATCGTCGCCAGGCTGCCGCCGTAGAGCCAGGTCCTGTCGGTGAGGTTCGGCGCGCCGAGTGCCGGATTGCCGGTGCCGGCCTCGCCGTGGCAGGCTGCGCAGACGGCGAACTTCTCGCGTCCCGCGGCGGCGGCGGCCGCGTCGTGCCGGCTGCCCGACAGCGACAGCACGTGGTTGGCGACGTTCTTCACGTCGTCGGCGGTGCCGAGCGCCGCGGCCATCGGCGGCATGACGCCGTTGCGGCCCTGCGTGATCGTCGTCTTGATCGTATCGGGGTCGCCGCCGTACAGCCAGTCGGCGTCCGACAGGTTCGGAAAGCCGCGGCTGCCGCGCGCGTCCGACCCGTGGCACTGCACGCAGTAGGTGAGGTACATGCGCTCGCCCATCGCGCGCGCCTGCGGATCGGCGGCCACGGTGGGGATGTCCTGCTGCAGGTACTTCGCGAACAGCGGCGCGGCGTCCTTGTCCACCCGCGCCACCTCGCGTTCGTACTGGCCCTTCTGGCTCCAGCCGAGCAGCCCCTGGAAGGAGCCGAGCCCCGGATACAGCGCGAGATATGCGAAGGCGAAGAGGCAGGTGATCATGAACAGCCACAGCCACCAGCGCGGCAGCGGGTTGTTGTATTCCTCGAGATCGCCGTCCCATCGATGTCCGGTGGTGTCGACCTGCCGGCCCGGCGCGCGGCCGCGCGCCAGCACCAGCGTGAGCCAGACGCAGAAGGCGACCGAGACGAGCGTGACGATCGTGATGTACAGGCTCCAGCCCGGAGCGACGAAATCAGCCATGGTGTTTCGCTTCCTGGTCTTCCTCGACGAAGGGGAGCATCGCCGCTTCGGCGAATCGCTCGCGCTGGTTCCGGCTCCACGCCCACGCGACGATGCCGAGGAACGCGAGCAGGCACACCACCGCGAGCAGCCCGCGGAATACGTTGATGTCCATCGTGCTTCCTTCTCTCCCGCGTGCTCAGCGCGCCGTGCTGCGGATCGACGTGCCGAGCACCTGCAGATACGCGATCAGCGCGTCCATCTCGGTGCGGTCCTTCAGCGCCTCGGGCGCCTTCGCGATGTCCTCGTCGCTGTACGGATGGCCGAGCCTGCGCAGCACGGTCATGCGCCTGCCCACCGTGCCGTCGTCGGCCGCGGCTTTCGACAGCCACGGATAGCCGGGCATGTTCGATTCGGGAACGAGGTCGCGCGGGTTCGTCAGGTGCACGCGGTGCCATTCGTCGCTGTAGCGACCGCCGACGCGCGCGAGATCGGGGCCGGTGCGCTTGCTGCCCCACAGGAACGGCCGGTCGTAGACGAACTCGCCGGCCACCGAGTAGTGGCCGTAGCGTTCGGTTTCGGCGCGGAACGGGCGGATCATCTGCGAGTGGCAGTTCGAGCAGCCTTCGCGGATGTACACATCGCGGCCGACCAGCTCGAGCGCGCCGTAGGGCTTCAGGCCCTGCACCGGCTCGGTGGTCGACTTCTGGAAGAACAGCGGGACGATTTCGACCAGGCCGCCCACGCTGATGGCGGCGATGATCAGCACGATCATCAGCGTGAGGTTCTTCTCGATCAGGGCGTGCGTGAATTTCATCTCGCTTCCTTCACGCGTGCGCCGCGGCGACGGCCGGCACCGGCGCGTCGACGGCCTTGCCCGCGCGGATCGTCATCAGGCAGTTGTAGAGCATCAGCAGCATTCCGGCGAGATAGAGCAGGCCGCCGGCGAAGCGGATGTACCAGTACGGGTACGAAGCCTTGACCGACTCGACGAACGCGTAGGTGAGCGTGCCGTCGACGTTCGTCGCGCGCCACATCAGGCCCTGCGTGACGCCGGCGATCCACAGCGCGGCGATGTACAGAACGACGCCGATCGTCGAGATCCAGAAGTGCGTTTCGATCAGCCGCGTGCTGTACATCTGCGTGCGGCCGAACAGGCGCGGGATCAGGTAGTAGATCGAGCCCATCGTGATGAAGCCGACCCAGCCCAGCGCTCCGGAGTGCACGTGGCCGACCGTCCAGTCGGTGTAGTGCGACAGCGCATTGACCGTCTTGATCGACATCATCGGGCCCTCGAAGGTCGACATGCCGTAGAACGACAGCGACACGACGAGGAACTTCAGGATCGGGTCTTCGCGCAGTTTGTGCCATGCGCCCGAAAGCGTCATGATCCCGTTGATCATCCCGCCCCACGACGGCGCGAGCAGGATCAGCGAGAACACCATGCCGACGCTCTGCGCCCAGTCGGGCAGCGCCGTGTAGTGCAGGTGGTGGGGGCCCGCCCACATGTAGGTGAAGATCAGCGCCCAGAAGTGCACGATCGACAGCCGGTACGAGTAGACGGGGCGCTCGGCCTGCTTCGGGATGAAGTAGTACATCATCCCGAGGAAGCCGGCGGTGAGGAAGAAGCCCACCGCGTTGTGGCCGTACCACCACTGCACCATCGCGTCCTGCACGCCGGCATAGGCCGAGTACGACTTCGTCCACGTGACCGGCAGCGCCATGCTGTTGACGATGTGCAGCACGGCGATCGTGATCACGTAGGCGCCGAAGAACCAGTTCGCCACGTAGATGTGCGGCGTCTTTCGTCTGGCGATGGTTCCGAAGAACACGATCGCGTAGGCGACCCAAACGAGCGCGATCAGCACGTCGATCGGCCATTCCAGCTCGGCGTATTCCTTGGTCGTCGACAGCCCCAGCGGCAGCGTGATCGCCGCGGCGACGATCACCGCCTGCCAGCCCCAGAACGTGAAGGCCGCGAGCTTCGGCGCGAACAGCGGCGCCTGGCAGGTGCGCTGCACGACGAAATACGAGGTGGCGAACAGCGCGCTGCCGCCGAAGGCGAAGATCACCGCGTTGGTGTGCAGCGGGCGCAGCCGGCTGTAGGTGATCCACGGGATGTCCATGTTCAGCGCCGGCCAGGCCAGTTCGGCGGCGATCCACACGCCGACCAGCATGCCGACGACGCCCCAGACGACCGTCATCACTGCGAACTGGCGAACCACTTTGTAGTTGTACGTGGTTGCCGCGTTCGAGACGCCCGAGGCGCCGGGAGCGCCCGCCGGAGCGCCGATCGCAACTGTGGTCATGCCGTCCCCCTGAACAAGAACTGAATTATCGGAAGCACCGGTTCGATTGAATTTGCCTTTTGTCAAGACCGCGCGTTGTCATCGTCGTCCGTGCCTTCCTTCGTCGCAGGCGGCGAGCGGTCGTCGTCGTGCAGGATGCTGTGCGCCGGGCCTTCCATGTCGTCGAACTGTCCGCTGTCGGACATCCGCAGGAATATCCAGGCGGCGAGCGCGACGATGGCCAGGCTGAGCGGCACGAGCAGGTACAGCGCTTCCATTCAGGCGCTCACCGTCGCCGGCGCTGCTGCAGGCTCCGCGCGGCCGGCGGCGCGCTTCGCGCCCGGGATCAGGCGCAGTGCGTTGAGCACGACCAGCAGCGAACTGCCCGTCATGCCCAGCGCGGCGAGCCAGGGCGGCACCCAGCCGAACGCCGCCGCCGGAATCGCGGCGGCATTGTAGACGAGCGCCCAGCCGAGGTTCTGCCGCACGACGCGGCGCGTGCGCCGCGCCAGCGCGTGCAGCGCGGCCAGTTCGCGCAGCGAGCCGCCGAGCAGCACGACCGAGGCCGCGGTGCGGGCGAGCGAGCTGGCCGCGCCGACGGCCACCGAGACGTCGGCTGCGGCGAGCACCGGCGCGTCGTTGATGCCGTCGCCGATCATCGCGACGCGGCCACCTTCGCGCTGCAGGCCGCGCACGTATTCGAGCTTGTCGTCGGGCGCAGCCTCGGCGCGCACGTGCGCGATGGCCAGTTCGCCGGCGACCGCCTGCGCGCTCGCGAGACGGTCGCCGGAGAGCAGGTGCACGCGCAGCCCGCGCGCGGCGAGCGCGTCGACGACTTCGCGCGCTTCGTCGCGCAGGCGATCGCGCAGGTGGATGCGGGCGATGGGGCGGTGGTCGTCGACGAGCCAGACGTGTGAGAGAGGTGAAGGGTGAAAGGTGGACGGAAGTGAAGGGTGAAGGGTGAAGGGTGAAGGGGAAGCGGCCGGCTCGGGTCCGTTGGCGTCGGCGTCGGCGGCGAGCGATGCGTGCCATTCGGCGACCCAGCGTTCGGCGCCGAGGCGGTAGCGGCGGCCGTCGATCGTGGCTTCGACGCCTAGACCCGCGGTGGTGACGGGCGGGGCGTCGGTGCGCAGCGGTGCGACGTCCGCGTCTTCGGCGGCGCGCAGGATCGCGGCCGCGAGCGGATGCGACTGGCCCGCTTCGAGTGCGGCGGCAATCGCGAGGGCGGTGTTCGCGGCGTTGCCCGCGGCCTCGTCGGAGTGGCCGGGCTCTCCGCCCTCGGTCGGCGCGAGCGTCACGACGTCGACGACTTCGGGGCGGCCTCGCGTCAGCGTTCCGGTCTTGTCGAAGACGACGTCGGTGCAGTCGGCGAGTCGTTCGAGCGCGTCTCCGCGCGCGACGAGCATTCCGCGCCGGATCGCCGCGCCGGTGGCTGCCGCCAGCGCCGCTGGCATCGCCATCGACAGCGCGCAGGGGCACGAGACGACCAGCACGGCGATCGCGATCGGCGCGGCGCGTGCAGGGTCGATCTGCATCCAGGCGAGCCAGACGCCGGCCGCCAGCAGCAGCAGCGCGAGGACGAACAAACGCGCGACCCGCTCGGCGAGGCCGGCGAGTCGGGGCTTGTCGGCGGCGGCGCGGTCGATCAGCCGCTCGATCGTCGAGATCGCGCTGTCGGCGCTGCTGCGCAGCGCCTGCGCGACGAAGGCGCTGCCCGCGTTCACCGCGCCGCCCGGCACCTCGTCGCCGCGCTCGCGCACCACCGGCACCGACTCGCCGGTGAGCAGCGACGCGTCGATCGCCGTGCGCCCCTCGACGATGCGCGCGTCCACCGCGATGCGCTCGCCGACGGCGACGCGGAAGCGGTCGCCGGGCGCCAGTCGCGTGGCCGGCACGCGTTCGATCGCTCCGGTCGCCGGATCGATGCGCTCGGCCGAATCGGGCGCGGCGGCGGCGACCGCGTCGATCGCGCGGCCCGCGCGCCGGCGCGCGATCCATTCGACGTAGCGCGCCGCCAGCAGCAGGCAGACGAACATCGTCACCGAGTCGAACCAGACCTCGCCGCGGCCGACGACGGTGGCGTGCACGCTGGCGGCGAAGGCGGCGAGCACGCCGATCGCCACCGGCACGTCCATCCCCGGGCTGCGTGCGCGCAGGTCGCGCCAGGCGCCGGCGAGGAAGGGCGTGGCCGAATAGAAGACGACCGGGACGGTGAGCAGCAGGCTCGCCCAGCGCATCAGCGATTCGTGCGCAGGCTCGATCTCGCCCGGCGCGGCTACGTACGACGGAAACGCGTACATCATCACCTGCATCATCGCCAGCGCGGCGACGAACAGGCGCCGGAACAGCGCCTTCGTCGTGCGCTGGATCTGCTGCTCGCGGCCGCGCGCATCGAAGGGCCGCGCCACGTAGCCGATGCGGCCGATCGCCGCGAGCAGGCGCGAAAGCTGCATCTGCGCCGCATTCCAGCGGATCGTCGCGCGTTCGGTCGCCAGGTTCACCGATGCGCCGACCACGCCGGGCTGGCGCTGCAGCGTCTGCTCGAGCAGCCAGACGCAGGCGCCGCAGCGCATTCCGTCGACCAGCAGCGTCGCCTCGCGTTCGTCGTCGCCGGTGTCCGCGCCGCGCACGAAGCGCGCCTGCACTTCGGCGTCGTCCCAGACGCGCAGCGCTTCGAGTTCCTCGGGCACGACGCCGGCCGCGCCCGGCTGCGAGCGCGTGCGGTAGTAGTCGGACAGGCCGGCCGCCGCGATCGCCTCGGCCACCGCGCGGCACCCCGCGCAGCACATCTCGCGCTCGGCGCCGTCGATCGTCGTGCGCCATGCACCGGGTCGCTCCACCGCCTCGCCGCAATGGAAGCAGGCGATTCGTTGCGTCATCGCAGCCACTGCACGCAGACGTCGATGGCCTGCTGCAGACGAGCGATCGGGTCGATGCGCGCGAGGCCCGCCACGCCGAAGGCGACGATCAGCAGCCCGGCGGCGAAGCGCGCGCCGGGGCGGGCGAACCAGCGCGAGACGCGCTGGGCGGCCAGGCCCAGGGCCAGCAGGTTTGGCAGCGTTCCGGCGCCGAAGGCGAGCATCAGCAGCGCGCCATCGGCGGCGCTGCCCGAGACGAGCGCCGCGGCCAGCATGCCGTAGACCATTCCGCACGGCACCCAGCCCCATGCGGCGCCGGCGGCGAAAGCGCCGGGCAAGCTGGTGGCGCCGAGCAGCCGCGAGGCGAAGGGCGCGACGCGCTTCCAGGCGCCGGCGCCGAAGCGCTCGAGCACGCGCAGCCGGCGCAGCCCGCCGGTGAGCGCCAGCCCGAGCACGATCAGCAGCAGGTTGGCGGCGACGAAGCTGATCTTCTGCACCGGCAGCACGTGCTCGGCGAGCCAGGCCGCCGAACCGACGGCGCCGGCCAGCGCGCCGGCGACGGCGTAGCTGCCGATGCGGCCGGCGTTGTAGGCGAATTGCAGCAGCGTGCCCGACTGCATCGCCGCGACGGCGCCGCCGCCCGGTTGCACGTTCAGCGGCATCATCCGGTGCCGCGTGCCGAGCAGTGCGATGATTCCTCCGCACATCGACGCGCAGTGAACGCCGCCGAACAGCCCGAGCAGGAACGCTGACATCAGCGAGAGACTCATGCGCCCGATGTCATCGATTAGACTGGAACGCGGCGGATGGTACCCAATTCGGGCGAAGGATTCCTGTGCCATGTCAAGGACCCTGTGGAACGACGCCCTCGGCGTGCCGCACACGATCGACCAGCGATGGCTGCCCTTCGAGCGCCGCGAGATCGCATTGCGCAGCTGCGCCGACTGCGAAGCGGCGATCCGCGAGATGCGCGTGCGCGGCGCGCCGCTGATCGGCGCGGTGGGCGCCTGGGGCCTGGCGCTGGCGATCGAAGCCGACGCCTCCGACGACGCGCTGCGCGAGGCCTACGAGCGGCTGGCCGCGGCGCGCCCCACCGCGGTGAACCTGCGCTGGGCGCTCGATCGCGTGCTTCGCCGCGTGGCGCCTGCGCCGGCCGCGCAGCGGGCCGCGCTCGCGCGCCAGGAGGCGGCGGCCATCTGCGACGAGGACGCCGCGTGCAACGCGCGCATCGGCGAGCACGGCGCACGCCTGCTGCGCGTGCTCGCCGAGCAGCGCTCGGCGCTGGCCGGCATGGCGGGCGCCGACGCCATTCCGCTGAACCTGCTCACGCACTGCAATGCCGGCGCCATCGCCACGGTGGAGCACGGCACGGTGCTCGCCGTGGTCCAGCATCTGCACGAGCAGGGCGTCGCCGTGCACGTCTGGGTCGACGAGACGCGGCCGCGCAACCAGGGCGCCTCGCTCACCGCATGGGAGCTTGCCGGGCGCGGCATCGCGCACACGGTGATCGTCGACAACGCGGGCGGCCTGCTGATGATGCAGGGCCGCGTCGACGCGGTGATCGTCGGCTGCGATCGGGTGGCGGCCAACGGCGACGTCGCGAACAAGATCGGCACGTACCTCAAGGCGCTCGCCGCGCGCGACAACCGCGTGCCGTTCTACGTCGCGTGTCCGACGTCGAGCATCGACGTCGACACCGCCGACGGTGCGTCGATTCCGATCGAGGAGCGCGATGGGCGCGAGGTGACGCACGTCGTCGGCCGGCTCGACGACGCTGCCATCGCAGCGGTGCGCGTGGTGCCGGAAGGCAGCGCGGTCGCCAATCCGGGCTTCGACATCACGCCGGCGCGGCTGGTTACCGCGCTCCTCACCGAACGCGGTGCCTGCGAGCCGTCGCACGCGGCGATCGCGGCGCTGCTTCGGCGCGACGCCCAGGTGGCCGCAGGATGACCGAGAACGAAGCGCGCGCCTCGCTGGTCGATGCCGTCCGACGCATGGCGCCGCTGGGCATCAACAGCGGGCGCGCCGGCAATGCGTCGCTGCGCTGGCATCGTGGCGGCGAGGAAGGCCTGCTCGTCACACCGAGCGCGCTGGCCTACGACCGGATGACGATCGACGATCTCGTCTGGCTTCCGTTGGCGATACCGGATGGCGAGGATCCGCTCGCGCCGGCGCCCGTGTGCGCGCACGGCGTACGAGCGCCTTCCTCCGAATGGCGATTGCATCGCGACCTGCACGCGGCGCGCGCCGACGTGCAGGCGATCGTGCACGCGCATCCGCCGCACGCCACCGCGCTCGCCTGCCTGCCGCGCATCCACGCCGAAGGCATCCCGGCTTTCCACTACATGATCGCGGTAGCCGGCGGCGACGACATCCGTTGCGCGCCCTACGCCACCTTCGGCACGAAGGCGCTGTCCGATCGTGCGCGCGCCGCGCTCGAAGGACGGCGTGCGTGCCTGCTCGCGCAGCACGGAATCGTCGCGCTCGGCGCGAGCGTCGAAGCGGCGCTCGAGCTGGCTGTCGAGGTCGAGACGCTGGCGCGCATGTACCGGCTGGCGCTGCAGCTGGGAGAGCCGGCGCGGCTCGACGCGGCGGCGATGGCCGAGGTGCACGCGCGTTTCGCGCGCTACCGTCCCGATCCCGACTGATCGCCAGGAGCGCAGCGGCCCCGGGGACCGGATCAGCCCGCTGCCTGTTGCTCGCCTCGCGGCGCATCGGCCCGCGCGCGGCGCGGTTTCGCTGCTGCCGTGCCGCGCACCCCGCCCAGCGCCCGCGCCAGGTACTGCCCGGTCGCGCTCGCTTCGCAGCCGGCGATTCGTTCGGGGGTTCCCGTCGCGACGACCTCGCCGCCCGCATCGCCGCCTCCCGGGCCCAGGTCGATCACCCAGTCGGCGGTCTTGATCACGTCGAGGTTGTGCTCGATGACGACGATGGTGTTGCCACGGTCGCGCAGCGTATGGATCACGCCGAGCAGCAGCGAGATGTCGTGGAAATGCAGCCCGGTGGTCGGCTCGTCGAGGATGTACAGCGTGCGGCCGGTGTCGCGCTTGGACAGCTCCTCGGCGAGCTTCACGCGCTGCGCCTCGCCGCCGGACAGCGTGGTGGCGCTCTGCCCGAGGCGCACGTAGCCCAGGCCCACCTCGAGCAGCGTCTGCAGCTTGCGCTGCACGGTCGGCACCGCGGAGAAGAAGCCGGCCGCCTGCTCGATCGTCATGTCGAGCACCTCGGCGATGTTGCGGCCCTTGTACTGGACCTCGAGCGTCTCGCGGTTGTAGCGCCGGCCGCCGCAGACGTCGCAGGCGACGTAGACGTCGGGCAGGAAATGCATCTCGACGCGCAGCACGCCGTCGCCCTGGCAGGCTTCGCAGCGCCCGCCCCGGACGTTGAACGAGAAACGCCCGGGTCCGTAGCCGCGCTCGCGCGCGACCGGCGTCTCGGCGAAGAGTTCGCGGATCGGCGTGAAGAGCCCCGTGTACGTGGCCGGATTCGAGCGCGGCGTGCGGCCGATCGGGCTCTGGTCGACCGAGATCACCTTGTCGAGCGCGGCCAGCCCTTCGATCGAATCGTGCGGCGCCGCTTCGGCCGACGAGCGATGGACCGCGCGCGCTGCCGCCGCGTACAGCGTGTCGTTGACCAGCGTCGATTTCCCCGAGCCGGATACGCCGGTGACGCAGACGAGCAGGCCGAGCGGAATCTCGACGTCGACGTTCTTCAGGTTGTTGCCGCGCGCGCCGCGCACGACGAGGCGCTGCTCGCCGGGCGGCTTGCGGCTGCGCGGTACCTCGATGCGCAGCGCCCCCGACAGGTAGCGCCCGGTGAGCGATTCCTCGCAGGCCTCGATCGCCCGGGCCGTGCCCTGCGCGACGACCCGGCCGCCGTGCTCGCCGGCGCCCGGACCCATGTCGACGACGTGATCGGCGGCGCGGATCGCATCCTCGTCGTGCTCGACGACGATGACCGTGTTGCCGATGTCGCGCAGTTGCTGCAGCGTTTCGATCAGCCGGTCGTTGTCGCGCTGGTGCAGCCCGATCGACGGCTCGTCGAGCACGTACATCACGCCGGTGAGGCCCGAGCCGATCTGCGAGGCCAGGCGAATGCGCTGCGATTCGCCGCCCGACAGCGTCTCGGCGGGACGATCGAGCGACAGGTAGTCCAGTCCGACGTTGTTCAGGAAGCGCAGGCGCGCCGCGATCTCGCGCACGATGCGCTCGCCGACCGCGCGCCGCGAGCCGGGCAGCTCGAGCGAGTCGAACCACGCGAGCGCGTGGCGCAGCGTCCAGCCCGAGACCTCGTAGATCGCCTTGTCGTCGCCGCGCGGGCCGACCCGCACGAAGCGCGCATCCAGGCGCAGGCGCGTTCCCTCGCAGGCCGGGCAGCGACGCGTGCTGACGTACTTGGACAGCTCCTCGCGCACGTGCGGCGAATCGGTCTCGCGATGCCGGCGCTCGAGGTTCGGGATCACGCCCTCGAAGGCGTGTTCGCGCACGGTCGGCTTGCCGCCGTCGCCGAGGTAGGTGAACGGCACTTTCTCGCTGCCCGAACCGTGCAGCACGACGTGTCGCGTGCGTTCGGGCAGCGCCTCGAAGGCAGTGTCGACGTCGAAGCCGTAGTGCGCGGCGAGGTCGCGGATCAGCTGGAAATAGAAGGCGTTGCGGCGGTCCCAGCCCTTGATCGCGCCGGAAGCGAGGCTGAGCGCGGGGAAGGCGACGACGCGCTGCGGATCGAAGAACGGCACGGCGCCCAGGCCGTCGCACTCGGGGCAGGCGCCCAGCGGATTGTTGAACGAGAACAGCCGCGGCTCCAGCTCGGCGAGCGCGTGATTGCACACCGGGCACGCGAAGCGGCTCGAGAACATCTGCGTGTCGCCGCGATCGAGGTGGAGCGCCATCGCGCGTCCGTCGGCCAGGCGCAGCGCGGTCTCGAAGGACTCGGCCAGCCGCTGGCGCGCCGCGGGTGCGACCTTGATGCGG
>CALCZN010000009.1:0-8613 GCA_937903095.1 uncultured Burkholderiales bacterium
CAACATGAGCCCGGAATACGGCTCCACGATCTCGATCTTCCCGATCGACGACGAGACGCTGCGCTACCTGCGCCTGACCGGCCGCCCGCCCGAGAGGATCGCGCTGGTCGAGCGCTATGCGCGCGAACAGGGGCTGTGGCACGACCCGAACGCCGAGCCGCGCTATTCCGAGCGGCTCGAACTCGATCTCGACTCGGTGGTGCCGTCGATCGCCGGACCGAAGCGGCCGCAGGATCGAATCCTGCTCTCGCAGGCGAAGCAGGCCTTTCGCGGTGCGCTGTCCGCCTACGTGAGCGAGCCCACCGAGAAAGGGAAGGAGAGCGGCTACGACGAGGCGGTGGCCGAGAGCTTTCCCGCCTCCGACACCCCGGCCTTCGAAGTCGAGCATCTCACCGGCGGTTCCGGGACGACGGCAGCGCCGATCCCGCGACCCAGCGAAGCCCCGCGCGACTACGCGGCGCAGTCCGACGGCCAGCGACCCCGCAGGCCGGCGACCCTCCGCCTGGACGACGGCGCAACGGCCGAGATCGACCATGGGGCGATCGTCATCGCCGCGATCACCTCGTGCACGAACACGTCGAATCCGTCGGTGATGATGGCGGCGGCGCTGCTCGCGAAGAAGGCCGTCGAGCGCGGCCTCGAACGCCGGCCGTGGGTCAAGACGAGCCTGGCGCCCGGCTCGAAGGTCGTCATCGACTACTACGAGCGGGCGGGCGTGCTGCAGTACCTCCGGCAACTGGGCTTCGAGCTGGTCGGCTTCGGCTGCACGACCTGCATCGGCAACTCGGGCCCGCTGATCGAGGAAGTGAGCCGCGCGGTGCGCGAGAACGACCTGTCGGTGGCGGCGATCCTCTCGGGCAACCGCAATTTCGAGGGGCGCATCCACTCCGAGGTGAAGATGAACTACCTCGCGTCGCCGCCGCTCGTCGTCGCCTATGCATTGGCCGGCACGATGGACATCGACCTGATGCGCGAGCCGCTGGGGCGCGACAAGGACGGCAAGGACGTCTTCCTGCGCGACGTCTGGCCGAGCGCCGCCGAGGTGCAGGCCGCGGTCGACGCGTCGCTCGCCTCGTCGATGTTCGTCGACTGCTACGCGGACGTGTTCACCGGCGACGAGCGCTGGCGCTCGCTGCCCACGCCGCAGGGCGATCTCTTCGCATGGGACGAAAGCTCCACCTACGTGCGCCACCCGACCTACTTCCAGGGAATGCAGCGCACGCCGCCGCCGGTGGCGGACATCCGCGGCGCACGCGCGCTCGCGCTGCTGGGCGACTCGGTCACCACCGACCACATCAGTCCGGCGGGCTCGATCGCGCGCAACTCGCCGGCGGCCGAATACCTGGTCGCCGCCGGCGTCGCGCCGGCCGACTTCAACTCCTACGGCTCGCGTCGCGGCAACCACGAGGTGATGATCCGCGGCACCTTCGCGAACATCCGGCTGCGTAACCGCCTCGCGCCGGGCACCGAAGGCGGCTTCACGCGCGACTTCACCCGCGACGGCGCGCCGGTGTGCACGATCTTCGAGGCGTCGCGCAACTACCAGGCGGCCGGCACGCCGCTCGTCGTGCTCGCCGGAAAGGAATATGGTTCGGGCTCGTCGCGCGACTGGGCGGCCAAGGGTACGATGCTGCTCGGCGTTCGTGCGGTGATCGCTGAGTCCTTCGAGCGCATCCATCGCTCGAACCTGATCGGCATGGGCGTGCTGCCGCTGCAGTTCCCCGCCGGCGCGAGCGTCGATTCGCTCGGCCTGACCGGCGAGGAGCGCTTCGACATCGAAGGCATCGTCGCGCTGAACGAGGGGCTCACGCCGGCGGTCGTGCACGTGCGCGCCGGCCGCGTCGAATTCGACGCGGTGGTGCGCATCGACACGCCGGCAGAGGCCGACTACTACCGTCACGGAGGAATCATGCAATACGTGCTGCGTCGCCTGCTCGAAGAGGGCGCATGAAGCCACGCGTTCTCACCGGGATCACCACCACCGGCACGCCCCATCTGGGGAACTACGTAGGCGCGATCCGACCCACCGTGCGCGCGAGCCGGGATGCGCGCTTCGACTCCTTCCTGTTCCTTGCCGACCTGCACGCGCTCGTCAAATGCGACGAGCCCGAGCGGGTGCGGCGATCGCGATTGCAGATCGCGGCGAGCTGGCTCGCCGCCGGCCTCGATCCGGCGAAGGTGACGCTGTACCGCCAGTCCGACATCCCGGAAATACCCGAGCTGACGTGGATTCTGGGCTGCGTCACCGCCAAGGGGTTGATGAACCGCGCGCACGCCTACAAGGCCGCGGTCGATCGCAACAACGCCTCCGGCGAGGACCCCGACGCCGGCATCAGCATGGGGCTGTACAGCTACCCGGTGCTGATGGCCGCCGACATCCTGCTGTTCAACGCGCAGTTCGTGCCGGTGGGACGCGACCAGATCCAGCACGTCGAAATGGCGCGCGACATCGCGCAGCGCTTCAATCGCGTCTTCGGCAGCGGCGACGGCCCCTTCGTGCTGCCGCAGGCGCAGGTCGAGGAGCACGTGGCCACGCTGCCCGGGCTGGACGGGCGCAAGATGTCGAAGAGCTACGACAACACGATCGCGCTGTTCGAGGGAGGCGCGAAGAAGCTGCACGCGTCGATCCGCCGGATCGTCACCGATTCGCGCGTGCCGGGCGAGCCGAAGGATGCCGCGAACTCGCAGCTCTACGCGATCTACCGCGCCTTCGCCGAGCCCGACGATGCAGCGGCCTTCAAGGACGAGCTGGAAAAGGGCCTGGGCTGGGGGCCGGCGAAGGAGCGGCTGTACGCGCTCGTCGAGGGCGAGCTGGCGCCGATGCGCGAGCGCTACGACGCGCTGGTCGCGCGTCCGGAGCAGGTCGAAGAGGTGCTGCTCGCCGGCGCGCGCAAGGCGCGCGAGGTCGCCGTGCCTTTCATGGAGCGCTTGCGCCGCTCGGTCGGTCTTCGCTTATGATGGACGCGGCTCGGGACCGCCGCCGCATCGAGCGGCGGCCCGGCAATCCCAAGGAGGAGAGCATCCATGAGGAACATCCGCCTGGCCGGCGCCGCGCTGGCTGTGTGCGCGGCATTTGCCGCCCCGGCCGCCGTCGCGCAATCGGGCACCGTCAAGGTCGCCTGGATCGATCCGCTGTCGGGCATGATGGCGCCGCTCGGGCAGAACATGGTACGCAGCTGGCAGTACCTGGCCGACGTCGCCAACCAGCAGAAATGGGCCGGTGACGTCCGCTTCGAGGTCGTCCCCTTCGACAACAAGCTCAGCCCGCAGGAGAGCCTCACGGCGCTGAAGTCGATCGCCGACCAGGGCATCCGCTACGTCGTGCAGGGCAACGGCTCGTCGGTGGCGATCGCGCTGTCCGACGCCATCGCCAAGCACAACGCGCGCAACCCGGGCCAGGAGATCGTCTTCCTCAACTACGCGGCGATCGATCCGTCGCTCACCAACGAACGCTGCAACTTCTGGCACTTCGCGCTCGACATCAACGCCGACATGAAGATGGAGGCGCTTACGTCGTACATGGCCAGGCGCCCGGAGATCAAGAAGGTCTACCTGATCAACCAGGACTACGCCTTCGGTCACTCGGTGGAGAAGGCGGCCGAGGAGTACCTGAAGCGCAAGCGTCCCGACGTGCAGGTCGTCGGAAAAGACCGCCATCCGCTGGCGCAGGTTCGCGACTTCGCGCCCTACGTCGCGAAGATCAAGGCGGCCGGCGCCGACACCATCATCACCGGCAACTGGGGTGCCGACCTCGCGCTGCTGGTGAAGGCGGCCAGGGACGCGGGGCTGACCGCGAACTTCTACACCTATTACGCGGGCACCACCGGCGTTCCCACCGCGATGGGCGCCGCCGGCGAAGATCACGTGCGCCAGGTCTCGTACTGGCACCCGAACGTGCCCAATCCGAAGGCCGATCCGATCGTCCAGGGCTTCCACCAGAAGTTCAAGGACGACTACTACGTGATGGCCACGTACACGGGCTTCCGGCTGCTCGGCGAGGCGATGAAGAAGGCGAAGTCCACCGACCCGCTGAAAGTGGCGCTGGCCATGGAAGGCATGAAGATCGAGTCGCTGAACGGCGAGGTCGAGATGCGCGCCAGCGACCACCAGATCCAGCAGGCGGTGTACGTGTCGTCGTGGCAGAAGGTCGACGGCAAGACGGTGAAGTTCGACCAGGAAGGCACCGGCTTCGGCTGGCGAACCGAGGCGATGCTCGAGCCCTACGTGGCGTCGCAGCCCACCTCGTGCCAGATGAAGCGGCCGGCGGCGAAATAGGAACGCCGCGCCGGCAACGGATCGGGGCCGGCGCGCTTCGGCGCGCGGCGCCCGACCCGCCGCGGGCACTCCCGCTTCGCCCTCCCTCGCAGCGCGTCGCGCGCGGCCGAAAGGAACCGACCGCTTGGAGTTCTTCGTCGTTTCGCTGCTGAACGGCATCAGCTACGGGCTGCTGCTGTTCATGCTCGCCTCGGGGCTGACGCTCATCTTCAGCCTGATGGGCGTGCTCAACTTCGCGCACGCGTCGTTCTACATGCTCGGCGCGTATTTCGCCTACCAGATCAGCGCGTGGCTCGATGCTGCGTGGCCGGGAGTCGGCTACTGGATTGCGCTGGCGGCCGCGCCGCTGGCCGTCGGCGCGCTCGGCGCCTTCGTCGAGCGCTACGGGCTTCGGCGGGTGCACCGATGGGGGCACGTGCCCGAGCTGCTCTTCACTTTCGGGCTGGCGTACATCGTCGTCGAGATCGTCCAGATCGTCTGGGGACGCGCCGCCGTGCCCTACGCCGTGCCGCAGCCGCTGGCCGGGTCGCTGTTCACCGTCTACTCGACGAACTTCCCGACCTATCGGGCGTTCATGATGCTCGTGGCCGGCGCGATGCTGCTGGCGATCTGGCTCGTGCTCACGCGCACGCGCATCGGCCTCGTCATCCAGGCCTCGCTCACGCACCCCGAGATGGTGCAGGCGCTCGGCCACAACGTGCCGCGCGTGTTCATGCTGACCTTCGGCGGAGGCTGCGCGCTCGCCGCGCTGGCGGGCGTGATCGGCGGCAACGCCTACGTCACCGAGCCGTCGATGGCGGCGGTGATCGTCTCGATCGTCTTCGTTGTCGTCGTGGTGGGCGGGATGGGGTCGCTGGCCGGCGCCTTCGTCGCGTCGCTGCTGATCGGGCTGATGCAGACCTTCGCGATCGGCATCGACTGGTCGCCGCTCGCGCTCTTCGAGCGGCTGGGCATGCCGCTCGGCCCCGACGCGCCGCTGTACAGCGTCTGGTCGCTGAAGGTCTCGCAGGTCGCGCCGGTGCTGCCGTACCTGCTGCTGGTGCTCGTGCTGGTCCTGCGCCCGCGCGGGCTGATGGGCACGAGGGAGAACTAGTGGGCAGCGGCGCGAGCGGGCATCGTTCGGCGATCGCGCCCGCGATACGCGTGCCGCGCGTGCGCTTCGAGCCGATCGACCTCGGCCGATGGGCGATCTGGAGCGCGACCGCGCTGCTGTTCGCGGTGCTGCCGCTCGTGTTCCACAAGGGCTTCGCGATCACGCTGCTGTCGCAGATGGGCGTCATGATCGTGTTCGCGCTGGCCTACAACATGATCTTCGGCCAGGGCGGAATGCTGTCGTTCGGCCACGCCGTCTACTCGGGCCTCGGCGCGTTCTTCGCGATCCACGCGTTGAACTGGGTGGGCGAGGGCCGCCTGTGGCTGCCCGTTTCGCTGATTCCGCTGGTCGGCGGCGTGTTCGGCGCGGTCTTCGGCGTGCTCTTCGGCTACGTCACGACGAAGAAGGCCGGCACTCCTTTCGCGATGATCACGCTCGGCATCGGCGAGCTGGTGTTCGCCGCGTCGCTGATGTTCCCCGGCTTCTTCGGCGGCGAGGGCGGAGTCTCGACGAACCGGGTGGTGGGCGAGCCCTTCCTCGGCATTACTTTCGGGCCGGCGATCGAGGTGTACTACCTGATCGCGATCTGGTGCTTCGCCAGCATGGCGGCGATGTACGCGTTCTCGCACACGCCGCTCGGCCGCATATCGAACGCCGTGCGCGACAACCCGGAGCGCGCCGAGTTCATCGGCTACAGCGCGCAGCACGTGCGCTTCCTCGTCATCGTCGCGTCGGCCTTCTTCTGCGGCATCGCGGGCGGACTGTCGGCGATCAACTTCGAGATCGTCTCGGCCGAGAACGTCTCCACGGCGCGCTCGGGCGGCGTGCTCGTCGCCGCCTTCATCGGGGGAGCGGGCTTCTTCTTCGGCCCGATCCTCGGCGCGGTGATCTTCATCTTCTTCGCGGTGGCGCTGTCCGACTATACGAGCGCCTGGCAGTTCTATCTCGGCGCGTTCTTCGTGCTGATGGTGATGTACGCGCCGGGCGGCGTCGCCTCGCTGATCGCGATGAACCTGCGCGTGATGCGCCACGGATTGCTCGGCCGGCTCGCCGGGCCGTACGGCGCGCTCGCGCTCGCTACCGGCGTGCTGCTGGCCGGCGTCATCGCGCTCGTAGAGATGAGCTATCAGCTGACGCTGAACTTCGCGTCGGGCTCGCAACTGCGGCTGTTCGGGATGGACGTAGACGCATCCTCGTGGCAGGCGTGGGCGATCGCGGCGGCACTCGTCGCCGCGGGCGGACTCGCCTTCGAGGCGGCGAGGCGACGCTTCGCACGCACCTGGGACGCGGTGCAGGCACTGATCGAGGCGAAGTCTCACCCAGGAGCGACGACGTGAGCGAGGCGCGCGCAGGCAGCGCACCGGCGCGCGGCGCATCGCCGGCGGCCGCGACGGGCGACGTGCCGGCGCTGGCGCTGGCCGGCGTGCACAAGGCCTTCGGCAGGACCGAAATCATCCGCGGCGTCGATCTTTCGATTCCGCGCGGCGAGCGGCACGCGGTGATCGGCCCGAACGGAGCGGGCAAATCGACGCTGTTCAACCTGGTTTCGGGGCGCTTTCGCGCCAGCAGCGGACGCATCGAACTGAACGGACAAGACATCACGGCCGATCGCCCCTACCAGATCAACCGCAAGGGGCTGGCACGCAGCTTCCAGATCACGAATCTCTTCCCTCGCATGTCGGTGTTCGAGAACGTCCGCTGCGCGACGCTGTGGTCGCTCGGCTATCGCTACTCGTGCTGGCATCGGCTGTCGAAGCTCGCCGACGCGGCCGAACGCGCCGACGACGTGCTGCAGCGAATCGGGCTGCGACACCGCCGCGATGCGCTGGCCGGTACGCTGACCTACGCCGAGCAGCGCGCGCTCGAGATCGGCATCACGATCGCCGGCGGAGCCGAGGTCATCCTGCTCGACGAGCCCACCGCCGGCATGAGCCGTTCCGAAAGCGACCGCGCGGTGGAACTGATCCGACACGTGACCGAAGGGCGCACGCTGGTGATGGTCGAGCACGACATGAGCGTGGTGTTCGGGCTGGCCGATCGGATCTCGGTGCTCGTCTACGGACAGGTGCTGGCCACCGGCACCCCGCAGCAGATCCGCGCGAACGAGGCGGTGCAGCAGGCGTACCTCGGGACGGCAGTAGCGGAGGCCGACGCATGAACGTCCCGAGCGGCGAGTCGTTGCTGCGCATCGCGAACCTGCATGCGTATTACGGCAAGAGCCACGTGCTGCACGGTGTCGACCTGCACGTGCGGCGCGGCGAGATCGTCAGCCTGCTCGGGCGCAACGGCGTCGGCCGCTCGACGACGGCGAAGGCGATCATGGGCCTGGTCGAAGCCACCGGCAGCATCGTCTACCGCGGCCACGAGCTGCTCGGGCGCAAGGCCTACGAGATCGCGCCGCTCGGCGTCGGCTACGTCCCAGAGAGCCGGGACATCTTCCCGACGCTCACCGTCGAGCAGAACCTGCTGCTCGGGCAGAAAGGACGGCGCCCCGGCCGCTGGACCTTCGACGACATGTACCGGATGTTCCCCAGGCTCGCCGAGCGGCGCCACACGCAGGCGGGCGTGCTCTCCGGCGGCGAGCAGCAGATGCTCACGCTGTGCCGCACGCTGATGGGCGAGCCCGAGCTGATCGTCATCGACGAGCCCACCGAAGGCCTGGCGCCGAAAGTCGTCGAGCTGGTCGCCGACTACCTCAGCGAACTCGAGCGTCGCGGCATCTCGGTGCTGCTCGTCGAGCAGAAGCTCGCGATCGCGATGCGGATCTCGCAGCGGGTCTACGTGATGGGGCACGGGCGGATCGTGTTCGAGGGGACACCGGAGTCGCTGCGGGAGAACGAGCACGTTCGGCGGGAGTGGCTCGAGGTGTAGTCCTTTGCGTTCGCTCCGCGCAGTAGCGGGGACGCGGGCGCAGCGCCCCCGCTACCGCCCTCCGGATCGTGGCGGGCGACGCTTCGAAGGGGTGGGGCTGGATTCATCTTCGGCGACAGGATCGTGGTTGACATGTGGAGCGCATGCTTGCATGCTGGAAGCATGTCCTCTGTGATGATCCAGATCCGGCACGTGCCGGCGGAAGTTCACCGCAAGCTCAAGTCGCGCGCGGCGCTCGAGGGGCTTTCGTTGTCGGATTTCCTTCGCCGCGAGATCGAGGTGATCGCCGAGCGTCCGACGCTCGATGAATTGCGCAGCCGTCTCGCACAGCGGGAACCGGTGCGCGTTCGCGGCTCGGTTGCGAAAGCGGTGCG
>CALCZN010000010.1:0-19084 GCA_937903095.1 uncultured Burkholderiales bacterium
GCCTGCCTCGTTCAGCTCGACGATGCGCGCCTCCGCGTCGGCGCCCGCATCGGTGTCGGCGCCGATGCGGTGCGTGCGCACGCGAACCCGCACGAAGCCCTGCGCCTGCAGCGACTCGAACAGGTCGAGGTGCTCGCCCTTGCGCCCGGTGAGCACCGGCGCGAGGATCATCGCGCGCGTGCCTTCGGGCAGCGCGAGCACCGCGTCGACCATCTGCGAGACGCTCTGCGCTTCGAGCGGACGCTCGGGGTGGTAGGGGCAATACGGCGTGCCGGCGCGCGCGAACAGCAGGCGCAGGTAGTCGTTGATCTCGGTGACGGTGCCCACCGTGGAACGCGGGTTGTGGCTCGTCGCTTTCTGCTCGATGGCGATGGCCGGCGACAGCCCTTCGATCAGGTCGACGTCGGGCTTTTCCATCAGCTGCAGGAACTGCCGCGCGTAAGCCGACAGCGATTCGACGTAGCGGCGCTGCCCTTCGGCGTACAGCGTGTCGAAGGCGAGCGACGATTTGCCCGAGCCGGACAGGCCGGTGATCACGACGAGCCGGTTGCGCGGCAGGTCGAGATCGATGTTCCTCAGGTTGTGCGTCCGGGCACCTCGGATCCGGATCGATTCCATGCGCAAGCGCCGAGGGCAGGCGGCGGAAGGGCAATCGACTAATATACCCGGTCGCCATTGGCCACCCGATGCCCTCCGTATCCCCCGATTCCGTCCCGCGCCCCAGCGTCTCCGAAGCGGTTCCGCCCCCGTCGTCTCAATCCCGGGAGCGTGACGATTCGAGCATGACCAGGCTCGAAAGACGCTCGAGCGTCTCGCTCGCGTCGATCTTCGCGCTGCGGATGTTCGGACTGTTTCTGATCCTGCCGGTGTTCGCGGTGTACGCGCGCGGCATTCCGGGCGGCGACGACGCCACGCTCGTCGGCCTGGCGCTGGGCATCTACGGACTCACGCAGGCGATGCTGCAACTGCCCTTCGGCATGGCCTCCGACCGCTGGGGGCGCAAGCCGGTGATCGTCGCCGGGCTGCTGCTGTTCGCGCTGGGCAGTTTCGTCGCGGCGGCGGCCAGCGGCATCCTCGTCACGATCATCGGGCGCGCGCTGCAGGGCGCCGGCGCCATCTCGGCGGCGGTGACGGCTTTCGTCGCCGACAGCACGCGCGACAATCAGCGCACGAAGGCGATGGCGATGGTCGGCGGCTCGATCGGCTTCACCTTCGCGCTGTCGCTGGTCGGCGCGCCGCTGCTCTACGAACACATCGGCATGAGCGGCATCTTCGCGTTCACCGGCGTGCTGGCGATCGCCGCGATCTTCGTCGTCGTCTTCGTCGTGCCGCCGGTGCCGCGGGCGGTGCTCGCCGACGTCTCGCGCACGCCGCTGCGCGACGTCGTGCGCGAGCCCGACCTGCTGCGGCTGAACTTCGGCATCTTCTCGCTGCATGCGGTGCAGATGGCGATGTTCGTCGTGCTACCCACGTGGCTGGCCGACCGCGCCGGCATCCCGGTGAGCGGGCACTGGAAGATCTACCTGCCGGTGGTCGTACTGTCGTTCCTGCTGATGCTGCCGCCGCTGTTCTGGAGCGAGCGGCGCGGCAGGCTGCGCGTCGTCTTCCTCGCGTCGATCGCGATGGTGCTCGTCGTGCAGCTCGTGCTGGTCGCTCAACCGAGCGGCCTACTGACTTTCGCCGTATTGCTGCTGGTGTTCTTCGCGGGGTTCAATGTGCTCGAGGCGAGCCTGCCGTCGCTGATCTCGCGGCTGGCGCCGGTCGATGCGAAGGGCACTGCGCTGGGCGTCTACAACACCACGCAGTCCTTCGGCCTGTTCTTCGGCGGCGCGATCGGCGGATGGGTGCAGCAGCTGTGGGGCCGGCCGGCGGTGTTCGTCGCCTGCGCGGTGCTGATGGCGCTGTGGCTCGTCGTCGCGTCGGGGCATCGGCGCTGGCCGCGTTCGGCCCGGGGGTCGGTGCAGGCGGCCTCGGCGAACGAACCGGCATGACACAATCGTCTGGACGTTTTCGGGAGTAAGGCATGGCTTCGGTGAACAAGGTGATCCTCGTCGGCAATCTCGGCCGCGATCCCGAAACGCGCTTCGCGCCCAGCGGCAGCGCGATCTGCAACGTGCGCATCGCCACCACGCGCAACTGGAAGGACAAGGCCTCGGGCGAGAAGCGCGAGGAAACCGAGTGGCACAGCGTGGTCTTCTACGACCGGCTCGCCGAGATTGCCGGCGAATACCTGAAGAAGGGGCGCTCGGTCTACGTCGAGGGGCGGCTGAAGACGCGCAAGTGGCAGGACAAGGAAGGCCACGACCGCTACACCACCGAGATCATCGCGGAGTCGATGCAGCTGCTCGGTTCGCGCGACGGCGGGGGCTCGGCTCCGTCCGACGACGGCGGCTATGCGCGCGAGCGCGAGCCGGCGGCGGCGCGGTCGTCAGGGGCCGGAGCGAGCGCGGGCAGTGGTGCAGCGCCGGCTGCGCGCAAGCCGGCGCATGACTTCGACGACATGGACGACGACATTCCGTTCTGAGCGGAGCTGCGGCGCCGGCGCGCAGAAAGGCGTCGCTGACGCCGGCCTCCCTGCCCGGACCGCCGTGCCTACAGCGGCCGGCCCAGCCGCTTCTCGACCTGCCGCCGCTCCCATTCGGGCCCCAGGATCGGCAGCCCGAACGCGCGCAGGCCGTGAAGGAGAATGCCCAGTCCCCAGCCGAGCGCGACGAACAGCACCCAGGGGAAGCGCGGCGCGAAAAAGTAGTTCACCAGCGCGAGACCGGCGACGACCAGCGCGTATTGCATCAGATGGACATAGAAGCCCCTGATGCGGCGCACCTGTTCGAGCGCCAACGCTTCCTCCGCCGCCATCGATGGTTCGGATCGTTGCGGGACGGGCGATGTCTTGCCGGGCATGTCGGCCTCCGTTTGCAGGGTTTGCAGGGACTGGAAGTCGACTTCGAAGACGGCGGCGAGCGCCTTCAGCGACTCGGCGCTGGCGCTCTGTCCCGACTCGATGCGCTGGATCGTGCGAACACTGAGCCCCGAGAGCGATGCGAGCTGCTCCTGCGACCATCCGCGTTGCAGCCTGAGCTTGTGAACCAGCATCGAATCGGGCTCCGTCTCGTTTCAGTCGACAGGCTACAGCGTGACGCGGCGGTCGCAGGCTTTCCACGCCGGCAGCCCGTCAGTTACCCGCCACCGGCCCGACAGTCGGGCCGGCAGTCGGGTCGCGGACCCATGCGCCGGCCACGCAGCACCGCCTCCCCGCGCTCGCTGCAAGACGCTGCAATTTCGACCACGAAAGCTGTTTCAGGCTCGGGAACGCTGTTTTTCGCAGCGCGTCCTTTTCCTGCGGGCTGAGCTTCAGTCCGAGCACGAGGTTGAAGAACTCGACAGTGTCGGCCAGCGTGGGCAGGCGTCCGTCGTGCAGATAGGGCGGCGAGTCCTTGATGCCGCGAACGGCCCGGAGCATCAGCAACCCGGATACCAGACTCACGTCGTGCTTCGCCGTCCGCCCCGATGCGCGGCTCGCGCCCGACTTTCTCGCCGATTCGCAGGATCAATAGAATCGCTCGCATGGGATACCCGAACACTCGCGAATACGGAGGAGACCGATGCAGTTGATCGAAATCCCCAGTCCCGGGAACCGTGCGCCGGTTTCCGACGAAGCATCGCAACAAGCGCTTGCCGGACTCATCTCGTCGATCGGGACTCCGTCGTTCGGGCCGGACGGTCTTGCATTCCTGAATCTCTGGATGCCGTTCTGCTGGTGGTCGATCTATCGACTCTCGGACTGCGCGCCCCCTTCGGTGCATGCGCTGGGGAGCTTCCGGGTTCACGACGGCACTGTCCGTTCATGGCGCGTATACCGGGAGTCCCTGTATCGTCGTGACGAAACGTTTTGCGCAGTCCGCGAGCCGTTGCAACGGAAGGCGCTTCTTCTGATGCACTGGCACGCCAGGGAGATCCCGCTTCCGCATCGCGCGGAGATCTATAGCCGCAATGGATTGCAGGAGCGGCTCTCGATCGTCACGCGTGACGCCGACGACGGACTGCTCGCCGTGAACCTGTATCGACACGAGTCGCAGCGTCCGTTTCGCGACGGCGAAATCGATGCCATCGGGCGGCTGAGCCAGCCGCTGATGGCCTGCGTCCATCGGCACATCGCTCTGGCGCATGGCCGTCCGCCGCGACGAGACGTGATGCAGGCGCTGACGTCGCGCGAGCGCGAAGTCTGCGAGCGGCTGCTGAAGGGCTGGACGCACGACGGAATCGCTGCCGACCTGGGTCTGTCGCCCACCACCGTGAAGACCTACCGGGATCGGGCGTTCGAACGGCTGGGCATCCGGCACAGGCACCAGCTGTTCGCCCTCGTGCTGGACGACGCGCAAGACGAGATTGCCCCGCGGCCGGCTTGCGGTTCACCATCGGCTCGCCGAAGGCTGCGGTAATCGCCTGCGACTCTGCGGTTCGCCCGCGCCCGGATTCGGCGCGGCCGCGCGGAGAACCGAACCCGGGCGCGCCTTGTCCTCAACGCGGAGGACAGCGAAAGTCGGGCGGCGTCGATATCGTGTCCCCTTCCACGTTGCTCTCGGCCAGGCTCGTTCGCGCCTGCGTCGCGGCATGGTCGATCGGAGGGGACATGAGAATTCGCTTCGTGTTGGCGCTGCTGCTTTGCCTGGGGTTCTTCGCTGCGCCGCATACGGCTCGCGCCGCGGATCCGTATCGCATCGGTGCCGTGTTTCCGCTCAGCGGATCCCTTGCCTGGCTGGGCGAGTACTACCAGAAGGCAGCCCAGCTGCAGGTGGACCTGATCAACGGGCAGGGCGGGGTCGATGGCCGACCGCTCGAGCTGGTCGTCTACGACGATCAATCCAGCCCCGAGGCGGCGGCCAGGGCCGCGCAACGTCTGATTTCCCGCGATCGAGTGATCGCGTTGATCGGAACCGCATCGGTGCCGCTCTCGGGTGCGCTCGCCACCGTGGCGCGAGAGCAGAAAGTGCCGACCATCGTCGCTTCCGGGTACACGGTGAATCCGGCTAGGGATCCGTTCGTGTTCAACACCGCGCACAAGACGGACTATGCGGTCGAGCGCCCGTTCGCGTACTTCTCGCAGAAGGGTCTGAAACGTGTCGCGATGCTGATGCCGATCGGCCCGCTGGGCGACGTCGGCATCGCATCGGCCGAGAAGGCGGCCGCGAAGCACGGCATCGAGCTCGTCGGTACCGAGCGTTTCAATCCGCAGTCGCCCGACCTGACGACGCAACTCGCTCAACTGCGGGCGAAGAAGCCGGATGCCCTGTTCTCGTTCGTGACCGGCGAGGCGGCCGCGATGGTCGCGCGGAACATGAAGCAGATCCGCTTCGACGTCCCGCTTCTCGTATCGCACGGAAACGCGACGCCGGGCTTCCTGAAGATGATTTCTTCGCTGGACGCCGACATCCTCGTTCCTTCGGGCCGCCTCGGCGCACCGGATGCGCTGGACGGCAGCGAGCCGAACGCCAGGATGATCGCCGAGTTCAACCGCCGTCATGTCGAGCGATACAAGGAGCCTGCCAATTACTTCTCCGGACTGGCCGCCGACGCGGTGCTGCTCGTGGCCGAGGGCCTGCGGCGGTCGAAGACGGATGAAGGCGAGAAGCTGCGCGCGGCGATCGAGGGCATCCACGAGTTTCCCGGCTACAGCGGGGTGTTCCGCCTGAGCGCGACCGATCATCACGGAACGTCGGCGGACGATCTGGTGCTGTTGCGGCCCACGTCGTCCGGCTGGGCGCTCGTGAAGTAGCCGCCTCCATCGGTCGCGATCCAGGCACGGGTCACCGCGGCGGAGCTCGACGATGCCGGATGCAGCTCTCCTGCTTCAGATCGCCTTCGGCGGACTGAGCATGGGCGCCGTCTATGCGCTTCTCGCAGTCAGCCTCGTGATGGTCTACAAGGTCTCGAGGATCGTCTGCTTCGCGCAGGGCGAGTTCTTCGTCATCGGGGGCCTGACGCTGTCCGCCCTCACCAACGAGGCTGCGATGCCGCTGTGGGCGGCTTTCCTCGCGACGCTGGCGCTGGCGGGCGTACTCGGCGTCTTCGCCGAGCGCATCGTCATCCGGCCGGTTCGTCATGAAGGCGTGGGAACCGTGATCGTGATGACGATCGCGCTTTCGATCAGCCTTCAAGGCATCGCATTGCCCGTCTGGGGCAGGGAAGCGCACGTGGTAGCGCCGTTCGTCGCGACGCCGCCGTGGGAGTTCTTCGGCGCCTTCCTTTCGGCGCAGGTCCTGCTCGTCATCGGGGCTTCCGTCGTCGTGTTCGTGCTTCTTCGAACCTTCTTCGAACGCACGACCCTTGGCCTGGCGATGCGCGCCGCGGCGGAGACGCCGACCGGCGCGCGTCTGGTCGGCATCAGCGTCACCCGGCTCACGCAGTTCGGATGGGCGTCGGGCGTGGCGCTCGGAGCCCTTGCCGGGATGCTGATCGCCCCGGTCGTCTTCCTCACCTACGCATCCGGCACGATGCCGATGGTGAAGGCCTTCGTCGCAATGGTCGTGGGCGGACTCAGCAGCACCGCCGGAGCGCTGGCAGGCGGATTCCTCGTCGGCCTTCTCGAAGCCTGTGCAATCGGTTTCGTTTCCTCGGAGTTCGCCGACGCGATCGTCTTCCTGTTCCTGATCGGATTTCTGCTCGTCAGGCCCGGCGGGTTGTTCGGCAACGATGCAGGCGGGGGCATGTAGTGCCGATCCGACCGCTGGTCCACGTCGTTGCCTACCTGCTGCTCGCGGCGGCGCCTTTCGCCTTCGGGCAGCTCTCGAACTACTACGCCGAAGTCCTCACGACGGTGGCGGTGTTCGTCATTCTCGCGGCCAGTGTCGATCTGGTCGTCGGCGTGGCAGGCCAGATCACTCTCGGCCATGCCGCCTTCTTCGCGATCGGTGCCTACAGCTCCGCGATTCTCACGGCCCGCTATGCGGTCGCTCCCGTCGTGGCGATCGCGGCCGGCATGTTCCTGTCGGCCCTCGCGGCATACCTGATCGGGCTCGCCGTCCTTCGCCTGAAGGGCTATTACCTGGCCATGGCGACGCTCGGGTTGACCGCCGTGACCTTCACGCTGCTCGTCGGCGTCCGCGAGTGGACGGGAGGGGCTGCGGGCTTCGGCGGAATTCCGCGCTTCCGGCTGGCCGGTTTCGAGTTCAGCGATGGTCGGCACTATTACCTTCTCGTGCTCGCGGCTGCGTTTCTTGTGGTCGTCGCCGCTCGCACGCTGCTGGAATCGGCGTACGGCCGGGCGCTGATCGCCGTTCATGCCGACGAAGCGACCGCGACCGCGCTGGGTGTCGATGCCTCGCGCTACAAGGTGTCCGTTTTCGTGTTCGCCTGTGCGCTGGCGGCGCTCGCCGGGTCGTTGTTCGCGCACCATCTGCGCTTCATCGCTCCCGACGACTTCACGATTGCGCAGTCGATCCACATTCTCGTGATGGCGTACCTCGGAGGGATCGGCACGATCTACGGCGCGGCGCTGGGCGCCTTCACCCTGCAGGTGCTTCCCGAGTTCGTTCATCACTTCAAGGACTATGAACGGCTCGGAACCGGCGTCGTGCTGATCCTCGTGCTGGCCTTCTTCCCCGGCGGCCTGTATGGCCTGGTGAGAGGCGTCGGCGAGCGGATGCGCCTGCGAAGAGCGCGGCTGGGCGAGGCGGCGATCGGGCGATGACGAGGATCGAATCGAACCGGCCGGCCCGGCCGCTGCTCGAGGTGGTCGGCCTGTCGAAGTCGTTCGGTGGCGTCTCGGCGATCGAGGACGTGAACTTCGCCGTTTCGTCGGGCCACATCAAGGGCGTCATCGGACCGAACGGCGCCGGCAAGTCGACGCTTCTCAATCTGGTGGGCGGATCGCTGCGGGCCGATCGAGGCGCGATCACGATGGACGGAGTCCGGCTGGACCGGTTGCCAGCATACGACGTGCCTCGACATGGAGTGGCCAGAACCTTCCAGCTGGTAAGGCTCTTCAACAACAACCATGCCACCGTGCTCGACAACGTCCTGCTCGGCGCGCACCTTCGCCTCGCCCCGTCGATCCTCTCGACGCTGGCCGGACGCAGCGGCAGGCAGGAGGAACGGCTGCGCGCGAAGGCGCGGGAGTGGCTCGACTTCTTCGGCCTGATACGAACCGAAGACCGCGCACCGCGAAGCCTCGCCTTCGGGCAGCAGCGCTACGTCGAGCTGGCCCGGGCGATGATGCTCGAGCCGAAGCTGCTGCTGCTGGACGAGCCGGCATCGGGCCTGAACGATGCCGAGGTCGGCGTCTTCGCCGGCGTGTTGCGCAAGATCCGCGACGAAGGCGTCACGATCGTTCTCATCGAGCACGACATGAAGTTGATCATGAGCATCAGCGACGAGATCCTCGTGCTCGCGCAAGGCAGGAAGCTGGCCGAGGGCACGCCCGAGGCAGTGCGCAGCAACCCGGAAGTCATCGAGGCCTACCTCGGAACGCCGCACGAGACGAATTGAGCGATCGATGCTCGAAATCCGCGGCCTGCGGTCCGGTTACGGACCGATGAACATCCTCCACGACGTAAGCCTGCGCGTGGACCGGGGAGAGGTCGTCTGCATTCTCGGGGCGAACGGCGCCGGCAAGAGCACTCTGTTGCGCACCGTCTCGGGGCTCCTTCCGGTCCGGCAGGGCGAGATTCTGTTCGACGGGTCGTCGATCGGAGGGCAGGCCCCGGAGAGGATCGTGCGGCTCGGTCTGGCGCACGTGCCGGAAGGGCGCGAGATCTTCGGCGCGCTCACCGTTGCTCAAAACCTGCGTCTCGGAGCGTATGCCGGCAGGCTGCGCGACAGCGAGCGGGACGAGAGGAAAGCGCTCGTCTTCGAGCTTTTCCCGGTGCTCGAGGCGAAGCAGGCCTGGAAAGCCGCGTCGCTCAGCGGCGGCGAACAGCAGATGGTTGCCGTGGGCCGCGCGTTGATGAGCGGACCGCGTCTCCTGCTGCTCGACGAACCGTCGCTGGGCCTTTCGCCGCGGATGACGATGAACATCTTCGCGGCGATCGGGAAGCTGCGCGAGCTGGATGTTCCCGTGCTGCTCGTCGAGCAGAACGCGTCCGCGGCGCTGCGCCGCTCCGACCGGGCCTACGTTCTGGAGCACGGAAAGGTCTCAATCACCGGTACGGCGGACGAGCTGCTGCGCGACGACGCAATCCAGCGGAACTACCTCGGACTATAGGAGCCTGAAGTGTTCGACATGACCGTGGGCGACCTGCTTCTGCGCGCTGCGCGTCTGTATCCCGGAAAGGTGGCGACCTGGTACGAGGGCAGGTCGCAGACCTTCGCCGAATTCCACGCCGACGTCAGAGACTACCAGTCGTACCTTTCCCGCTCGGGTCTCGCGCGCGGCGACCGCGTCGCCGTTCTGAGCCGCAACAACCCCGAGCTGCTGAAGCTGATGTTCGCCGCGTCGCTCGGCGGCTACGTCTTCGTCCCCATCAACTTCCGGCTGACCGCGAAAGAGATCGCGTTCGTGGTGGCGGACTCCGGCGCTTCGCTGGTCTTCGCCGATCGCTTCTTCCTCGACACCGCCCGGTCCGCCGTCGCCACGGTGCCAGCCTTCTCCGCGGAGCGCCTGGTGGAGCTGAATGGGGACCTTTCTTCGTCCGTCCTTTCTTCGTCGATGAGGGGCCCTGTGGGCAGCACGCCTTCGAGCCCCGTGGCCGGCGAGGACGTCTTCGGCATCTACTACACGTCGGGTACCACCGGCAATCCGAAAGGCGTGGTGCTGAGCCATCGCAACATGGTGGCGGGCGTGCTGAACCACACCATCGCGTACGGCCTGGGTCCGGCGGACGTCTGCCTGCACATCATGCCGCTCTACCACACGATGGAAGCCTCCATGGCGCTCTGCCAGTTCTTCGTTGGCGGAAGCAACGTGATCGAAGATCACTTCGACCAGGAACGGTTCTGGTCCCTTGTCGATGCATATGGCATCACGCACGTCACCGCCGTCTTCACGATGCTGTCCGGAATGCTCGCATGCGCTCCCGCGCCGGGCGCCGGCAGCGGCAGCAGTCTGCGGACGATTTCGCTGGGCGGGCAGGCGGTTCCTGTGGAGCTCCTCAAGGAGGCTGTCCGGCAACTCGGAAATGATCGATTGATCCAGGTCTACGGGCTGACCGAGGCGTCGCCGCTCGTCACCTGGTTGCCACGCGAGGAGATCCGGCTCGATTCCGGGCGCGTCCATCGACTCGGCTCGGTGGGCAAGGACCTGTTCCTCACCACGACGCGCGTGATCGACGATGCGGGCAACGACGTGGGCGTCGACGAGGTCGGCGAGATCATCGTGGCCGGACCCAACGTCATGCAGGGCTACTGGAAACGGGAAGAAGAGACGGCCAGTACGCTGAAGGGCGGCTGGTTGCATACCGGAGACGTCGGTCGACGCGACGCGAACGGATTCCTGTACATCGTGGACCGGAAGAAGGACCTGATCATCAGCGGCGGAGAGAACATCTCCCCGCGCGAGATCGAGGAAGTCCTCTTCGCGCATCCCCGAGTCCTGGAGTGCAGCGTCTTCGGGATTCCCGATGCGCGTTGGGGCGAAGCGGTGGGGGCGGCGGTACGGGCTGAAGGAGAGCTCGGCGAGCAGGAGCTCATCACCTACTGCGCGCAAAGCCTGGGGAAATACAAGATCCCCCGCAAGGTTTGGTTCCTCGACGAGTTGCCGAAGGACCCGGTGGGAAAGATCCAGAAGCGATTGCTGCGAGCACGGCTGGCGGACGAGGGAACGGGGCGGGGCAAAGCTTGAACGGATTGCGGGAACTGCGATGACTTCGAGTGTTCGCTTCGAGACGGATGGCGCGGTCGCCACGGTCACGCTGAACCGGCCGCAAGCACGCAATGCCTTGACCCCGGAAATGCTCTGCCGGCTGACGGACGCATTCGACGCCTATGAAGCCGACGATGCGTTGCGCGCGCTGATCATCACCGGCGCCGGAGAACACGCGTTCTGTGCGGGCGGTGACCTGGGCAGCACGATTCCGCTTCTTACCGGCGCCCGGGAGCCCGTCGACGAATGGGATCGGCGGGTGCTGGGCGATGCCGCAGTGATGGCGACCTCGGGCCTGCGTGAACGGCCGGGCGTGAAGCCCATCATTGCCGCGATCAACGGTGCCTGCATGGCCGGCGGCTTCGAGTTGCTGCTGGGCACCGACATCCGCATCGCTGCCGATCATGCCCGGTTCGCGCTGCCGGAGGCCAGCCGCGGCGTGCTTCCGTTCGCCGGCTCGATCGCGAGATTGCCTCGGCAGATCCCGCACTGCGCCGCGATGTATCTGATGCTCACCGGAGACCCGATCGACGCAGCCGAGGCTCTTCGGATCGGCCTGGTGAATCAGTGCGTTGCCGCCGATCGGGTCATGCCGGCCGCGCGCGCGATCGCGGATCGGATCGCCGCGAACGCGCCGGTCTCCGTTCGCGAGATCAAGCGTGTCGCCATCGCGGGCAGCGGCGTGCCGCTCGCGCAGGCCTACCGCCTCGAGGACGAGGCGCGGTCCCGCGTGCTTGCCACCGAAGACGCGACGGAGGGGCCGCGGGCGTTCATGGAGAAGCGTTCGCCTCGATTCCGGGGGCGGTAGGCGGCATTCCGGGGCGAAGAGCATCGGGGAGAGAGCGTTGAAGCTGCAAGGGAAGGTCGCGCTGGTGACGGGGTCGGCACGCGGCATCGGGCGGGCCGTCGCAGACAAGCTCGCCGCCGATGGCGCTCGGCTCGTGATCAACGATGTCGACGAACAGCCGGCGGAGGAAGCGGCTGAGGCGTTGCGAGCACAGGGCGCAGAGGTTGCGGTTTGCGCGGGTGACGTGACATCTGCCGACTTCGGCGATCGCATCGTGCGAACCGCGATGGAAGCGTTCGGCGGAATCGACATCGTCGTCAACAACGCCGGCTATACGTGGGACGGTGTCATACAGAAGATGAGCGACGAGCAGTTCGACGCAATGCTCGACGTCCACCTGAAGGCTCCGTTCAGGATCCTCAGGGCAGCAGCCGGTCCTCTTCGCGAGGCAGCAAAACGCGAGGCGGCCAGCGGCCGCATCGTTCATCGAAAGATCGTGAATGTTTCGTCGGTGGCCGGGATCTGGGGCAATGCGGGTCAGGCGAACTACGCAGCCGCCAAGGCCGGCATCGTCGGGATGACCAGGAGCCTGGCGCGGGAGTGGGGACGGTACAACGTGAACGTCAATGCCATCGCGTTCGGTCTGATCGGTACACGCATGACGCAGCCGGTCGGCCCGGAAGGCGCCCGAGTCGATGTCGGAGGTCGTCCGCTGCCCGTCGGCATCCCGGAAGCCGCACGTCGATCGATCGAGGCGCAGATCCCGCTTGGCCGCGCCGGAACGCCGGAGGAGGCGGCGGGCGCGGTCTACCTGTTCTGCATACCCGAGAGCGACTACGTGAGCGGGCAGGTCCTGCTCGTCACCGGGGGGCAGTGAGCAGCGGAAAGCGGGTTGCCGGGGCACTACGCGCCCGGCCGCTTCGAGCGGATCCTTCGCAGCTTCCCGCTGGTTCGATCCACCTGCGGCGCCTCTTCGTCGAGGCGCACGCGCACCGGCCCCGCGCCCTGTTTGGCGAGGAACTGCGCCAGCGCGTGATGGGCGCGATCGAAGGCGTGCCGCCGTTCGCGCTCGTCGTCCGACTCGATGCGCAGGCTCAATTCGTCGCGCGCTGTCTGCGTGAGCTGGAAGCGCTCGAGGCCGCCGTGCTCCTCGAGCACGGTCTCGAGCGCGAGCGGCAGCACGCGCACGAACTCGCCGTGGTGCGCATCGAACTCGAGCACGTCGTCGGCGCGTCCGCTGACGTGCAGCGTGGGGCGCTCGTCGCCGCAGTCGCAGGGCTCGGCGTTGATCGTCACGCTGTCGCCCAGGTCGTAGCGCACGATCGGCTGCACGCGATTCGCCAGGTTGGTCAGCAGAACGGTGAACGAAGCACGACCGGGCGGTACCGCCCGCATGCGTTCGTCGACCGGCTCGAGCACGACCCAGCCCTCGTTCAGGTGCAGCCGGTGCTCGCGGCAGCTGTGCGCGATGTTCATGCACTCGGAGGCGCCGTAGTCCTCGACGACCGGACAGCCGAACGTCTCCTCGATCGCGCGCCGTTCGCCGTCGCACAGCGCCTCGCCGCCGCTGAGCAGCGTGCGCGGCGCGATCCGCAGCCGTCCGGCGCGCTGCTCGGCGGCGAGCTGCTTGAGCACGGTCGGGTAGCTCGCGATCGAGGTGGGGTTCCATTCGGCGAGCGCTTCGCGAAGGGTGTCGAGCGGTTCGAGGATCGAGAACACGCGCGCCTGCGCCGCGAGCATCGGGTACATGCGGCACAGCCGCTGCCACCAGACGACGCCGGCGAAATGCCCGCCGGTGGCCGCCACGAGCGCGAGGCGCGCCGGGCCGCCGACGAGCGCGCGCGGATCGGCGGCGGGCGCGAAGTCGGACTGCGCGCTGAGCAGTGCGCCGTAGATCGCCAGCGCTTCCTCGTCCTGCACGTAGATGCCGGGCACGCCCGTAGTGCCCGAGCTCGTCCACACCGCATAGCGGCCCAGGAAGGCTTCGCCGACGCGGCTCGGATCGGCGACGAAGCGGCGCACGTCGTCGAGGCGGATCGCCGGGTCGGTGACCCAGTCGTCGAAGTTCTCCATCAGCGCCCCGCGCGTGACGGGCGGCAGCGCCTCGAGCGGTGCATCGGGGGCGACGCCGCGCCAGTGCCGTGCGTAGAAGCGCGAGCACGCGCGGGCGTCGGCAAGCAGCGACGCAATGCGCGCGCGGCGTTTCGCGCGGCGGGACTCGGCGTCGCCGAGGCGCTCGATCCACAGCTCCTGCAGCCGCGCGCTGCAGCGCATCCATTCGCAGCCGCCGCGCCACCAGTCGAGCGGATCGGATGCGACGAAGGATCCGGGCGGAAACGGGTCGGTCATCGCTGCAATCTAGCGCGCAGGGTGT
This sequence comes from uncultured Burkholderiales bacterium, assembly GCA_937903095.1. GTDB lineage: Bacteria > Pseudomonadota > Gammaproteobacteria > Burkholderiales > Burkholderiaceae_E > Zeimonas. The sequence continues at coordinate 13,957 of CALCZN010000010.1, forward strand.
GCGGGGCATTGATGCGGATCATTGCCGGCGGGGTCGCGGCGACCTTCGAGCGCGCTTCGTGGCAGGGCGGGGCGATGCTCGGCGGCTGCTGATGCAAGCGGTGTGGCGCGCGCGGTGCGCGACCTGCGCGGCGTCCGGTTCCCGGCGCGCGACCCGCTGCCGTTCGGACGCTGCGCTACCATGGCGCCCGCGCGACGCCGGCCGGCGTCGGAAAAGTCGGAGCCGTGCGATGCAGGTGGTTTGCCTCGATCTGGAAGGCGTTCTCGTTCCCGAGATCTGGATCGAGTTCTCGCGCAGGACGGGCATTCCCGAGCTGTCGCGCACGACGCGCGACGAGCCCGACTACGACAGGCTGATGGGCTTTCGCATCGAGCTGCTCGCGAAGCACCGCCTCGCGCTCGCAGACATCCAGCGCGTGATCGAGAGCATGGGGCCGCTGCCCGGCGCACGCGAATTCCTCGACGACCTGCGCGCGCGCTATCAGGTCTTCATCCTGTCGGACACGTTCTACGAGTTCGCCGATCCGCTGATGCGCGCGCTCGGCCGTCCGACGCTGCTGTGCCACCGGCTCGACGTCGACGAGGCCGGCTTCGTGCGGGGCTGGCGGCTTCGCATGCCCGAGCAGAAGCGTGCCGCGGTGCAGGCGCTGCAATCGTTGAACTTCCGCGTGATCGCCGCCGGCGACTCGTACAACGACACCGGAATGCTCGCGGCGGCCGACGCCGGGTTCTTCATCCATCCGCCCGAGGCGATCGCGAAGCAGTTCCCGCAGTTTCCGGTCACGCGCAGCTACGAGGAGCTGCGCGCGGCGATCGACGAGGCGGCGCAAGCGCTGCGCGGCTGAGGCGCAGACGGGTCGGGCGAGCGGCGGCGGCGGCCTGCACGGGCAGGGCGGGGCGCCGTGGACGCCGTGTGCACCGGCCACGGTGCCGAGCGTTTGAAAGCCGGGCGTTCCGTGCGCCGCAATCTTTTTCGGGCAACCGTTCGTTGCGTTCTCGCTCGTGGAATGCATTCCACAGCGGAAAACGCTACGTTCGGTAGCTCGACTTTCGGTGCTCCGGAGTTCCGGCGCTTCGGTGCTTCGGCGCACAGGGGGCTCGGTGCACAGGAGGCGCGGCGCGCTGCATATAACGGCGCCGCCGACGGCAATGAGGACGCGCCTCTCCTACTCCCCGACCACCTCCCCGAACCGCACCCACGATTTCCCGTCGAAGCGCATCAGCTGCAGCGACTCGAAGGGCGCGAAGTCGTCCTCTCCGGTCGCCACCGTGATCCCCGGCAGCATCATCGCGGGCGCGAAGCGCCGCAGGCTCGACGCCTGCCGCATCACGTTCTCCCGCGTCAGCTCGTCGCCTGCCTGCCGCAGCACCTGTTCGACGAGCTGCGCGGTGACGTACCCGTACACGTTCAGGTAATCGGTCGTGTCGCCCTCCGGGTAGTACTTCGCCATCCAGTCGCGCCACTGCCGCATCGCCGGCGCGTCGGCCCATTCCGGATCGCCGGGCGTCATCAGGTAGGCCGACGAGACGATCCCCACGCCCTTCTCGAGTCCCGCGGCGCGCATCACCGAGTTCACGCTCACCGAGACGCTGGCCAGGTACTGCAGGGGGCGCCAACCGATGTCCCAGGCCTTGCGGATCGCCTGCGCGGCGAACTTCGGCGTGGTCACGTTGACGAAGACGTTCGCCCCGGCGCCCTGCAGCATCACGATCTGCGAATCGACGGTGGGGTCGCTCACCTGGTACGACGCTTCGGCGACGATCGCCTCGCTCGCGCGCGCGCCGAATCCCTCGCGCAGTCCGGCGAGGTAGTCCTTGCCGAAGTCGTCGTCCTGGTACAGCACGCCAACGCGTGCGTCGGGCTTCGTGCGAAGGATGTGCTGCGCGTAGATCCGGGCTTCGGTGCGGTAGTCGGGCTGTCCGCCCATCGTCCACGGGAAATGCCGCGGATCGTTCCACTTCGCCGCGCCGGTCGCGGCGAACAACTGCGGCACGCGCCGGTCGTTCAGGTACTTGCGGATCGCCGAGTTCGACGGAGTGCCGAGCGTGCCGAACACGAACAGGACTTCGTCGCGTTCGACCAGCCGGCGCGTCATCTCCACCGCCTTCGGCGGGCTGTATCCGTCGTCGAGCGACAGGAACTCGATGCGTCGTCCGCCGATGCCGCCGCGCTCGTTGAGCATCCGGAAGTACGCCGCCTGCGCCTTGCCGATCGTGCCGTAGGCCGACGCGGGCCCGCTGTAGGGCATCGTCTGGCCGATGCGGATCGTGGTGTCGGAAGCGCCCGGGTCGTAGCGCTTCTGCGCCAGGCAGGCGCTGCAGGCGAGGGAAAGCGCAAGTGCGCCGGCGAACGATGCGAATGTCGGATTCAAGGGAGCCCTCTCGTACCGGCGGCTCGAAGATGCCGCCGGCACGGATTATCCCGTCACTTCGCCACATCCCCCATCACGTCGCCGAATCGAACCCACGACTTGCCGTCGAAGCGCGCGAGCTGCACCGACTCGATCGGCGCGAAGTCGGTGGCCGAAGTGTTGATCCGGATCCCCGGGATGATCGTCGTCGGCGTGAAGTCCTTCAGGCTCGCCGCCTGCTTCATGACGTTCGCGCGCGTGAGGTCGTCGCCCGCCTGGCGCAGCACCTGGACGACCGTCTGCGCGACGGTATAGCCGTAGACGTTCGTGTTGTCGTTCAGGTTGCCTTCGGGGTAATACTTCTGCATCCACGCGCGCCAGTCCTTCATCGCCTGCGTGTCCTTCCATGCTGGGTCGGTCGGCTCCATCAGGTACGCCGACGAGATGATGCCGACGCCTTTCTCGGGGCCCGCCGGCTGCATCACCGAGCCGACGCCGACCGAAACGTTGGTCAGGTATTGCACCGGTTTCCAGCCGATGTCCCAGGCCTTGCGGATCGCCTGCGCGGCGAACTTGGGCGTCGTGACGTTGATGAAGACGTCCGCGCCGGATCCCTGCAACGATACGATCTGCGAATCCACCGTCGGGTCGGTGACCTCGTACGAGACCTCGGAGACGATCATCGACTTCGCCTTGTCGCCGAGCCCCTCGTGCACGCCGCTGACGTAGTCCTTCCCGAAGTCGTCGTTCTGATAGAGGATGCCGATCTTCGCGTCGGGTTTCGTCTTCAGGATGTGCTGCGCGTAGATCTTCCCTTCGGTGTGATAGTTGGGCTGCCACCCCATCGTCCATGGGAAGTGCTTCGGGTCGTTCCACTTCGCCGCACCGGTGGCGACGAAGAGTTGCGGCACCTTCTTCGCGTTCATGTATTTCTGGATCGCCGTGTTCGACGGCGTGCCCAGCGGCCCGAACAGGAACAGGACCTGGTCCTGCTCGACGAGGCGGCGCGCGCCTTCCACCGCCTTCGGCGGGCTGTAGCCGTCGTCGATCGAGATGAACTCGATCTTCCGGCCGTTGATGCCGCCCTGGTCGTTGATCATCGCGAAGTAGGCGGCTTCGGCCTTGCCGATCGTTCCGTAGGCCGAGGCGGGGCCGCTGTACGGCATCGTCTGGCCGATCTTGATCGTGGTGTCGTTCGCTCCGGGGTCGTATTTCTTCTGCGCCCACGACGGGGTCGCGGCAACCGACAGACAGACCACGGTGGCGAACGAAGCGAGCCAGGCTTTCATGTCGACCTCCTGCGGAGATGCGCCTCCGCGCGGCCGCGGCGGGGCGCCACGAGCTTCGCGCGAAGCAGGGCGATGCCGCCGGCTACGCCGCTCGGCATCAAATAGACGAACGCAAGCATCGCCAGGCCGTAGATCGCCCACGGCGCGGCTTTCGAGATCCGGTCGGCGACGTTGGGGACGAACTGGATGAACAGCGCTCCCCAGATCGCGCCCTGGATCGACGCGACGCCGCCGATGACGCTGCCGACGAGGAAGATGATCGACAGGAAGAAGCCGAAGCTGTCGGGCGCGACGAACTGCACGGCGATCGCGCCGAGCGCGCCCGCCACGCCGGTGAAGAGGGCCGACACGCCGAAGGTGAGCGACTTGAACAGCGCGGTGTCGATGCCCATTGCCTGCGCGGCGATCGGATGGTCGCGGATCGCGACGATGGCCCGACCCACACGCCCGCGCAGCAGGTTGTACGCGACGGCGAACAGCACGATCGCGATCGCCAGCGCGAAGAAGTACAGCCACTGGTCGGCGTTCAGCGGCAGCCCGAAAGGCGCGTCGGGCTTGAGGATGACCAGGCCCTGCACGCCACCGGTCCATTCCTCGAAATGCTTGTACTTGAGCAGCTGCGGCAACGCCAGGCCGAGCGCGAAGGTGGCGAGCGCGAGGTACACGCCCTCCAGGCGCAGCGCCGGAAGCCCGAACAGGAAGCCGGCGACGCCGCAGACCAGACCCGCCAGCGGGATCGTCGCCCAGTACGGCAGCCCCGCGTGTTCCATCGCGATCGCCGCGGTGTACGCGCCGATCGCGTAGAAGGCGCCGTGACCGAGCGAGATCTGCCCGTTGAAGCCGGTGAGCACGTTCAGGCCGAGCAGCGCGATCGCGTAGACGAGCACCATCGTCAGCTGGAACAGCCGGTAGTCGCTCACGACGAAGGGCAGCGCGCAGGCGAGCGCAACGACGGCGAGGGGGACGAGCGCGACAGGGCGGTAGGTCATACGCGGGTCACCTGCCGCGAGCCGAACAGGCCGGTGGGCCGCACGAGCAGCACGCCGACGATCAGCGTGAGCGCCACCGAGAACTTCAGCTCGTTGCCGATCACGTAGGCGCCGAGCAGGTTCTCGAGTACGCCCACGACGAAGCCGCCGAGAACGGCGCCCGCCGGGCTGTCGATGCCGCCGAGCAGCGCGGCGGCGAACGCGTACAGCAGGATGCCGCCCATCATGTTCGGCTCGAGGTAGACGATCGGCGCGATCATCATGCCGGCGACCGCGCCGATTGCGCCGGCCAACCCCCATCCGAGCGCGAGCATCGTGCCGACACGGATACCGACAAGGCGGCTGGAGCTCGGGTTCTGCGCGACGGCGCGCATCGCCAGGCCGAGCGGGGTCCAGCGGAAGAACGCGTAGAGCAGCACCAGCACGATCAGCGTCACGCCGATCGCGCCCAGCTCGTGCGCCGAAACGAGCGTCTGGCCGAATACCGGCGTCGCGGGGAA
>CALCZN010000011.1:0-5157 GCA_937903095.1 uncultured Burkholderiales bacterium
ATCGCCCCGGCAGTGACCGGCGCGGTGTCGGCCGAATGGATCCCGATCCGCCCGAAGACCGATCCGGCGTTCATGTTCGCGCTGATCCACGTGATGCTGCACGAGCGGCCCCGCGAGGATCTCGACCTGCCGTTCCTGCGCGACCGCACGGCTTCGCCGTATCTCGTCGGCCCGAACGGCTTCTACCTGCGCGATCCGGACAGCGGCAAGCCGCTGCTGTTCGACACGGCGAGCGGCACGGCCGTTCCGCACGATCACCCGGGCGCGGTTCCCGCGCTGTCGGGCGAATTCGTCGTCGGTCCGTGCTTCGAGCAGGGGCCCGACGACGAGCGCTGGGCCCATCGAGAGGCGAGGGCGACGACCGCGTTCGACAAGCTCGTCGCGCACGTCGCACCCTACAGCCCGGAGTGGGCCGGACCGTTGTGCGAGGTGAACCCGGCGACGATCCGCCGCGTGGCGCACGAATTCGTGGACACCGCGTCGGTCGGCGAGACGATCGAGATCGACGGCCGCACGCTCCCGTACCGGCCGGTCGCCGTCACCCTCGGCAAGACGGTCAACAACGGCTGGGGCGCCTTCGAGTGCTGCTGGGCGCGCACGGTGCTCGCGGTGCTGGTCGGCGCGCTCGAAGTGCCCGGCGGCACGCTCGGCACCACGGTGCGCATCAACCGTCCGCACGAAGACCGGATGCAGAGCGTGCGGCGCGGCGCCGACGGCTTCCTGCACAACGAGCTGAATCCTACCGATCCGGTGCACTGGATCGGCAAGCCGGGGCGGCGCAACGGACGCAACGCGCATCGCACGCTGGTGCCGCTGGCCGGCAACGGTCCGTGGTCGCAGGCGCTCGGGCCGACCCACCTGGCCTGGATGTTCACGAAGGAAGCGCCGCAGAACTGGCCGCAGCCGAACTACCCGGACGTCTGGATCACCTTCCGCACCAATCCGGCGATCTCCTTCTGGGACACGCGCCACCTGGTCGAGACGATCGCGGGCTTTCCGTTCATGGTCTCGTTCGCCTACACGGTCGACGAGACCAACTGGATGGCCGACGTGCTGCTGCCCGAGGCCACCGACCTCGAGAGCACGCAGCTGATCCGTCTCGGCCGCTCGAAATTCGTCGAGCAGTACTGGGCGCACGAGGGCTTCGTGCTGCGCCAGCCGGCGATCGAGCCGCTCGGAGAGGCGCGCGACTTCACGTGGATCAGCGGCGAGCTGGCGCGCCGCACCGGGCTGCTCGAGCGCTACAACGAATCGATCAACCGGGGCGCCGGCGGCGTTCCGTTGCGCGGCGAGGGCTTCGACTTCTCGCTCGATCCGGCCCGCACACACGAGGTCGACGCGATCTGGGATGCCCAGTGCAAGGCCGCGACGTGGTCGGTCTCGGCAGGCGAGGAGATGCGCGATCTCGCCTGGTTCAAGGAGCACGGCTTCTACGCTCGACCGTATTCGCAAACCGGCTGGTACCTGTATCCGGCGATGGTCGAGCAGGGCCTGCGCTTCGAGCTGCCGTATCAGGAGCGGCTGATGCGCTCGGGGCTCGAGCTGAAGCGGCGCCTGCACGAGCAGGGCATGCACTGGTGGGACGAGCAGCTTGCCGAGTACCAGTTCCTGCCGGCCTGGGACGACGTGCCGGCTCGCTGGGAGAAGGCGATCGTGCATGCGGGACGCGATCCCGCCGAGTTTCCGTTCTGGCTGCTGACCACCAAGAGCATGCAGTTTCACGCCAGCGGCAACGTGTCGATTCCGCAGATGCACGAGGTCGCGCAGAACGTGCGCGGGCATCACGGCATCGTGATCAACCGCCAGACGGCGCGCTCGCTGGGCATCGCCGACGGCGACGAGCTGGAGATCTCGTCGCTGGTGAACGTCACGCGCGGCCCTGCGATCCTGGCCGCCGGCATCCGCCCCGACACGCTGCTGATGATCGGCCAGTTCGACCACTGGGCGACGCCCTACGCGAATGAGCTGCGTGCGCCGAGCCTGAACACGGTGGCGTCGATGAGCCTCGAGCTCACCGATGCGACCGGATCGGGTTCGGACATCGTGCGCGTGTCGATCCGGCGGCTGGCGGCTGCGCACGCGCGATGAGCGCCCGGCCGCCGACCGCGGGCGCCGTCGTCGTCGCTGCCGCGATGCACACGCGGGCGGGCGAGACGCACGCGCAGGTCTGCGAGCTGATCGACGAATCGCCGCTCGTCGTCGACGTCGCCGGCGTCGGCCGCTACACGCTGATGTGGACGCCGATGGCGGACGACCGGGATGCAGCGGGCTTCGTTCCGCACGACGGCTGGCTCGGCGATACGCCGTCGTCGGCGCTGTCGCTGGCGGCCGGTTTCGCCTTCAGCGAAGGAATGTTCGATTCGATCGCCGACATCGAGTCGATCGCCCGCTGCCCGGATTCGCCGGGCGTCGTGCGCCTGGTGCTGACACCGGCCGCGCGCGAGCGCGCCGGGGCGGCGGCGCACGAGCGTACCGTGCGCTCGAGCTGCGGCGCCTGCGGCAGCGACGACATCGCGCACCTGCTGCGCGGCATTCGCGCCGTGCGCGGCGCCACCACGCTGTCGCCCGCGGCGCTGCAATCGCTGGCGGCGGCGATGCAGCAGCGCCAGGCGCTGTGGCAGGCCACCGGCGGCGCGCACGCGGCGCTGGTGTTCGCGCCCGGCGGCGAGCCGCTGGCTTTTGCCGAGGATCTAGGGCGGCACAATGCGCTCGACAAGGCGATCGGCCGCTGCCTGCTCGATGGGCTCAGGCTGGAAGGAGGCGGCGTCGTGCTGAGCAGCCGGCTGAGCTTCGAGATGGTGGCCAAGGCCGCACGTGCGGGCCTGGCGATCGTCGCCGGCGTGTCGGCGGCGAGCGCGCTCGCCGTTCGCACGGCGCAGGCCTGCGGCATCACGCTGTGCGGTTTCGTGCGCGACGGCCGCGCTACCGTCTATGCGCATGCGCGGCGCATCGCCGCTGCGGCGGATGCGGCGGATGCGGCCGACGCGGCACGCGCCGGCAGCGCCGAGGCGCGCGCCGCGCGCGATCAGCCGAGGTCGGCCGCCAGCGAATCGCGCACCGCGTCGGGCAGCGGCTCGGCCTGCGCCGGATAGTTCTCGTGATCGATGCCGGCGCCGAGCGCGGCGCCGGCCTTCAGCGCCTGGATCATCGCCGGCTCGAGCTCGAAGCGCAGGAAATGCACGGCCGAGGTCTTCTCCTCGGTGGAGCGGTCGAGATCCTCGTCGGCGATCGCGTAGACCTTCCCGTGTCCCTGCACGCGGACCCAGACGCGGTGCTCGATGCCGACCAGTCGCGCCAGCTCGCGGCGCCGCTGCTCGACGTCCTCGTATTCGATGAGCATCGTCGCCTTCAGGTTCGTGCCGTCGGGAATCAGCGGGTTGTAGGCGTCCAGCTCGTGCTGGATGCTCTTGTCCTCGAAGATCCGCTCGATGCGCAACATCTCCTGGATCTGGTAGCGCACGGTCTGCTCGTCCTCGAACAGCAGCGTCACGTGCGCGCCCAGCGGCACCTTGCGGTTCTTCTTGTGCTCGAGCACCTTCGTGCGCATGTCGCTGCGCGCGCGCGCGTATGCCTCGAGCGTCATCAGCGAATCGCGGGTGACCTTTTCCATCTCGATTCCCTCCGTGTTCCGGTGATCGTTCGCTTCGCTGCCGTCAGGGCAAGCCGTATGCCATGCGCAGCAGCGTCAGCGGATGCGCGAGCCGGTCGTCGGCGCTGCGTCCGGTGGCCGACATGCCCTGCGCGATGTGATGACCGGCGAGCTGGCAGTCCGACGAGATCCAGTCGGGTTCGCCGTCCGGGTGTTCGCCCATCTGGCGGAACACCGGCCGGCCGATCTTCATCGCGATCTCGTGGAACTCCTTCTTCACGCCCCAGGTGCCGGCGTGGCCGGAGCATCGCTCGACCGTGCGCAGGCGCGTGCCGGGGATCGTCTCGAGCAGCTCGCGGGTCTTCTGGCCGATGTTCTGCACGCGCAGATGGCAGGCGACGTGATACGAAACGTTGCCCAGCCCGCGCGCGAAGTCCGTCTTCAGCAGGCCGTCCTTCGCGCGCTGCACGAAGTACTCGAAGGGATCGAACATCGCGTCGCGCACCGTGCGCACGTCTTCGTCGTCGGGAAAGAGCAGCGGAAGCTCCTGCTTGTACATCAGTGCGCACGACGGAATCGGCGCGAGGATCGCGTAGCCTTCGCGGGCGAGCTTCGCCAGCGCCGGCACGTTGCGCTCCTTGAGCTTCTCCACCGCCTCGAGGTCGCCCAGCTCCAGCCTGGGCATTCCGCAGCAGGCCTCGCGTTCGACGAAGACGTACGGGATCTCGTTGTGCGCGAGGATCTTCAGCAGGTCGTGGCCGATGCCCGGCTCGTTGTAGTTCACGTAGCAGGTGGCGTAGACGACGACCTTGCCGGGCGTGCGCGCGCCGTCGCGCACCGCGGCGTTCGCGGACGCTTCGGCCTTCGAACGGAACTTGTGCGGCGCGAAGTCGGGCAACCACGCATCGTGGTGCACGCCGACGCTCTTCTCGATCACCTTGCGCACCGCGGCGTTGCGGGTCGCCGCATTGACCGTCTGCGCGACGATCGGGATCGCCGCCAGCCTGCCGTTGCGGTCGGTGGCCGACAGGTTGGCGTCGCGGAATTTCGTCGGCGTTCCCTTGCGGAAGGCGATCGCCTTGCCGCGCAGCATCACGTGCGGGAAGTCGACGTTCCACGGATGCGGCGGAACGTACGGGCACTTCGTCATGTAGCAGAGGTCGCACAGATAGCACTGGTCGACCACCTTCGCGTAGTCCGCGCGCGCGACGCCGTCGATCTCGCCGCTGGCCGATTCGTCGATCAGGTCGAACAGCGTCGGGAAGGCGTTGCACAGGCTCACGCAGCGCCGGCACCCGTGACAGATGTCGAAGACGCGGTGCATCTCGTTGAGCGCCTTCGTCTCGTCGTAGAACTCCGGGTTCTTCCAGTCGAGCGCGTGACGGGTGGGCGCTTCGAGCGACCCTTCTCGTGCAGTCATCGGGATGTCCTCGCGAAAAGGGGAGCGCAGCGCTCCCCTCGTCGTCCAACCTGTACCGGGGCGCAAGGCCCCGGGGGCCGTTCAGGCAATCGACTCGAGCGCCCTGGCGAACTTGTTCGCGTGCGAACGCTCGGCCTTCGCGAGCGTC
>CALCZN010000012.1:0-5160 GCA_937903095.1 uncultured Burkholderiales bacterium
CGGCAGCAACTACCCGGTGCTCGACGTGGTCGACGGCGGGCTGGTCGAGCGCGAAGTGCCGATGCTCAACGCGCTGAACGAAGTGCTGCGCGACGACTACATCAAGGACTCGATCGCCGGCGTGAACCGCTGGAACCGCGTCATCGAGAAGGCGGGCATCCCGTTCCGCCTGAAGGTGCCGCACAAGGCCTTCAACCGGCACATCGGCACGCTCGCCGGGCTGCGCGTCTCGCCCGAAGGCAAGGTGGTGTCCGAAGCCGAGTGGAAAGCGCACGAGAACGAGTGGCTGCCGAGCGCCGAAGACCGCGCCTTCGTCGCGTCGCTGATGGGGCGCGTCGTCGAGCCGGGCAAGTTCGCCGGCTGGATCGCGCCGCCGGTGATGGGCATCAACCGCCAGCCGATCGACTTCGAATACGTGCGTTTCAACTGAAGCCCGGGAAGGGCGCGCTCCCGGGGGCGCGTCCGTGACCGGAGGCGTCCGGCTCCGTCCGGGCGCGTCCGCTCCGGCGCGTGCCCGATGGGCGCTCGCCGTCCGGTCCGCGATACCGAACGCCCAGGAACTCCCGAAGATGTCTGCCGTCACCGCCGAACTCGTGCCGCCGTCGTCCGCTCCCGCGAATCCCGCCGGCGATGTCGTCATCCGCCAGCACCTGATCGACCCCGAGATCTGCATCCGCTGCAACACCTGCGAGGAAGCGTGTCCGGTCGGCGCGATCACGCACGACGAGCGCAACTACGTCGTCAAGCCCGACGTCTGCGAAGGGTGCATGGCCTGCGTGCCGCCGTGCCCCACCGGCGCGATCGACAACTGGAGGCGCATCCTGAAGAGCGCCGCGTATCCGATCGCCGAGCAGTTCCTGTGGGACGAGTTGCCGGACGAGGCGCCGCTGCCCGAAGGCATTGCCGGCGGCGCGACGTCGAGCCAGGCCGAAGCCGAGGCCACTGCGCAGGCCGAGGCGCTGGTCGCTTCCGCCGCGTCCTTCGGCTCGCCCGAACCGGTGGCTGCGACGGCCGCGAAGCGTCCGGGCTCGACGATCAAGCCGTGGTCGGCGGCGCATCCGTACGCCAATCTCTACGGACCGAAGAACCCGGTGACGGCCACCGTCGTCGGCAACTACCGCGTCACCGAAGCCGACGCGTCGAGCGTCACCCACCACATCGTGCTCGACTTCGGCGCGATGCCCTTTCCGGTGCTCGAAGGCCAGTCGATCGGCATCGTCGCGCCCGGCGTGGACGCGCGCGGCAAGCCGCATCATCCGCGCCAGTATTCGGTGGCCAGCCCGCGCAATGGCGAGCGCCCCGGCTACAACAACGCCGCGCTCACCGTGAAGCGGGTCACCGTCGATCACCAGGGCAGGCCGGTGACCGGCGTGTGCTCGAACTACGTCTGCGACCTGAAGAAGGGCGACACGGTGCAGGTCACCGGTCCCTTCGGCACGTCGTTCCTGATGCCGAACCATCCGCGCTCGAACCTGCTGATGATCTGCACCGGCACCGGCAGCGCGCCGATGCGCGCGATGACCGAATACCGGCGCCGGCTGCGCGCGAGCGGCAAGTTCGACAGCGGCAGACTGATGCTCTTCTTCGGCGCACGCACCGAGCAGGAACTGCCGTACTTCGGCCCGCTGATGAAGCTGCCGCGCGACTTCATCGACGTGAATCTCGCGTTCTCGCGCACGCCGGGCCGGCCGAAGCGCTACGTGCAGGACCTGCTGCGCGAACGCGCCGCCGACGTGCTCGAGCTGCTGAAGGACGAGAACACCTTCGTCTACGTGTGCGGGCTGAAGAGCATGGAGGAAGGCGTCGTCACCGCGCTGCGCGACGCGGCCGAGCAGGGCGGTGTGGCGTGGGATGCGCTCGCCGCGAAGCTCGAGCGCGAGGGGCGGCTGCATCTCGAGACGTATTGAGGCGGGGCACGATGGAGCGACCGTCGTGTCGCTCCCCGAAACAGGTCGGCCAAAGGTGGCATTGCGCCATCAGGCGGACGTGGAGTAATCTTACTCTCGTCTTACTCAATTCGCCGTACATTCGCCGTACCCGATTGCGTCGACCCTGCTGCCATGACCCAGGAAACCACTCGCCTGTCGTCGAAAGGCCAGATCGTTCTTCCGAAATCGGTCCGGCAAGACCGCAACTGGCCGCCGGGAACCGAATTCCGGATCGAATCTTTCGAGGATGGAATCCTGTTGCGTCCCGTCAAGCCGTTTCCGGCGACGACGCTCGAAGACGTCATCGGAATCATCGGGTACCAGGGTCCGAGGCGTTCGCTCCAGGATATGGAAGACGCGATCGCGAAGGGCGTGAAGGAAGGGCGTGATCGCGGTCGATACTAACGTCGTCGTCCGCCTGCTCACGAACGACGATCACGACCAGGCACGACGCGCGGCCGCCGTGTTCGAGGCGAACGAGATCCTGCTTTCCAGGACGGTATTGCTCGAAACGGAATGGGTGCTGCGCTTCAGCTACGAAGCGGGCCGGCACGAAATCCATCGCGGTCTTGCCGCGGTGTTGGGCATGCCTCGTGTCGTGGTCGAGGCACCCCGGCAGGTTTCGCTGGCTCTCGAGTGGTTTCGGCACGGGCTCGATTTCGCCGATGCGCTGCACCTCGCATCGGCCGCTGATGTCGAACGCTTCGTTACGTTCGACCGGAAACTCGCCCGGCGATCAGGCTCGCTCGCAGCTGTCCCGGTCGAGACGCTCTGAGGCACGCCTTCTTCTACAGGATCTACAGGAAAGCGTCGCCCCGCGTTTCGCGCGCGCCGCTCCGATTCAACGATAGATCAGCGTCGGCAACCAGGTCGTCAGCGGCGGCCAGTAGCTCGCCACCATCAGCGCCGCCACCGCTGCCGCGACGAAGGGCAGGATCGCCCGCCCCACCACGCCCAGCGGCAGCTTCGCGATTCCGCAGGCGACGAACAGGCAGATGCCCACCGGCGGCGTCAGCATGCCGATCGCGAGGTTGACCACCATCAGCACGCCGAAGTGCATCGGGTCGACGCCCATCAGCATGGTGAGCGGCGCGAGCACGGGCACCAGCAGGATCAGCGCGGCGGTGGTCTCGAGCACGCAGCCGACGATGAGCAGGCCGGCCATCACGAGCAGCAGCACGCCCCAGGGAGGGAGCGCCATCGAGGTGATCGCACCCTGCACCAGCAGCGCGGTCTGCTGCATGGCGACCAGCCAGGTGAACACTTTCGCCATCGCGATGATGAAGAGGATCGTCGCCGCGATCACCTGCGACTCGACGATGAGTCCGGGCAGTTCGCGCCAGGTGAGCTGCCGGTTCACGAAGATCGCCACCAGCAGCGCGTAGAACACCGCCAGTGCCGCCGCCTCCGTGACGGTGACGATCCCGCTGAGGATGCCGCCCAGCACGATCACCGGCGCGCCGAGCGACCAGATCGCCTGGCGCAGCGACGCCAGCACGTAGCGCAGCGAGAACGGCCGGCGCGTGCCGTAGCCGTGGCGCAGCGCTTTCCAGATCGCCACGCCCATGAACGACAGGCCGAACAGCAGCCCCACCATCATGCCGCCGGCGAACAGCTCGGCGATCGAGACGTTGGTGAGAAAGCCGTAGATGATCATCGGGATCGACGGCGGAATGATCACGCCGATCGCCCCGCCGGCCGCGACCAGCGCGGCCGAGAAGGCCGGCGGATAGCCCTGGCGCACCAGCGCGGGGATCGCCACCGCGCCGAGCGCCGCGGTGTCGGCGGCGGCCGAGCCCGAGATGCCGGCGAAGAACATCGAGGCGACGATCACCGCGCAGGCGAGCCCGCCCGGCGCCCAGCCGACCAGCGAGTCGGAGAAGTCGATCAGCTGCTGCGAGATGCCGCCGCGCTCCATGATCGAGCCGGCGAGCATGAACAGCGGCACCGCGAGCAGGTCGAAGGAGTCGACGCCGGCGAAGAGCAGCTGGACGATCGTCTGACCCAGCCCCGCGGTGTCGATCCCGGGCGGAAAGACGCCCGGCGCGAGGATCAGGCCGATCGCGGGCAGGCCGATAGCCAGCGCGATCGGCAGCCCGAGCGCGATGAGCAGGAACAGGCCACCGAACAGCAGCGTGACGATCATCGGGTGTGTCGGTCTCGCGCCGCCGCCATGTCGGCCAGGACGTGCACGATGAACACGAGCGAGGCGATCGGGATCACCGCGTACGGAATCGACATCGGGATCTGCAGCGACGCCGACGTGTGCTCGGCGGCCTTGATCGTATAGGCCGCGCCGAACCACGCGATGAGGCCGAAGCAGGCGAGCGTGAGCAGTTGCAGCGCGAACACCGTCGCGCGCTGGAATGCGGGGCCGAACCAGTGGCCGATGCCCTGCAATCCGATGAAGCTCGCGCGCTTGTAGGCGACGGTGCCGCCGAGGAAGGTGATCGCCACCAGCAGGTGGCGGCTGACCTCCTCGGACCAGCCGAGCGAGTCTCCGGCGTAGCGAAACGCCACCTGCGCGAACAGGATCAGGCAGATCGCCGCGCCGATCACCATCAGCAGTTTTTCCACCGCAGCGTTCAGCGTGCCGCTGACGCGCTGCAATGTGCTCATCGGCGCCGCCCCGGTTGCTGCTGCCGCAGTCGCTGCCTGGGCGATCGCCTCACTGCACTTCCGCGCGGATCTGCTCGACGAGCTTCTTCGTGTCGCCCGACAGCGAGTCGATCACCGGCTGCGTCGCCTTGCGGAAGGCCGCGAGGTCGGGGTTCTCGTCGACCTGCATGCCGGCCGCCTTCAGCTCGGCGAGCTGCTGGCGTTCGTTGTCGCGGATGTATCTGCGCCCTTCGAGCGCGGCCGTGTGCGCGCATTCGGTGACCGCCGCGCGCTGGTCGGCGGGAAGGCCGTCGACAAAGCGCTTGTTGGCGACGAACACGAGCGCCGAATACACGTGGCGCGTGAGCGACAGGTATTTCTGCCCCGCCTCGGGCAGCTTGGCCGCGTGGATGACGGCGATCGGATTCTCCTGGCCGTCGATGACGCCCTGCTGCAGCTGGGTGAAGATCGGCCAGGCCATCGGCGTGGGGTTCGCGCCGAGCGCGCGCCAGATCGCCAGGTGCGTGGGCGCCTCCATCGTGCGGATCTTCAGCCCCTTCAGGTCCGACGGATCCTTCACGTCGCGCTTCGAGTTGGTGACGTTGCGAAAGCCGTTGTCGAGGAAGGCGAGCGC
>CALCZN010000013.1:0-4385 GCA_937903095.1 uncultured Burkholderiales bacterium
GGCAGGAGCGGGTCTACCGGCCGCTGGTGGTCGAGGTGCGCATGCCCTGCGGCCAGCTCGTGCCCGCGCTCACCTTCGTGGCGGACCGCCGCCAGCCCTCCTACCGCCGGCTCGGCGACGAGGAAATCCTCGCCCGCCTCGAAGGCTGCAGCGGCCTGCGCGGCGCCAACCGCGACTACGCCATCAACACCTGGCATGCGCTCGAGGCGCGCGGCGTGCACGACGCGCGCCTGGCGCGCCTGGTGCGGCGGCTGACCGCCACGCATGCCGCGGCGGCGGCGCCCGAGCCGCAGCACGCCTGCCCCGCCTGACCGCCCTGAGCGTTCCGCGCGGCCGAGGGTCCGACCACCGGTACCTGTTCCGCACCGGTGCGACCACGACGATGGACTCCACGGCAGCCGCGCTGTACGTGGCCGAGATGAAGCCGGGCCTGAAGAAGGTGTCGGGGATCAATCCGGACTACGCCTGGGAACGAGACTCGTGGAGCGCGTTCGAGTCGGCCATCAAGGTGCTGGTGCCCGGCGTACAGATCATCCGTGGGCAGACGCACGAGCTCCTGGCCGCTGAATACGATCCGGAGATCTCCATCGTCCGCGGCGCCGAGGTCGTGCATTCGAGCGTCTGGGGCAGGGACGCCGAGGCGCTGATCGAGCAGGGAATACCGCGCGAGTTGTTCCGCCGGTCCACGCTGGTGATGACGGCCGGCGGCCCGACGATCACCCGACTGGGCAGCCGGATGCCCGACGGAACGATCGTCGGCGCGCGCGGTCCCTTCGCGATGTTCGCGCCCGACACGGCGCTTCATCGCTGGTTCCGCGATGCGTATCGGAAGTGCTATTCGGTTCCGCCGACCTATCCGGCGTACAAGATGGCGCAGGCGATCCTCGGGGTGAAGAGTGCGTGGGAGAAGGCGCAAGCTGCCAACGGCGGAACGCGGCCGTCGCAGGAGCAGATCGCGGCGGCCTTCGAGCATTCGAGCTTCGAAGGCCCCGCCGGACGAGTCGAGATGAGCCGCGGCAAGGGCCACCAGGCCGCGCAGGAGACCGCCTACGGCACTGTCCGCCGCGTCCACGGCAGACCATGCTGGTCGACGTGCGGCGCTATCCGGCCGCCCTGACGACGCCTCCCGACGGCATCGGGAGCGAGGAATGGATCAGGACGGATTTCCGGGCGACGATGCCACGGATCGACCCTGCCGAGCGGCTTGCGACGACGACCCGGATCGGAGCGAAGGAACGGTGATCGAGGGACGGGCGCTTCACGCCGGCAGAGTCCGCTCTTCCTCGTGAAGCCGCGAGTGCCGCGGCACGCCGGCCATCAGGAATTCCATCTGATCGGCCAGGATGCGGCGGTTGCGCAGGATGAACGCTTCGTGCAGGTTCGGCACGTAGGGCACGTACAGCAGCGGCATGCGCGCCTGCCCGGGCGTGCGGCCGCCCTTGCGCAGGTTGCACGGCTTGCAGGCGCTGACGAGGTTGGTCCACGTGTCGCGCCCGCCGCGGCTCTGCGGCTTCACGTGCTCGCAGGTGAGTTCGCTGTGGCGGAAGCGCCCGCCGCAGTACGCGCAGACGAAACGGTCGCGCGCGAACAGCATCTCTCGGGTGAGCGCGGGCACCGGATGGAAGCGCGCCCGTCGTGAGGCGTCGCCGCGCACGGCGACGATCGAGCGCAGCGTGAGCATCGAGCGCAGGCCGGTGGCACGGCTCGTTCCGCCGTGCAGCGTGAACGCATGCCGGCCGAGGTCCCAGGCGACCTGTTCCTTGTAGTAGTAGCCGACGGCATCCTCGATGCCGATCCAGCGGCGCGGCGTGCCGCTCGCGTCGAGCACGAGGATGCTTACTGTGGCAGTCGGCGATTCCATCGCGGTTGCGACCTCCGTCGCGCCGGCGCCTGCACGCGCTGAACGAAATGGGGCGCGGCGGACGCGGAAGCTGCTCATTGTGCAGCACGCCGCGCGCCTTGGCGCAGCGGGTGTGGGTAAAGCCGGCGCCGGAGCTTGCGCTGGGCCGGTTGCATTCGTGCCGGTTGCATCCGTAACGCGGCGTACCTTGTCGCGCGAAGGAGCCGATCGATGCGGCCAGGAACGCGCGCCTACCACGCGCTTTCCGTCATCGGTGGATCGGCGCGGTGGGAAACGCGCGCTTTCCGCGCGGTTCTGTTAGAGATGAGGATCCCATCGGACGAAATGCGCGAGTTCCGCGCATTTCGTTCGGCGCTGGCCGCGAGAGCGTTCAGGCGCGCCGGCGTTGGTTGGGTCGCCAGCGTCGTTGGTGGTGTTGGTGCCGTTTGGGCGCGCCCACTCCTGGAAGCTGGAAGGGCGCCGGCGCCGCTCTTCCGCGGGGCGCAATTGTCACGCCGGCAAATCGACGAAGCACGCGCTGCAAGATGTAGCGCTTCGGCTCGTGGAATCGATTCCACGAACGAGAACGCTTCAGTTTGTAGCGGGGGCGATCCCCCGAGCGCGGCGCGGTGCCCCCGGAGCGCGGCGCCGTCTCCAAAGCGCGGCACAGCCCCGAAGCGCGGCGCGGGCTCCCGAAACCCGGCACGCCTCCCGGAGCGCGGCGTGGCCCAAAGCGCGGCCCCCCCGAGCGCGGGCACCAGATCCCCGGCCCCGGCGCCCGAGCGCCAGCGCCCGCGGAGCGTACCCCTCTGTGGTATGATTGCAACAGCTTGCGGCGCCGACGAACCGGCGCGGGATCGCATCCGGCGAAGGCTGCCGCGGCTGTCTCCTCAGAGGTGTCCCCATGTCGATCCGTGCTTCCCAGCACGGGGACAACGCAAGGCGCCCGGTCAGTACGATCTTCCTTGCGTTTCTCCGCAACCGCGAATCCCGCAACCAGTTCCTCTATGCCTGCGTGCAGGCCGCCGCGCCGATTGCGCTCGTTGTCGGCCTGGTGATGGCCGGCGCCGAGCTGCGCGAATCAGCCCTGCTCGCTACCGCGTCGCCGGCACAGACCGGCACGGCAGTCGCTGTCTCCAGCGCCGTTCCCTAGCACGGCTTCGCGTCGCTCGCGTCGGTACGCCCCTTGCATCGCGACCTCGTCAGGCGCTTCGCATGGGTCGCAGCGAGTGCGGCGGACGCTGGTCGCGCGGCTTTGCCGGGCAAGCGCCAACGTCCGCCCGCCCCTCGGCGCGCGCCCCGGCCGCAGCCCCTGACATAATCGGCGTTCCATCTCATCCTCGACTCTCCTGCGAGAGAGGGAATTCGAATGCTCCATAGGGAAATGCTGGCCGGCGCGATCGTCGCGGCGGCAGTGCTGCTCGCCGGCTGCGCTGCGCCGTCGACCGCCGGTCATACGTACACCGCCGGCGAGGCGCGCCGGCCGATGCAGGTGCAGACCGGCGTCATCCAGGCGATCCGCGAAGTCCGGCTCGAACGCGATCAGCAGACCGGCGTGGGCACCGGAGCCGGCGCCGTCGTCGGCGGCGTAGCCGGCTCGAACATCGGCGGCGGCAAAGGCAGCATCGTCGCCGGCGTGCTGGGCGCCGTCGCAGGCGGCGTATTGGGCAGCCACGCGGAACAGTCGCTGAGCGATCGGCCGGCACTGGAGATCACCGTGCGCACCGACAGCGGCAACACCTTCGCGGTGGTCCAGGAGGCCGGCGGCGAGCAGTTCGCGCCCGGGCAGCGCGTTCGCATCATCACCGATCCCGCGCGCGGAACCACGCGCGTGTCGCAATGAACGACCGGCGCGGCGTACACCTCCCCGGCCGTACACGACGCACCGACGGACCACGACGATGATCGAGACGACCCTCGAACGATTCCAGGCCGACGTGCTCGACACGTCGATGCGCACGCCGGTCGTGCTCGATTTCTGGGCGCCCTGGTGCGGCCCCTGCAAGACGCTCGGCCCGATGCTCGAGCGGCTCGAGCAGCAGTACGGCGGCCGCTTCGTGCTGGTGAAGGTCGATACCGACGCGCAACCCGAGCTGGCGCAGCATTTCCGCATCCGCTCCATCCCCACCGTCTTCGGCATCGTCAACGGCCAGCCGGTAGACCAGTTCCAGGGCGTCGTTCCCGAGACGCAGTTGCGCGAGTTCATCGACCGGCTGCTGCCGAACCCCGGCGACGTCGAGGTCGAGCAGGCGCTGCAGGCGATCGAGCGCGGCGAGATCGAGGCCGCCGAGCAGCATCTGAAGAAGGCGATCGCGATCGATGCGGGCAACGACAACGCGCGGCTGATGTACGCGCAGCTGCTGCTGCAGCAGAAGGATCCGGGCGCGGCGCAGGCGCAGCTCGAACTCGTCTCGCCGGCGGCGCAACAGGATCCGCAGGTCGCCGCGCTGATCGAGCGCGCGCAGCGCGAAATGAAGGAGGGTCTCGAGCCGCCGTCGGACGACCTGCTCGATCGGGTCGCCGGCAATCCGGACGACCTGGCGGC
>CALCZN010000014.1:0-11977 GCA_937903095.1 uncultured Burkholderiales bacterium
AGCAGAGGACTGAAAATCCTTGTGTCGGTGGTTCGATTCCGCCCTTGGCCACCAGCCTTCAGTCTCTCTCATCGTCGAAGTACCTGCTGACTAAATGACGAGCGCCGATGGCGCTCGAAGTTCAGGTCGAAGGGCAGGCGTGACGACAGCACCCTGAATTCGCGTTCGCGGTCTGCGCCCAGCTGCGCGTACTTGTGCCAGCGATCAGCGGCGCCGTCGCGCCTTCTGGCCAGCCGGCCGCAGCTCGGCCTGCGTCAGCACGTACTCGCTGTTGCCGACCAGCCGTTCAACAGTCAGATCGATGAACGCGCGCGCTCGGGCGGGCTGCGACGTGCGGCTGCCGAAGTAGACGAAGTAGCTGGCGTGGTCGGGAACGTGGTCGACCAGCAGCGGCACAAGTTGTCCGGAGCGGATGAACGGCGCGGCCGTCACGCCGGCCAGTTGCCCGACAACCGCGCCCGCAAGCACCGCCTGCAACTCCAGGATCTCGTCGTTGCTGCAGATCGCGGGGACGACCGGCTGCTCGACCACATCGTCGCCGACCCTCACCCGCCAAGGCACGACCGCGCCGGTGCCGGGGTTTCGGAAGACACTGCAGCGATGCCCCTGCAGCGCGCTCAGGCTGTCGGGCACGCCGTGGCGCTGCAGGTAGGCCGGCGCCGCGCAGATCACGAGTTGCACCGGAAATAACCGCCGCGCGATCACACCTTCGTGCGCTGACACGCCGAGACGAAAGCCCACGTCCACGCGGTCTTCGACCCAGTTGCCGACGCGATCCTCGAGTTGAACGTCGGGGATCACGCCGGGATGCAGCGCGCAGAACTCGTCCAGCAGCGGCCACAGCACCCGCTGGAAGGTCGACCTCGGTCCGACGATGCGCAGCGGACCGGTGATGTCCTCGCGGGCGCGCGCGGCGCGATCCATCGCCCGCTGAAGGCCGCGCAATGCCGGCCGGGATTCCTCCAGAAACTGCCGGCCTTCGTCGGTAAGCGACATCACCCGCGTCGTGCGATGGAACAGGCGCACGTCCAGTTGCCGTTCGAGCTGGGCCAGCGCCTGGCTCGCGGCCTGTGGCGTGATGCCCTGTGCGGCGGCGGCTTTGCGCAGGCTGCCCAGCTCGGCGGCACTGACGAAGATCGAGATGGACCGCAGTTCGTTGATGGCCATGACACCGCTCCCTGTGGCGGATTGTCATGTCTGGCTTGCCAATGAATCAATAGATCAGGGTCTAGTTAGATGCCAATGGGGCTCCTAGACTGCATCGACTGCCTTGCCCCGGAGTGTCGACCCATGAATCACGTCACCCTGAACAACGGACTGCGGATGCCGATCGTCGGCTTCGGCGTCTTCCAGATTCCCGACGCCGCCGAGTGCGAGCGCAGCGTCGTCGACGCGATCGACGTTGGCTACCGGCTGATCGATACCGCGGCCTCCTACATGAACGAAGAGGCGGTCGGCCGCGGCCTGCGCGCCAGCGGCGTACCGCGCGAGCAGCTGTTCGTCACGACCAAGTTGTGGGTGCAGGACGCGGGCTACGAGCGCACGCAGCAGGCGATCGACAGGTCGCTGAAGAAGCTGCAGCTCGATTACCTCGACCTGTACCTGATCCACCAGCCGTTCAACGATGTACACGGCGCCTGGCGGGCGATGGAGCGGGCGTACAAGGCTGGCAAGCTGCGCGCGATTGGCGTCAGCAACTTCCACCCGGACCGACTGATGGACATCAAGGCGTTCAACGAGATCACGCCGGCGGTCAACCAGATCGAGATCAATCCCTTCCACCAGCAGGCCGAGAGTGTCGCGTTCATGCGCGACAACGACGTCCAACCCGAAGCCTGGGCGCCGTTTGCCGAAGGACGGAACAACCTGTTCACCAACGAGACGCTCGTCGGCATCAGCCGCAAACATGGCAGGTCGGTGGCGCAGGTCGTGATGCGCTGGCTGGTGCAGCGCGGTGTCGTCGCGCTGGCCAAGTCCGTCCGCAAGGAACGCATAGTCGAGAACCTGTCCGTGTTCGACTTCGAGTTGGACGAACAGGACATGGCGCGCATCGCTCCGCTGGAGACGGGCCAGAGCGCCTTCTTCTCGCACCGCGATCCGGCCATCGTCAAGTGGATGGCCGAACGCCGGCTCGACATCTGAAGGAGCGCGAAATGAACGAACTCGTGGACCCGAACCCTCGTCGCCAATGGCTGGCTGCCGCTGCCGCACTGGGCGTGGCGCCGTGGCTGCCGTCGGCTTGTGCCGCGTCCACGACCACTTCAACCCACCCTGCTGCGGACGGGCCGGCGCCGGATACCCGATCCGCCGCGCGCCGCCGGCTGGGGCCGTTCGATGTCTTCCCGATTGGCATGGGCTGTCAGTGGCATCCGGGCCGCCACCCGCAGGCGGTGAACGATCTGTATGCCAGCAGCACCGACCGCGCCGTGGCGATCGCGCTGATTCGCCGCGCCGTGGACCTGGGCGTGACGTTGTTCGACACCGCCGAGGTCTACGGTCCGTTCATGTCCGAGGAGATCCTCGGCGAGGCTCTGCAGGGCAGGCGCAACGGCGTCGTGGTGTCGACCAAGTTCGGCTTCGACGTCGACCCGGAGACCGGCGCGCGGCGTGGCGGCACCAACAGCCGCCCCGACCACATCCGGCGCGTTGTCGAGGCCCAGTTGCGGCGGCTACGCATCGACCTGCTCTACCAGCACCGCGTCGATCCTCAGGTGCCGATCGAGGACGTGGCCGGGACGATCACGGATCTTGTCGCACAGGGCAAGGTGCTGCACTGGGGCCTGTCCGAGCCCGGGCTGCAGACGATCCGCCGCGCGCATGCGGTGCACCCGCTGGCGGCGATCCAGAACGAGTACTCGATGCTGTGGCGCGGCCCCGAGGCGCAGGTGTTGCCGCTGTGCGAGGAGCTTGGCATCGGCTTCATGCCGTGGAGTCCACTGGGCATGGGCTTCCTTGCCGGCACCATCAGCGCCGGCAGCCGCTTCGGTGAGCAAGACTTCCGCGCCAGCGTGCCGCGCTTTGCGCCCGAGAACCTGCCGTCGAACCTGCCGCTGGTCGAGGTGGCGCGCAGTTGGGCGAGGCGCAAGAACGCGACGCCGGCGCAGGTCTCGCTCGCCTGGCTGACGGCACGCAAGCCGTGGATCGTGCCGATCCCGGGAACGACGAACGTGGCACACCTCGAGCAGAACGTCGGCGCCGCGACGATCAGCTTCACCGCCGCGGAACTGGCCGAACTGGATGCGGCGATCGCGGCGATCCCGATCCGCGGCGCGCGGCTGTCGCCGCCGGTGCTGGCGGCCACCGGCGTCGAAGCGCCGCTGAAGCGTTGATGAAGTTGGCAGGTGGCTGGGCGGCACGCGACAACCCACCTCGGTCCCGGGGACAGCCTGGGCGACCTGCTGGACCATCCGGCACTGACCGGCTTCGCCCGGCTGCTACTGCCGCGCACCGACGTCGAGGTCGACCGCACGACCCGGCTCGG
Source organism: uncultured Burkholderiales bacterium (assembly GCA_937903095.1). Lineage (GTDB taxonomy): Bacteria > Pseudomonadota > Gammaproteobacteria > Burkholderiales > Burkholderiaceae_E > Zeimonas. The sequence goes on from CALCZN010000014.1 coordinate 3,482, forward strand.
CGACTTCGCGTCGCTGCTGCCGTACCACACGCAGGTCGATGCGCGCGACATCGCCGCAGGGCTGAACCGGCTGATCGACGACCTGGGGGCGGGGCACCAGGCGTTCATCGACATCTACACGCCGGCCGAGAAGGCGCGCACCCCGGGAAAGGCCGATACGGGCCTCATCTTCCTGCGCGGCCGGCCGGGAGCGCCCTTTGCGGTCATCGCGCCGGGAGGCGGGTTCTCGTACGTTGCGGTGGTCCACGAGGGACTGCCCTATGCACTGGCCCTCAACCGGCACGGCTTCAACGCGTTCGTGCTGCGCTACCGGGTCGAGCAAGGCGCAACGGCTGCCACCGAAGACCTTGCCGCGGCGCTGTCGACGATCTTTCGCCACGCCTCGACGCTGCAGGTGAGCACCGACGGCTATTCGCTGTGGGGCAGTTCGGCCGGCGCCCGGATGGCGGCGTCCATCGGTTCACACGGCACTGCCCGCTTCGGCAGTGATCCCTGCCCCCGGCCCGCCGCGGTCGTGATGGCCTACACCGGCCACGCCGACACCTCGGTGGGCGAACCGCCGACCTTCGTCGTCGGCGGCGAGCAGGACAGGATCTCGCCTGCGGCCGTGATGGAGCGCAGGCTGCGTGCTCTCGAACGCGCTGGCGTGACGGTGGCGTACCGCCAGGTGCCGGGACTCGGCCATGGCTTCGGTCTCGGTACCGGGACCGCGGCGCAGGGCTGGATCGACGACGCCGTGCGCTTCTGGGAGCGTGCGGCAAGCCAGCGCGTGCCGCAGCCACCGCGCTGATAGCCCTTCACCCATGAACACACATCTCGCGCTCTATGCCGGCTGGCCCGACGCCATCGGGGCCGCCGGAGTGGCGCGCGAGGTTCTCGCCAATCGGCCGTGATTCATCGGCCGCGGCCCGCAACGCCACGCGCGCGTGGGCCGGTAGTGGGCGATGGCAACGCAGGATGACTGGAGATCCTGGGGGCAGCGAGGAAGCGCGCGGATGTGGATCGCTGCTATCGCCCCGCAAGCTCGACCACGGGTTGCAGACCGAGCCGCCTTGCTCGCCGCACGAAGCCCTTGTCGTCGAAGGTGACGAGCGAGGTGCAATGCGCGCTCGCACCGAGATGAAGCGCGTCGGCGAAGTCGAGGCCGGCAACGTGGGCGTCGATAGCGGCCATCACGGCGGAGCGCGATTCGACGACGACATTCGACAGGCCGAGAAGGTGGTTGACCACCGAGGCGAAATCCGACGGCGAGAACTCGTAGAACGCGCGCGTCACCCACTCGAGTTCCAACAGGACCGTGATCGGAACGAAGATCGAAGGCTGCTGCATGATACTGCGCGCAACCGGCCGTTGTTTGCGCGCCTCCGGATCGCCTGGATCGTCGACGTAGAAGCGCGCGAGAACGTTCGTATCGACGCTGATCACTTGCCGCGCTCCCGCATCGCGGCTGCAACGTCGAACTCGGACAGGCGACGCTTGCCCGGCTCGCGGACGACCAGCAGGCCATAGCCGTCTTCGAGCCGAGTAGGGGCGGAACGACGCGTTACCTCGACTCGCAGGCTCTGCCCTTCGATGGTGAAGTCGAGTCGGGTGCCCGGTGCGATGCCGAGCAGTTTTCGGATTTCCGCAGGGATTACGACCTGGCCCTTTTCGGATACGGTGGCAGTCGACATAGTCTTCTCTTACTCAGTAAGAGGATTATAGCTGCACTCGCGGACGCGGCTTTCCAGCCGTCGGGGCCGCACGCAACCCTACGCCTGGGCGTAAAGCGGCAGCACCGCGCCGCTGATCTCGAGGTTGGCGGGCGAGATCAGTTGCAGCACCGCCTCGGCCGCTGCCTCGGGCGTGAGCCACTTCGACGTGTCCGCGTCGGGCATCGCCCGGCGGTTGGCAGCGGTATCCAGCGTCGAAGGGGCGATCGCATTGACGAGAATGCGATCGCCCTTCAACTCCTCGGCAAGCGCGAGCGTGAGCGCCGCCACCGCGGCCTTGCTCGCGGCGTAGGCCGCCATCCGCGCGCCCTTGCGCGGGTCGATTCCGGGCCGGGCCGCGACGTTGACGATCCGCCCGCCGCTGCCGGTCCGGCGCATGACGCGTACCGCCGCACGCGAACACAGAAACGCGGTCAGCGCGTTCGTTTCCATCATCCGGAGGAAATCCGAACGCGTCGTCTCGACGACGCCAGCCATCGCGAAGCCGCCGGCCAGATGCACCGAGGCCCAGAGCGGCGGCAGCGCATCGTAGAAGCGGTCGACCGCCGCCTGGTCGATCAGGTCGACGCCGCCAGTGACGTGCACGCGGCCAGGCGCGGGCGCCGAGGCGCCGGATCGACGACTCGGCAGGTGACAGATCGCACCCGCCTGCAGCAGTCGGCGGACCACCACCGCGCCCAGCGCGCCTTCCCCACCGGTGACGACGACGTTTCGATCGGCGAGCGGCTCCGTCATCGGGATCATCCTCCGAGGCTGACCGCAAGGTTCACCGCGGCAGCCAGGATCACCGTATTGAAGAAGAAGGACGAGATCGAGTGCACGGTCGCAATGCGTCGCATGCGCGTCGAAGCGATGCCGGTATCGGAGGTCTGGGACGTCATGCCGATGGTCGCGGAGAAATAGAGGAAATCCCACCCTTCCGGCTTGTCTTCCCCGGGGAACAGCAGCCCGCGGGCGGGAACGCTACGCTGCTGCGAGCCTTCGCGGGAATCCCCACCGTCGTCCATCCAGTAGGCGTGCGCATAGTGCAGCGCGAACATCGCATGGATCGTAAACCAGCCGAGCGGCAATGACATCGAGGAAAGAAGCAGTTCCATCGGGTGCGGATCGCCCTTGCCGTTGATGAGCTGGAAGAGCGACGCGACGGCGACGCAGACCACCAGGAACGTCACGACGAAGATCACGCGCACGGGCAGGTCGGCGGCGCTGGCGTTCCGGCTCAGATAGTCGCTGGTCAGTTGCGGCATCTGGTTCAGCACGAGCGCGAGGTAAGTAGCGAAGAAAGCATTCGCGCCGAGGGAATAGGCGATCCTCGCGTGCAGGAACAGCGCGACGGCAAGCGCAGTCGCGCCGATGCACGCAGCGACGATGAAGGGAAGATGTCGGTGCGTCTCAGCCCGCCTTCGCATGCGGACTGACGTAGTCGCCCACCTTCGTGCGGAAGGCGACGTTCATCCGGTTCCAGCCGTTGATCGCGACGATCGCCAGGGTCAGGTCGACCAGCGACTTCTCGTCGAAATGCGCGCGCGCCTGCTCGTACACCTCGTCGGATACGTCGTGCGTGTCGGCGATCAGCGTGACGGCTTCGGTCCACGCGAGCGCTGCGCGCTCGCGCTCGGTGTAGCACGGCGCTTCGCGCCACACCGGCAGCAGGTACAGGCGCTGCTCGGTCTCGCCTCGTGCGCGCGCGTCCTTCGTGTGCATGTCGAGGCACCAGGCGCAGCCGTTGATCTGCGAGGCGCGCGACTTCACCAGTTCGAGCAGCGATTCCTCCAGGCCGCTCCTGTGGACCTGGTGCTCGGTGTGGAGCATCGCGTTGAACGTGGCGGGCGACGCCTGCTTGTAGTCCAGACGTTGTTGCATCGAGTACCTCCTGTGTTCACGATTTCGGGAACAGTCGCTGCAGATCCGGATAGCCGAAGCCGGCATCGAGAGGATCGAAGCGCCCGCTGTCGCGCCACTCCCGCGCCGCCTCGCGCGCGCTCGACAATGCGAGCATCGCCAGGCGGGTGGCAGCGCTGACCCGGGCCACGCCGAGGCGGCCGAGCGTCGCCACGTCCGGCGTTCCGGGCCACACGCCGATGTTGATCGGCGCATCGAGTTCCGCGCACAACCGCGCGATCGTGTCCCGATCGGCGAGTGCGATCGGATAGACGCAGTCGGCGCCTGCGGCAAGGTACGCGCGCGCACGACGCAGCGCCTCGTCGAAACGCTCGGCGACCCCGGCTTCGCCGCCGATGACCCACGCATCGACGCGCGCATTGACGACGATCGGCACGCCCGCATCGCGTGCGGCCTGGCGCGCGGCCGCGATTCGCTGCGCGGCGTCGTCGATCTCCCGCAGGCGCTCGTGCCGGATGCCGTCTTCGAGGTTGATGCCTACGGCGCCGGCATCGATCACCGCGCGTACGCTGTCCGCCACCGCGGCGGGCGACTCCCCGTAGCCCGCTTCGAAATCGATGCTGACGGGCAGCGACACGACGCGCACGATGCGACGGATCGCGTGAATCACCTCTTCGAGCGGCGCATGCTCGCCGTCGGCGTATCCGAGCGACCAGGCGACGCCGCCGCTGGTGGTCGCGATCGCGTCGAAGCCCAGGTCTTCGAAGACGCGGGCGCTGCCGGCATCCCACGCATTGGGAAGCAGCAGCACCCGTCTGCGATCGTGCAGCGCGCGGAAGCGCTGCGCCCGCCCGATCTGCACGTGCTTGTCCATTTCGCGCCTGCGTCGATTCGATCTGCGATCAGCGCTCGATCCATTGCCGAAGCTCGATCGAGTTGCCGTCCGGGTCGCGGATCTCCGCCCGAGCATACGCCGGACGAACGAGCGGCCCCCAGGTGCATTCGACGCCCCTGGCCTTCAACGCGTCGAGCGCTTCCTGCATGTCGTCCACCTCGAGCGCCATCATCCGGTAGCCGAGGCGCTCGCCCTCGGCGCGCGGCTGCGGCTGCGCTTCGGTAAAGGTCATCAGTTCCACCGTCGTGCCGCCGAGATCGAGATAGACGAGCTTCAGGCCCGGAACGGTGAAGCGCGAGCGCACGCTGAAGCCGAGCACCTCGGTGTAGAAGCGCACCGCGCGCTCCTCGTCGGCCGTGACGAGTTCGATGTGATCTATACGCTTGAACACGATGTCCCCTTTACGAAGAGATGCTCACGCGGCGGCCGGCATCGGCCGTACTTCGCCGGATCACGTACGCCGCCAGGAGCAGGAACGACCCGAGCGACGCCAGCATCGCCGCGTCGCCGAAGGCATCGGCCACCAGCGCGCCCAGCAGCGGCCCGGACGCGGCGCCGATGAAACGCATGAAATTGTAGATGCCCATCGCGGTGGCTCGATTGGCACTGAACAGGCTCACCAGCAGCGTCGATTGCGCCGGCAGGCTGGTGCCGAGCAGCACGCCGAACAGCATCATCGCAGCGGCGAGCAGCCACAGGGTGAGCGTTCCGGTGGGGACGAGCAGCCACAGCGCCAGCACGGTGGCGGCGATCGCCCACGAGCCGATGCCGATGATCCGCTCGCTCGGCCAATGGGAAAGCCAGCGCCTGGCGACGCCGATGCCGACGAGGATGCCCGCCGTCAGCGGCACGAATGCGAGCCCCTTCTGCGCGGTCGACAGGCCGAAGCGTTCGACGAACAGGGGCAGGAACACGAGGAACACGTAGTAGCCGTAGAACTGTCCGAAGCCGAGGAGGAGGATCGCGCGTGCGGCGCGGTCGCGCACGACGCTGCGCACGCGTTCGAGGGTGATGCTGCCGGCGTCGCCGCCGTGGTGCAGCGTCTCGGGCACGACGGCCCGGTCGTAGAGCAAGACGACCATGCCGGCGACGATCAGCACGCCGAAGGCCCATTGCCAATGCAGGTAGCCGGCGACGAAGCCGCCGATCACCGGGCCGAACACCGGCCCGAGGAAGACGACGAGCTGGTTCGCGCTCATCGCGTGCTGCCGCTGCGCAGGCGCGTAGACGTCGCCGATCACGGTGGCTGCGATCACCGACCCGGTGCTGATGCCGCAGGCCTGGACGATTCGTCCGACGAGGAACAGCGCGTAGGAAGGCGCGAGCAGGCACAGCAGTGAACCGGCGACGAAAAGCGCCAGTCCGGAAAGCAGCACCGCCCGCCGCCCGCGGCTGTCGGCCAGCGGCCCCCAGACGAAGCTGCTGATCGCGAAGATGATCGAGTACACCGAGATGGTCAGGTTGACCATCAGCGTGCTCGCGTGCAGCTCGGCGCCGATCTCGACGAGGCTCGGCACGTACACCGTCTGCGTGAAGGGCCCGAGGAATGCGGCGGCCGACACGCCGAGCAGGATACGGGCGCGCGCGCGCTCGTCCAGGTCAGCGCGTGCGCGCACGATCGCTCCGCCACTCCCAGTCGAACACGTTCGCCTCGCACACGTCGAGACAGCGCGCGCAGCGCGTGCAGTCGGCGCTGACGATCGTCGGCGCGCGGCCCTGCGCGGCGCCGTACAGCGCGGGAGCGATCACCTGCGGCTCGGGGCACGCACGGAAGCAGTCACCGCACTGCGTGCACGCGTCGCGGCGCGCCGCGCTCATGTGCAGCACGCTGGCCCGTCCGATGAGCCCGTAGAACGCGCCCACCGGGCACAGATGACCGCACCAGCCGCGCGGCACGACGAGCAGGTCGAACAGGAACACGGCGAGTGCAACGCCGTAGCCGCCGGCCAGGCCGAACAGCAGCGCGCGATGCAGCAGCGTGATCGGGTTGACCGTCTCCCAGGCGACGCTGCCCAGCAGCGCCGAGGTCGCCAGCGAGAAAGCGAGCACCGCGTAGCGCAGACGCCGGTCGGGCCGGCGATTGCCCAGCAGGCTCGGCAGCCGCAGCATCGTACGCAGCCACGCCGCGAGGTCGGTCACCGGATTGATCGGGCAGACCCAGGCGCAGAACGAGCGGCCGCCGGCCAGGACGTAGAACGCCGCGACCAGAGCCGCTCCGACCAGTGCGCTCCAGGCCAGCGATCGATGCGCGAGCAGCGCCTGCAGCGCGACGAACGGGTCGGTCAGCGGCAGCACGCCGAACCATTCGCTCGAAGCGAGCGTGCCGCGGGCCACCCACAGCCCGGCCCAGGGTCCGGCCAGGAAGGCGGCGAGCGCCAGCACCTGCACGACGCGGCGCGCGATCAGCCAGCGGCTGCGATGCAGGCTCGCGGCATGCACGGCGGCAGGTCGCTCAACGCTGCGCAACGTGGTTGGCCCGTACCGTGATGGCGGCCTCGCCGTCGAGGACGCAGGCCTGCTCGCACAGGCCGCAACCGGTGCAGCGATCGGGATCGACGACGGGCCGGATCAGGCCGCCCCCGGCGGTGCGGCCCTGCTGCATGTGGATCGCCTCCCCTTTGACCGGGCAGGCCTGGAAGCAGGCGTGGCAGTAAGCCGCGCCGCTGTAGCTCAGGCAGCGCTTGGCATCGCTGAGGTCGGCCACGCCCATGCGCGCTTCGCGCACGTCGACGAGCGAAGGAACGAGCGCGCCGCTCGGACAGGCCGGCACGCAGGGAATGTCCTCGCACATGCGGCACGCCTGCTCGCGAGCGACGAAATAGGGCGTTCCCGCCGGAACGCGTTCCCCGAGATCGGCCAGGCGCAGCACGTCGTAGGGACAGGCGCGCACGCAAAGTCCGCAGCGCACGCAGGCGTCGAGGAATCCGGCTTCGGCGAGCGCGCCCGGTGGGCGAATGCGATCGGCGGGCGGCGGCGACGAGCGTTCGCCGCGAACCCGGCCGGCGAGCAGCGCCGTCGTCGCACCGAGCGCGAGCGCGCTCGACAACGCCTTGCGACGCGAAATGCGCACGTTCCTCCCTTCAGCGGACGTTCCGCTCGAACCGGTTTACCACGAACCGTGGTGCTCGGGAACGCGCCGTATCAACGGCAACGCGGCCACCAGCAGCACGGCCGCGATCGCGTAGACGCGCGCCTGCACATCGCCGGGAGCTGCGGCGCTGGCGAGGATCGCGGTGACGACCGACACCGTGCTGATCGACCCGACCTGCAGCGACGCGGTGCGCAGCGCGGCGAGGATCGATGAATGCTCGGGCGCGAGTTGCAACCCGGCGTTGCGGCTGGCCGGGTTGATCGATCCGCGCCCGGCACCGACGACGAAGGCCGCACCGGCCAGCCACGCGTACGGTGGGACGCCGGCCACCGGGGCGACGGCGAGCAGCAGCATTCCCGTCGTGATCGCGATGCCGCCCGCGTACAGCGGCAGGCGATGACCCGTACGACGCAGCAGCAACGCCGCGAGCACCGAAAAGAGGATCGCCGCGGCGCCCTGCGCGATCAGCAGCGTCGCGGCGCCGAGCGCGTCGATCCCGTAGCGGTTCGTCGCGTACAGCGGCACGAGCACCATGATTCCGGTCGTGACGCCGCCGTAGAGCGTGTTGACGAGGTTCACCGCCCCGAAGCCGCGTCCGTGGATCAGGCGCGGCGCGATGAACGGATGCGCGGTCCGCTCGACGTGCTGGAAGAACCGCCACGTCGCGGCGATCGCGACCAGCCCCGGCGCGACGAAGGAGAGAGACGACGGCTGCGCGCCCGGCTCGCCCAGGTAGCTGACGGCGAGCATCCCTGCCAGCAGGCCCACGCCGAGCAGCGCCATGCCGACGGCGTCCATCGGCACGCGCGCCTGCTTCGCCTTCGGTCGATCGTGCGGCACGTAGCGCCAGGCCAGCGCGATGACGACGATGCCGATCGGCACGTTGACGAAGAACACGGCCCGCCAGCTCCAGTAGGTCACGAACAGGCCGCCGAACACCGGACCGATCATCGCGC
>CALCZN010000015.1:0-13372 GCA_937903095.1 uncultured Burkholderiales bacterium
CGAGGCGCTCGCGCCGATGCCGATGACGGTCACGCGCGTCGAGAACCTCGGCGCCGACCGGCTCGTCTACGCGACGCTCGAGGCGCCGAACCCGGAAACGAAAGTGATCTCGCGCCTGCCGTCGACGATCGACATTCCGATCGGGAGCGGGCAGCGCTACGAGTTCGCGCTGTGCCGGCGCAACTTCCGCTATTTCGATCCGCAGACGGGCGTGGCGCGCCCGGCGCCGTCGTGAGTTCGTCGCAACTCGCGCGCGCCGCCGACGATGCGCCGCGCTGGCGGACGAACTGGCTCGACGACGAGGCGGCGCTCGGCCGCGTGCTGCTCGCGCCGGCGGTGATCTACATCGTCGCGCTCGTCGGCTTTCCGTTCGTGCTGGCGATCGTCTACAGCCTGAGCGATGCGACGGTGGGCAGCACCGCGCTCGATTTCGTCGGCCTGCGCAATTTCCGCCGCGTGCTCGACGATCCCACGTTCTGGACGTCGCTGAGCAACGCGCTGGTCTTCACGCTCGTCTCGCAGTTCTTCGTCGTCGTGCTCGGCAAGGTGCTGGCGATGGCGCTGTATCGCGATTTCCGCGGCAAGTGGTTCGTGCGGCTGCTGATCCTGCTGCCCTGGGTCGCGCCGATCTCGCTCGGCTCGATCGGCTGGCTGTGGATCTTCGACCCGGTCTACAGCATCATCAACTGGAGCGCACGCGCACTGCACGTGTTCGGCCCCGACACCTGGCCGGTGTGGCTCGGGCAGCCGCACCTGGCGATGGCTTCCATCATCCTCGTCGACGTCTGGCGACTGCTGCCGCTGGCCACGGTGATCATCCTCGCCGGACTGTCGGCGATCCCGCAGGACATCCACGACGCGGCGCAGGTCGACGGCGCCGGCTTCTGGCGGCACCTGTTCCTGATCAACCTGCCGCTGGTGATGCCGATCATGCTCGTCGCGCTGCTGTTCGGCATCGTCTTCACCTTCACCGACCTGATCGTCATCTACGTGCTCACGCGCGGAGGGCCCTTCGACACGACGCAGGTGATCGCGAGCTACGCGTTCTTCACCGGCGTCGAGGGCGGCGACCTCGCTGCCGGCGCGGCGATCGCCCTGTTCCTGTTCCCGGTGCTGGTGGCGGTGGCGATCGTCTTCCTAACCGTGGCGCGCAAGGCGGAAGTCGCATGAGGCGCGCGGCGAGCGACGGCTACTACGCGGCGCGACGCGGCCTCGCGCGCGTGGGCCACGTGCTCGTGCTCGCCGCCTTCGTCGCCTTCCTCGCGTTCCCGTTCTACTGGATGGTGCTGACCACCTTCAAGGAAACGCGCGACCTGGTGGACACGCGGCACAACCCCTTCGTGTTCAACCTGCCGCCCACGCTCGAGAACCTGCGCGTGCTGTTCGAGGACACGCTGTTCGGCCAGTGGATCCTGAACACGCTCTACGTCGGCGTGCTCGTCACCGCGATCACGCTCGTGCTGTCGGTGCCGGCGGGTTACGCGCTCGCCCGGCTCACCGGGCGCTGGGGCCAGCGCCTGGCGATCGGCATCTTCCTCACCTACCTGATACCGCCAACGCTGCTCTTCATTCCGTTCTCGCGCATCGTCGGCAACCTCGGCCTGCAGGACTCGCTGTGGTCGCTGGTGCTGGTCTACCCCAGCTTCACGGTGCCCTTCTGCACCTGGCTGATGATGGGCTTCTTCAAGTCGATCCCGCGCGACATCGAGGAGGCGGCGATGATCGACGGGCTTTCGCGCTTTCGCGCCTTCGTGCGCGTCGTCGTGCCGGTATCGACCGCCGGCATCCTCACCGTCGTCATCTTCACGCTGACGCTGGTGATGCAGGAGTTCGTCTACGCGCTCACCTTCATCACCACCTCGGCGAACTACACGGTGAGCGTGGGCGTTCCCACCTTCCTGGTGCGCGGCGACGTCTATTTCTGGGGATCGCTGATGGGCGCGTGCCTGATCGTCAGCCTTCCGGTGGCGGTGCTGTACAACTTCTTTGTCGACCGCTTCGTCGCGGGCTTCACGGTCGGCGCGGTGAAGTGAGGCAGCGGGCGGGGCTGCGCCGGCCGGCGCAGCGCCTCGCACAGCGCCACGGCGCCCGTTCCGACCCGACGTTCACGGATTCACCGCTTCTCATCGTTCGTCTTCGTCGTCTTTGTCGTCTTCGTCGAGCAGCCCCTCGTCCTCGAGCTTCTCGTCGTCGGTCGCGCGCGGATTGCCGATCGCGTCGTCGTCGCCGATCGCGTCCGCGTCGGCAAGCGCGCCCGATTCGCGGAAACGCTCCACGTCGTCGCGCGGATCGGCCGTGCTCGGGTCGGAATCGGCCGGGATGATTCGATCGACGTTGATGTCGCGATCGGTTTCGGCAGGATCGCGGCCGGCACTCGCCCGTTCACCCGTACCCGAGGCGTCGCTGTCGCTCGACAGGTTGCCGTCGCCGACGTCGGGTCCGGCGGTGTTCGTGCCGGCGGAGTCGGGATCCTCGTTCGTTCCCCGTCGCAGCCCCACGTCGGGCGCGTCGTCCAGCCCCGGCGCGCCGACGATGTCGCTACCGGAATCGGAGCTGTCGCTCGGGCCGAGCGACCCCACTCCGTGGCCCTTGCCGGTTTTTGCGGGTTCCTCGCCGGTGTAATCGAGAGTGCTGTCGGCCATGGTTCCTCTCCTGCAGTCGAACCGGACTGCAGCAATCGCGGTGCCGGCGGCGGCGCGACTTGCGCTTTCCTGCGCTGCAAAACGCAGCACTTCGGGTTGCGTAAACCGCTATGCGAGCGGAAATGCCGCATTCCGCAGCCGGCCGGCGCCGGCGCCGGGCGACAACGCGAGCACGCTCGTGCTCATGGCTCGTTGCTGTCGGGCACGACGATCGGATTCGGGTTGGGACCTGCTCCCGGGGTCGTCGTCGTTCCCGAGTGGCTGCGGCTGCGCACCGGAGCACCGGTGCCGCTCATCGAACCGCCGCTGACCGGAGCGGTGGTCGTGTCGCTCTCCGCGGCGCCGCGCTGCCCGCGCGAGCCATGGTCGTCGCGTTGCGCGCGTCCGTCACGCGCGTCGTGTATCTCGCGCCCGCCGCCTTCGCCGCGCCCGTCATGTCCATCGCGCCCGCCGCGCGCCTCGCGTTCGCTGCGCTTCCCGGCGCCAGGCGCCGTGGCCCCACGCCCGTTGCGCCGTCCGCTTTCGTGCTTCATGGCCGCTCCGTTGTCCTGCCGCATCGACGACAACGGAAGGGCAACGCAGGTGCCCGACCGCGGCGCACGGCGGCGCTGCGGTCGTTGCCCTTCGCTACACGCCCAGGTATCGCTCGGCAACGTCCGGCTGCGCCTGCAGCTCCGCGGGTGTTCCGTGCCACACGACGCTTCCCTTCTCCACGATGTGATGCCGGTCGACGAGCGTCGCCATCTCGGAAAGGTTCTTGTCGATGACGAGGATCGTCTGGCCCTCGGCCTTGAGCAACTGCAGGCAGGCCCAGATCTCGCGTCGCACGAGCGGCGCGAGGCCTTCGGTGGCTTCGTCGAGGATCAGCAGGCGCGGATTGGTCATCAGCGCGCGCGAGATCGCCAGCATCTGCTGCTCGCCTCCCGACAGCGTGCGCGCGGACTGCATGCGCCGATCCGCCAGGCGCGGGAACAGCTCGAAGACGCGTGCGAGGGTCCAGCCGCGAGCACCGTGCACTGCAGGACGCGCCGTCGCGAGCAGGTTCTCCTCGACGCTGAGCGAGCCGAATACGCGCCGTCCTTCGGGAACGAGGCCGATGCCCAGGCGTGCGATGCGATGCGGCTGCATGCCGGACAGTCCGTGTCCGTCGAACTCGATGCCTCCCGCGCGCAGTGGCAGCATCCCCATGACGACGCGCACCGTCGTGCTCTTGCCCATGCCGTTGCGGCCGATCAACGACGCGACCTGCCGTTCGCCGACCTCGAAGCCGAGCGCGAACAGCACCTGGCTCGAGTCGTAGCCGGCGTCGACGCCGTGCAGGCGCAGCATCAGTCGCTTCCCAGGTAGGCGTTGCGCACTTCGGCGTTCGCGCGGACTTCCTGCGGCGTCCCGGTGAAGATCGCCCGCCCGTACACGAGGACCGTGATGCGATCGGCCAGCGAGAAGACGATGTCCATGTCGTGCTCGACCAGCAGGATTGTGTAGCGGCGCTTCAGCGTCGCGAGCAGTTGCGCCATCCGGCGCGACTCTTCGGCGCTCATCCCGGCCATCGGTTCGTCGAGCAGCAGCGTCGGCGCCTCGCGCGCGAGCACCATCGCCAACTCGAGCTGGCGCTTCTCGCCATGCGCAAGCTCGCTGACGCGGACCCCGGCCCGATGCCCGAGTCCGACGCGGGCGAGCGCCTCGCGCGCCGGTTCCCGCAGCCCGGGCTCGCTACGCGCGTTGCGCCACATGCCGAATCCGCCCGGCAGGCGCGCCTGCACCGCCATGGCGACGTTGTCCTCGGCATCGAACTCGGTATAGAGCTGGCTGATCTGAAAGGAGCGCGCAAGGCCGGCCGATGCGCGACGATGCGCCGGCATTCGCGTGATCGTCTGCTCGCCGAGGACGATCTCCCCGGAGTCGGGGAAGAGCTCGCCGCTGATCTGCGAGATCAGTGTCGTCTTGCCAGCGCCGTTGGGTCCGATCAGGGCGTGCAGTTCGCCCGTCTCCACGACGAGGTCGACGTCCTGCGTCACGCGCAGCGCGCCGAAGGACCTGCACAGCTTCTGCAGCGCGAGCCGCATCCCGTTCAGCCCTCGCTGCCGCGGCCGGCGAGCAGCCCGTACAAGCCGCGCTTGCCGAACAGCACGACGAGCACCAGCACCGGACCCATCAACAGCATCCAGTGTTCGGTCCACGCGGTGAGCATCTGCTCCAGCCCGAGGAACACCGCCGCGCCCAGCACGGGCCCGAAGATCGTTCCCATCCCGCCGAGGATCACCATCGCCATCAGCTCGCCCGATTTCTGCCAGGTCGCCATGTCGGGACTGACGAACAGCGCGTAATTCGCCCACAGAACACCCGCCAGGCCCGTCCCCGCGGCGGAAATCGTGAACGCGGTCAGCGGATAACGCAGCGGGGCCAGTCCCAGCGCAACGCTTCGCCGGCGATTCTGCTTCAGGCTGCGCAGCGCCATGCCGAAGCGCGAGCCGACGATGCGTCTACACAGCCAGGCCCAGGCGAGCAGCAACGCGACGCACAGGTAGTAGAAGACGCGGGGATCGCGCAGGGACATTCCGCCGAGCACGTTGCGGGAGTCGATCGCGAGCCCGTCGTCGCCGCCGTAGTACATCAGCCCGACGAGCAGGAAGTAGAACATCTGCCCGAAGGCGAGCGTGATCATGATGAACTGCACGCCCGAAGTGCGCAGCGACAGGAAGCCGACCACCAGGCCCGCCAGCGCACAGACCCCGACGGCGAGCGGCCACAGCACAAGAGCCTCGCCGGTGCCTGCCCAGCCGAAGAGCCCCGAGCCGTCGGCCGTGTGGAACGCGACGATGCCGATCACGTAGCCGCCCAGCCCGAAAAAGGCGGCATGCCCGAAGCTCACCAGCGCCCCGTAGCCGAGGATCAGGTCGAGACTCACCGCGGCAATCGCGTACACGACGAAGCGCGTGAACAGGCTGACCAGGAAAGACTGGTCGAGCGCGTGCGCGAGGACGGGCACGAGCGCGAGCAGCACAAGTCCGATGACGATCGGCCAGCGAGCGCGCGCAGCACGCCGGGCGGACGCGGTCGCGACGGGATCGGTCGCGACCGGCGCCGCCTGCGCATCGGCATCGACGACGGAAGCGCCGCGCATCAGATTCGCGCGGGCAGAAGCCCGAAAGGCCGGAACAGCAGCACGAGCGCCATCAGGATGTAGGCGCTGGCGGAAATCAGGCTCGAGGCGAGCGGATCCGCCAGCTGCGCCGGCAGGAACCCCGCAAGCAACGACGGAACCCACGCGCGTCCGTAGGCGTCGCTCATGCCGACCAGGAACGAGCCGAGCAACGCGCCGCGCACGGAGCCGACGCCGCCTATCACGATGACGACGAAGGCGGTGATCAGGATGCGCTCGCCCATGCCGATCTGCACGGCGAGCAGCGGCGCGGACATCACCGCGGCGAAGCCGCACAGCAGCGCGCCGAGCACGAAGACGAGAAGGAAGACCCGTCGCACGTCCACGCCGAGCGCATCGACGATCTCGTGATCGTCGGCTCCGGCACGCACGAGCATGCCGATCGGGGTGCGCAGCAGCAGGAACCACAGCGCCAGCGCGACGATCGCCGCGGCGCCGATGAAGGCCAGGCGCATCGTGGGATAGGCAAGACCGGGCAGCAGTTCGATCGAGCCCCGCAGCATCGGTGGAATGTCCATGAACGGCGGGCTGCGCCCGAAGACGATCGTTGCCAGTTCGTTCGTGAAGAGCACCAGCCCGAGCGTGGCGAGCACCTGGTCGAGGTGGTCGCGGCGATAGAGATGGCGCACGACGAGCCGCTCGACCACGAAACCGTACAGGCCGGCGCCGAGCACGGCGGCGACGATGGCCGCCGCGAAGGAGCCGGTCGCGGCAGCCGCGCTCGCCGCGCAGAACGCGCCGACCATGTAGAACGAGCCGTGCGTCAGGTTGATGACGTTCATGATGCCGAACACGAGCGTCAACCCGGCCGACAGCAGGAACAACAGCGCGCTGTACTGCACACCGTTGAGCGTCTGTTCGGCGAACAGCAGCATCGTTCGCGCAACTCGGAGCGTCGCCGCCGCGCGTCACATCGCGCAATCGACCGCGTGCGGATCCACGTGATCGGGGGCTATCACCTTCAGGGTCTTGTAGCCGAGCTTGCCCGCGGCGTCGGGCTCGACGTGCAGCAGGTACCAATCCTGGATCGGGTGCTGGTTGTTGGCGAAGCGGAACTTGCCGCGCACGGACTGGATATCGGCCTTGCGCAGCGCCGCGCGGAACGCGTCGCGCTTGCCTTCGATGTCGCCGCCGACCGCTTTCAGCCCGGTGCCGATCAACCGCGCCGTGTCGTACGAGGTGGCCGCATAGTCGGTGGGAACGCGCCCGTAGGTCTTGACGAAGGCGTCGACGAAATGCCGGTTCGTCGGATTGTCGAGGTCCGCGCTCCACGACGCCGTGAGGTAGTAGCCGTTGCCCGCGTTGCCCGCCGCCGCCAGCATGCGCCGATCCATCGAATAGATCGGCGTGAGCATCGGCACCGACTGCGACAGACCCGAGTTCGCGTACTGCTTGGCGAGATTGATTCCTGCGCCGCCTGGATGGAACTGGAAGATCGCGTCGGGCTTCAACTCGCGCACGCGCGCGAGCTCGACCGAGAAGTCGGACTGGTCGAGCTTCGTGTAGATCTCGGCGAGCACCTGGCCCTTGTAGGTGCGCTTGAAGCCGGCGAGCGCGTCACGCCCCGCCTGGTAGTTCGGCGCGAGGAGCACCATGCGCTTGTAGCCGAGCTCGTTGGCGGCCAGGCCGGCAGAATCGCTGTAGGAGTCGTTCTGGAACGCGACCGAGAAGTAGCCGGGATTGCAGTTCTTGCCCGCGTAGGTGGAGGGACCCGCGTTCAGACTGACATAGGTGCCGCCGGCATCGAGCACGGTCGGCGCCACCGCAACGAGCACGTTCGAGAAGTTGATGCCGGTGAACAGGCGCACGCCGTCCTGCACCATCTTGTCGGCGGTCTGCTTGGCGTTCGCGGGCTTGAGCGCGTCGTCTTCGACGAGCACCTGCACGGGAATGCCACCGAGCTTGCCGCCTTCCTCCTTCACCGCGAGCAGGAAGCCGTCGCGCTCGTCCTCGCCGATGTAGCCGGCCGGAGTGGAGAGCGTGGTGAGCAGGCCGATGCGCACGGGGGTCTGCGCGTGCGCGAGGCCCGCGGCGGCGATTGCCGCCGCGGCGGCGAGGAGGGCCAGTGGTTTCATCGAGTGTCTCCTTGCAACTCGTTCGAATCGTTCGAATCGCGCGGCGCGAAGGCGTTCGTCGCCGCGTCGCGCTCGGCCTGCAGGCGAGCGACGATCAGGGCCCGCAGCTCGCGGCGCAGCACCTTGCCCGCCGGGCTGAGCGGGAAGGCATCGAGCACCTCGAGGCGCTCGGGCAGCTTGAATCGGGCAATGCCGCGACCGATGAGAAACTCCTGCAGCTCGGTGAACTCGAGCGTGCGCTCCGGCCGGGTAATGACGAAGGCACAGGCCTTCTCGCCGAACTGCTCGTCGGGCATCGCAACGACGCAGACGTTCGTGACCGCAGGATGGGCGACGATGTGGTTCTCGATTTCCTCGGCGCTGATCTTTCCCCCGCCGCGATTGATCAGGTCCTTGAAGCGCCCCTCCACATACAGGTAGCCGTCGACCCTGCGCACGGCGTCACCCAGCCGGTAGAAGCCGTCGGCGGTGAATGCCGAAGCGTTCGCTTCGGGCGCATTGTAGTAGCCGCGCACCGTGTACGGCCCGCGCACGGCCAGCTCACCGACGACGCCATCGGGAACTTCGTTTCCGACCGGGTCGATGACCTTGATCTCGTCGCCCGGCGAAACCGGCCGCCCCGAGCTGTGAAAGCGGATCTCCTCCGGATCGTCGAGCCGCGTCTGGTTGAGCAGCCCCTCTCCAGTGCCGAAGCTCTCCACGTAGGTACAGCCGAAGCGCTCCTCGATGCGCCTGCGCAGCTCCGGCATCAGGCGCGCGCCGCCGTTCATGAAGATTTCGAGCGAAGACAGGTCGTATTGCTCATGCTCTGCGGCAGCGAGCCAGCGGGCTGCCACCGGTACGCCGCCTGCCACTACCGTGACGCGGTGGCGCTCGATCAGCGGAAACGCCGTCTGGGGGGCGGGGTCGGTCGCGATGACGACGGTGCCGCCGTGCGCGAGCGTGCCCAGCACCCCCGGCGAAGCGAGCGTGTAGTTGTGCGCCAGCGGCAAAGCCGCCAGGTACACGGTGTTTTCGTCGAAGCCGGCCACTGCGGCGCTTTGCGTGCAGTTGTAGACGTAGTCGTCGTGCGTGCGCGGGATGATCTTGGAGATCGCCGTAGTGCCGCCCGACAGGATCATCACGGCCACGTCGGCGGCGTCGTGGAAGGCGTCGGCGCGCACTCGCCCGAGCGCCTGCCAGTCGGCTTCGCTCTCCAGCAACGCGGACAGCGATATGTGCCCGCGTGCGGGCGCGCCGGCGGTGACGACCAGGCGGATCGACGGCACCGCGGCGCGCACCTCCTCGGCAAGCGCGCCGTAGTCGAAACGATCGCTTGCTGCGGGTACCAGATGAGCAACCGCCTGCGCGTGACGCGCGAAGTGACCGACCTCGGTCAGCCGGTGCGCCGGCAGCGCCATTACCGGAATCGCGCCTATGCGCAGCAGCGCGAAGAACGCGTAGAGCAGCTCGATGGAGTTCGTCAGCTGGAAGACCACCCGCTCGCGCGAGCGCAGCCCCAGTTGCGCGAACTGCGCGGCCAGGAGGTCGGAGCGCTCGACCAGCTCGCGATAGCTGGCCATCTTCTCGCCGTCGACGACGGCCAGCTTGTCGGGGTGCCGGCGCATCGAGCGCTCCAGCATCTGCCCGAGCGTGATGCCCTGCCAGTAGCCTTCGGCGCGATAGCGGCGTGCGAACGCCTCGGGCCAGGGCGTGCAGCCTTCGAGCATCTCGTGCTCCTGTGACTTCAGGCGACGCCGAGCGTCTCGGCGGGCACCGCTGCTCCCGATGGCAGCGGCGGCGCGTAGTGCACCACCTCCGACGGAGCGCTGGCGTGGCCGGTGGCATCGCAGGCGCGCACGTAGTAGCGGTAGTTCATTCCGCCCAGCAACCCCGTATCGGTGAACATCGTCGTCTTCACCCCGTCGACCACGCGCATCTCGCCTTCGTCGTCGGCGCGGTAGACGTCGTAGTAGGTCGGGTTGCCCTGCGCCTTCTTCCACTTCAGCGTCAGGCCGTTCGGCCCTTCCTTGACGGTGATCCCCGCGTTGCCTTCGGGCCAGTTCGGCGCCGAGGCCGCATCGTCGGCCCCAGGCGCCTGCATCGCCCCCTTCGGCCACAGGAAGCAGGTGACCGGCATGTGCGCGCCGTCGAGCTGCTTGCAGACGTTGCAGTAGTCGCACTCGACGATGCGGTCGAGGGCGCCGAGCCGCACCTTGCGCACCCAGTCGGGGTCGGCGAGCAGCCCGCGCGCAATGGCGACCATGTCGAGCTTGCCGGAGACGAGCGCCTCCTCCGCGACCCGCGGATCGGACAGCTTGCCGGCGGCGATGATCGGGACGTCGTAGCCCTTGCCGCGCACGAACGCGCGGATCTGCTCGGCGTAGGCGAGGTGCAGCGCCGGCGGATATTTCGCCCCCGGCATGCAGCGATCACCCGAATATCCGGAGTAGGCGTGCAGGACGTGCCCCGGCGTATGCACGGCATCCTCGAACTTGCCGCCCACCGAAAGCGACAGGTAATCGGCGCCGAGCTGCGCCATGCGCAGGCCGATCAGCTTGGCGTCCTCGACCGTGTAGCCCTCGCGGACGAATTCGTCGGCCAGGTAACGGATGCCCACCGGGAAATCGTCTCCGACGTAGCGGCGAACGCTCTCCATCCCCCGCCCGATCAGCCGCAGCCGGTTCTCCAGCGTCGTGCCGCCGTACTCGTCGGTGCGCGTGTTCACGCTGGAGACGAAGGAGGCCAGGGTGTACCCGTGCGCGTTGTGCAGCTCGATCCCGTCGAAGCCCGCCTCGCGCGCACGTGCCGCCGCCTGGCCGAACTGCTCGATGATGCGCTCGATCTCCTCGATCGAGAGCATGTCCACCGTCTGGCGCCAGCCCGACTTCGAGATCTTCATGAAATGGATCAGCTGCGGCACGACCTTCGAGTCGGAGGTGTCATGGATGCGCGCGTTCATCTCCTTGAGACCGGGGATGAACTTGTCGTCGCCGATGCGCAGCAAAGGCCCGGCGTTGCTGCCGTGGATGGCCATCGCCTCCACGACGAGCAGGCCGACTTCGCCCTGCGCGTAGCGCACGTAGCGGTCGGAGATCGCCTGCGTGACGAACCCGTCCTCGCCCGACAGTCGCGTGACCATCGCCGGAACCATCACGCGGTTCGGCACATGCACGCCGTTGATCATGATCGGCTCGAGAAGCTTCATCGGAACTCTCCCTGTGCGATTCGCGTCGGTCGACGCGAGGGGATCAGCGGGTTGGCGGCGCCGGCTATGGCATCAACTCTCCGCCGGCGACGACGATGCTCTGCCCGGTGACCGACGCGGCGGCGTCGCTGCACAGCCAGGCGACGGTTTCGGCGACTTCCTCGGGCTGGATCAGGCGCGCCTGCGGGTTGTGCGCAACGAGGCTCTTCAGCGCGTCGTCGCGCGATCGGCCGGTCTTGCCGGTGATGTTCTTCAGCGCATCGCCGACGATGTCGGTTTCGGTATATCCGGGACAGACGGCGTTCACCGTGACCCCCTTGCGCGCGGTTTCGATCGCCAGCGCGCGGGTGAAACCGACGAGCGCGTGCTTGGCCGCGCAGTAGGCGGTGACGTAGGCCATGCCGGTGAGGCCTGCAGTGGACGCGATGTTCACGATGCGTCCGCCGCCCGCCTCGAGCATGCCGGGGAGCACGGCGCGCGCGGCATGTACCGCGCCCATCAGGTCGACGTCGAGGACCTCG
Organism: uncultured Burkholderiales bacterium; assembly: GCA_937903095.1. GTDB lineage: Bacteria > Pseudomonadota > Gammaproteobacteria > Burkholderiales > Burkholderiaceae_E > Zeimonas. The sequence continues at coordinate 11,589 of CALCZN010000015.1, forward strand.
CGCCACAGCTTCGCGTCGCTCTTCAGGAACGGCGCGGACGGGGCGATGCCGGCATTGTTCACGAGGATGCCGGCAGGACCGCGCTGCGCTACGCATCGCGCGATGGCCGTCGACAGCGATGCTTCGTCGCCGATATCCGCCACCTCGACACCGACCGTCGTTCCGTGCTCGTCGGCGATTCGGCGCGCGGTCGCTTCGAGCGTCGCGGCCGTTCGCCCCAGAAGAGACAGTGTCGCCCCGCGCGAGGCCAGCGACATCGCGATCGCGGCTCCGATGCCGCGGCCCCCTCCGGTGACGACGGCGTGCCGGCCGGCGAACGGCCGCTGATTCGAGGTCGCCATCGAAGCGTCTCCTTGTGAATTTTTAGTTCAAGCTCAAACCATTATCCGGTTCGATCATCGCCCCGCGCAAGGCGGCCACCGGGGACGCTTGATACAGATCAAACCCGCCCGCGGATCACTCCCGCAACTGCGCGCGCAACACCATGCGCAGGCGACCGAGAAGCCTGTCGAGCCTGCTCAGATCGAGATCGCCGAAATCGCGCAGCAGTTCCGCCAGCCACTCGTTGTGCGCGGGAATCATCTCGGCAGCCATGCGTCGCCCTTTCGCAGTGAGGTGCACACGCTGCACGCGGGCGTCCTCCGCGTCGCGTCGCCGCTCGACCAGCCTTGCCGCTTCGAGCCGGCCGATCACGTCGGTGATGCTGCCCTTCGTCACCATGAGACGCTGCGACAACTCGCTCATCGTGGGTTGTTCGGGTGGACGCGCGAGTTGCGCGAGGACGTCGAAGCGGGCGAGCGTGGTGTCGAATTCGCCTCGAAGCCGCTCGCGCAACACGCTCTCGATCAGGTTCGCACAGGCGAGCATTCGCAGCCACACGCGCGCTTCGACGTTCTTCTGCCGGGATTCGGCCTGCTCTTCGATAGCTTCGTCCATTCGATCCGTTGTCGTCGTTCTCCGCGTACCCCGATGATGGTACTCGGTCCGCCTATAGTTTAAGCTCGAACTATTTCCAGCTTCGACGGAAACGGCTCATGTGGCGTCCGCCGCAGAAGATCAAATGGAAACCGGCGCCGGGCGAGTGGCCGTCGCGCGAGCAGGCGCTGGCCTCGCGCCTGTTCTCGCCGCTGCGCTTCGGTCCGCTGGAACTCGCCACGCGCACCTGGGTGCCGGCGATGGTGCCGTGGCGCGCGACCGACGACGGCTTCGTCACGCAGGACAACCTCGACTGGTACGCGCGCTTCGCGGCTGGCCGGCCCGGCGCGATCGTCGTCGAGGCCACCGGCATCCGCGACGTGCCGAGCGGGCCGCTGCTGCGCATCGGCCACGACCGCTTCGTGCCGGGGCTGCGGCGCGTCGTCGACGCGGTGCACGAGGCGAGCGACGGCGAAACGAAGCTCTTCATCCAGATGATCGACTTCCTGTCGATCCGGCGCAGGCCCGAGCCGACGAAATTCCTCGGCCGGCACCTGGCGATCACCGACCGGCACCGGCGCGCGCTCGGGCTCGCCGATGCCGCGGAAGCGCAGGTGCGCGACGCGCTGCTCGCGCTGCCCGCGCAGCGGCTCGCCGAAGTACTCGACGCGCGCGAGCTGGAGGCGCTGCGCATGGGCGCACGCGAGCGCGTCACCGATACGGAGCTGCCGCACATCCGCGAATTGCCGCGCGTGCTGCCCGGCCTGTTCGCCGCCGCCGCCCGCCGGGCGCGCGAAGCGGGATTCGACGGCGTCGAGCTGCACTACGCGCACGCCTACACGATGGCGTCGTTCCTGTCGGCGCTGAAC
>CALCZN010000016.1:0-9041 GCA_937903095.1 uncultured Burkholderiales bacterium
CTCAGCGCCTGCTTCTGTATGTGATAATCACCCAAAACCGATCGAACCCATCCTTCCTTGCACCATAAGTAGAGGAGCTCCAGGTCCGTCGTGGAGCGCCCGCTCAAGCCGCAGAAATCGATGTCGATGACGAGTTCCATGTCGATGGGTTTGGCAAATACCATCCGATAGACCCGCCAGCAAATACCGTTCGTTAGCAGCACCCAATCGACGCCTTGATTCGCCGCGTAGTCGACCGCTTGTTTGACGTGCGGGTCTTTCAACTCGAGGCCAATGGCCTTCACTTCGATTAGTGTCTGGAGGGTGCCATCGATCTTTATCGCGAGATCACAGTATGTTCCCGGGCTCGCGAACTCAGATGTCACTTCTGCGTATTTGTCGTAGCCAAACTCGTCGGCGAGCATGTCCTTCACGATCGTGCCGGTATCCGCCTCTCCAAGATCGCGAGCTCGTGCTGAGTTCAGAATTGGCTGGTATCTCTTGATGCCGGCAATCAGTCTCTCGCTTACTTTCTTCGGTACACCTGCCATCTTCCCCTCCACACGTTGTTATTGAGCACGCTCGCAGGGCCGCGATTCCGCTTGAACCGGATGCTCATTCAGCATGCTCAAGGTACCTTGACTTGAGAAGCACGTTTTCCCGATGAAAGCTCAAGTATCTCCGCTGTCCGGTCGCAAACGGGCCTACGTTCTGGCCTTTCTCCGGATTAATACCCATACGCAACAACGAAACTGCATGTGCAACTGGCGAGACGAGAACGTCCCCGTTGTCTTCAAATCCGATGAATCCCCGATCGAACAAATGATCTATAGTTGGCGTAAGTAGAAGCCCATTTTCGCCGTCTAAACGCTCTTCGTTCGTTGCATCGCGCCACGGCTTGCAGTGACTAGCGCGCAGGTGCTCTTCGCGCGTCACCCCAGTGATTCGGCAAGCACGCTCGATGCGCATAACTCGCTGCTTGAAAATTCCTTGCCCTCGCCGCGCCAGCACAACCGCTTCCCGCTCCGTCTCGGGCAGCGTTACATCCGAACGTACCTTGCTGAGTTCATACTCCTCCCACTCAGCTAAGCCGACTGCCCCGGTAACCGGTACCCTTTGCGGCAGCTGAAAGCCCATTACAAAATTTCGCGCCTCGGCACCCAATAAGTCAATCAAAGCACCTGCCAGTTCCTCTGGCAAATGCGTGAGGTAGACGCTTTGCAAGCCAGCGCCGTTGGGAAGTAGCGGCGCATAGCGGCTTGGAAGAAGCGGCGCGAGCACCGCCATGTGTTCTGATGGCCTTATCGGCAGCCTCAACACGGTAAATCGAACATCGACGCGCCAGCCGATCAGGTCCCAATGCGCACCGACTTGACCGAACTCCAGCGGCTTGGGTGCCTCGTATGCGTGAGACGCTGCGAGACCAATAGCGCGTATGAGAGTGTCGGCGAACGAAAATACCAGATCACCTGGGGCGACTTCACGCATGAAGTCGTAGAAGGGGTTTCGCGCTTGGTTGGCTTTGCGCTTCGGCGACCATAGATACCCGCCTGGCACTTCTTGCCGGAAAGTCTGATTTTGATTGACCCACCAATAGCGCACTTGCTATCGCCTCGCACCCAAGCCCGGCCGCCGGCTCCCGGCTTTGGCTGGGCCGCCGTAGCGGGCAAGGCAAACTCACCAGAGCGGCTGCGACAACCCTCGATTCGCGGGGATCTTAATGGCTTCCGAGCGGGAGTCGATGAATGGCTGCCAAGCCGGGATTGAAACGCACCTCAACGCGGAGCGGGACGCTTCAACTGGGAGAACAGCTGCCCCGCTCAGCAGCAGACGACGGAATCACCGTCGAGCCCAGTCCTTGCTGATCAGGCCGCGCATCGTATTCGTGCTGCCGCAGCCATGGCTACTCCTTCTCGTCACCCTCGCGTGGCGGGACGCCTCCCTTGCGACGAAGGATCTTCCTCAGTGCAGCGACATCGGCTCGGTCCTTCCGCTCGGTGATCCAGGCTGCGGTGTTCATCGCGGAAAGCTTCTCGGCGACCGCGGTCGCCACGAACTGGTTCATGCTGATGCCTTCTTCGCGGGCGATCTTCTCGACCGCCGCCTTGATCGACTTCGGCAGGCGCAGGGGGTAGGTGGACGTTTCACTCATGTTTTCAGGCTCCTCAATGCGTCACGCGGCAACAGGACGCGGATACCAAAGGTGGCCGGATCATTTCCATAGTCGCGCAAATTGAACGTGACGATTGCGCGCGCGGCTCCATTCACCGCCGCCTCGAGCACCATTTCGTCGCCCGGGTCTCGAAGCATGGGGCGCCAGACGAAGTGGGAGCCGACCGGCTCGATCAGAGCGGCGACACCGTCCAGAAAGACAGTGAGCTGCTCGCGGGATAGCCCCGATGCCAATAAGTGCTCCGCTCGGGAACAGGTCGCTTCGTACTCCAACATCAGGGCCACGTTCGCGACCAGGGTCACCCTTCCGTCGATGGCGGCGTCCAGCAGGGCAGCCGACGCGCCGGTCGGACTACGCATTGCTGCGACGACGACGTCGGTGTCGAGGACGACTCGCATAATGCAATCATTATGACATTGCGGGCGATGTCTCGATCAAGACGCCAAAAACTTCCGATTCCCACGAGCGAGGCGCCCCGATCGCAAGCGCGAACGACCGCGACGACGTGCACCTGCGCTCGGCGCCAAACACCGCTGGCATCCCTCCACCCCCAGGTGCTACTTTCCGCCTCGGCGCTCCCGCACTCCACGAGCACTCCCGTCGAGCCTCGAGCCCGCCCCTCCCCACGGAGACCGCCATGGGATGGATCGCAGCCGCAATCCTCGCCGCACTCGTCGTCTACGCGGTGCTCCTCTACAACCGCCTCGTACGCAGCCGGCAGCTCGCCACCGAAGGCTGGAGCGGCATCGACGTTCAGCTGAAGCGCCGCGCCGATCTCGTTCCGAACCTCGTCGAGACGGTGCGCGGCTACGCGGTGCACGAGCGCGAGCTGCTCGCGCGTGTCACCGAATTGCGCAACCAGGCGCGCGCCGCGCCTGCGGGCGACGTTGCCGCGCGCGGCCCGATCGAGGGGGTGCTCTCGGCCACGCTCGGGCGCCTGATCGCCGTGGCCGAGAACTATCCGGACCTGAAGGCCAACCAGAACTTCCTGCAGCTGCAGGAGCAGCTCGCTTCGGTGGAGAGCGAGATCCAGATGGCGCGCCGCTACTACAACGGCACGGTGCGCGACCTGAACGTGCTGGTCGAGTCGTTCCCGAGCAACCTGGTGGCGTCGAGCTTCGGCTTCGCCAAGCGCGAGTTCTTCGAGACCGAGGACGAACGCGATCGCGCGGTGCCGGGCGTGTCGTTCGGGTCGACGCCGCCGCCGCGGGAGACGGCCTGAGCGCCTTCGCCGCGACGCTCGCGATGAGGTTGCGCGCTTCGTCGTTTCTCGCCCTGCTCGCCGCCACCGCGCTCGTGGCGCTGCTGCCGGCGCACGCCTGCGCCGACGAGCGCATCGAATCGTTCCACTCCGAGATCGACGTGCGCGCCGACGGCGATCTCGTCGTCACCGAGACGATCGACGTCCGCGCCGAGCAGCGCTCGATCCGCCGCGGCATCTATCGGGACTTTCCGCTGACCTTCGTCGACGCCGAAGGCCGCACGCGCCGCGTCGACTTCGAGCTGCTCGCCATGCTGCGCAACGGCGCTCCCGAGCCGCATCACGAGCGCGAGAACGCGAAGGGCATCCGCATCTACGCCGGCGACGAGAACGTGCTGCTTCCGCCGGGAACCTGGCGCTACGTCTTTCGCTATCGCACGGGCCGGCAGCTGCGCAGCTTTCCCGATCACGTCGAGCTGAACTGGAACGTCACCGGCAACGAGTGGATCTTTCCGATCCGCTCAGCCGGCGCGCTCGTTCGCCTGCCCGGCAACGCGAAGCCGGTGCGCTGGACCGCCTTCACCGGCCGCCATGGCGAGCGCGGCACCGCGTTTCGCGTCGAGCCGAAGGACGATGGGTCGCTCGCCTTCGCCACAACGCGCGAGCTGGCGCCGGGCGAGGGCTTCACCGTCGTCGTTCAACTGCCCGACGGCGTCGTTGCCGCGCCCACGCAACTGCAGCAGTGGCGCTGGACGATCCTCGATCACGGCCGCTCGATCCTCGCCGCGCTCGGGCTCGCCGCCGTGCTCGTCTTCTACCTGACGGCGTGGAACGCGGTGGGTCGCGATCCGCCGAAGGGCACGATCATCCCGCTCTTTCATCCGCCGCCGGGAATCTCGCCGGCGCTCGCCGCCTACATCCGGCAGTGGGGATGGAGCGGCGAATGGCGCGAATGGACGGCCACCGCGGTGTCGCTCGCGGTGAAGGGCCTGATCGTCTTCGACGATCGCGACGGGTTGCGGCTCGAGCGCACGCCGCGCGAGGCGACAGCGGGGGAAGCCATGACGAACGCGGCGCCGAACGCGAGCACGAACCCAACGGCGTCGAAAACCGCTGCCACCTGGCTCGACCCCGGCGAGCGCTCGCTGCTCTCGTGGATCGATCGCGAAGGCGGCTCGGTGCGCGTCGACCGCGAGCACGGCAAGAGACTGGCCGCCGAGGCGACCGCCTTCCGCAACGCGATCGAGCGCGACAACCGCGATCGCTTCTTCCGCCGCAACGGCGGCTGGTTCATGCTCGGATTGCTGTTCACCGGCGCGAGTCTCGCGCTCGTCTTCGCTTTCGGCCGGCTCGAAGACAACGAGATCACGCTGCTCGTGATCGCCGGGTTCATCGGACTGTTCGCGGGATCGGCACTGGCGCACGCGATCCGCACGCTGTTCGGGCATCGCGGCGTCGCGGGGACCGTAGGGGCGATCCTGCGGCTTGCCGTGTTCGTCGCGGTTGCCTTCGGTGCGTCGACCCTGTTCGTCGGCGACCTGGTGTTCGACGAGGCCGTGCGCTCGACGATGCGCGGTGCGCTCGTCGCCAACCTGTTCCCGCTCGCGCTGGTCGGCGGCTTCGGGCTGCTGAACGCGGTCTTCTGGTATCTGCTGCGCGCGCCGACGGCCGCAGGGCGCAAGGTGATGGACGAGATCGAGGGGCTCGAGCTGTATCTGCGCACGGCCGAGACCGCGCGGATGAACCTGCCGCAGGCGCCCGAGATCACGACGACGAATTTCGAGCGCCTGCTTCCCTACGCCATCGCGCTCGGGCTCGAGAAGCCGTGGTCGCAGGCCTTCGAGGCGGCGTTCGCGCGCGCGCATCCGGGCGAGTCGCTCGACGCGGCGTATCGGCCGGGCTGGCATGGCGGGCGCGGATGGTCGGGCAGCGGCGGCTTCGGCCGCTCGCTGTCGGCGTCGATGGGCGCGGCGCAGGGCGCCTTCGCCAGCGCGGTGCCGGCGCCGAGTTCGTCGTCTTCGGGCTTCTCGGGCGGCGGGGGCTCGGGCGGCGGAGGAGGAGGCGGGGGCGGCGGCGGGTGGTAGGCGGACTCCGCGGGTGGTAGGCGGGCCCCACCCACCCCGCTCGCGCGTTGCCGTGGCACGCGATGGCCGCGAACGCGGCGCCGGCTCACGCCGCGCCGAAGCGCACCCGAAGCGGATCCTCCAGTCCGGCTTCCGCGAAGCCCTTCGCGCGCAGGCGGCACGAATCGCAGCGTCCGCACGGCCGTCCGTCGGCGCCCGGGTCGTAGCAGCTGCTGGTCATCGAGTAGTCGACACCGAGCGAAACGCCGGCGCGCACGATGTCGGCCTTCGTCATCCGCGCGAGCGGCGCGTGGATCACGAGCTTCGTCCTGCCCTCGACGCCGGCCTTCGTCGCCAGGTTGGCCATCCGTTCGAACGCGTCGATGTACTCGGGGCGGCAGTCGGGGTAGCCGCTGTAGTCGAGCGCGTTGACGCCGATGAAGATGTCGGCGACGCCCAGTACCTCGGCGTACGCGAGCGCGAAGGACAGGAAGATCGTGTTCCGTGCCGGAACGTAGGTGCTCGGGATCTCGTCGTGCGTCTCCAATGCCGCGCGGTCCTTCGGCACCTCGGCGTCGCTCGTCAGCGACGAGCCGCCGAACACGCGCAGGTCGATCTCTGCGACGACGTGGTTCTTCACGCCGAAGGCCAGCGCCACACGGCGGGCGCTGTCCAGTTCGATCGCGTGGCGCTGGCCGTAGCGGAAGCTCAGCGCGCAGGGCTCGAAGCCCCGGCTCTTCGCGATGGCGAGGACTGTGGTGGAGTCGAGGCCGCCGCTGAGAAGGACGACGGCCTTGGGCAGGGTGGGCATGGCTCGAACGGGCGTGCACGGAACGGTAGCCGCGCAATGATGCTCGCTTTACGGCTAACGCATTTGCGGATGGCTCGATGATGCTTTGGTGCCGATCGAGTGTAATGATGCAACCTGTATGCGGACCATTTTGAACATCGGGATCTGCCGCAACAGCGGCTGCGAGGGCGCTTCGCCCTGCTCCCGAAGCGGGACGAAGTAATCATCCCTGAACACGTGCGCGAGATCATGGAGCGCGAAGGCATCTGACACGCCTGCTGCTCAACGCGGAGTCCGGGTCGCGCGCTCGAGCAACCTCAAGCAACCTCGCGTCGCCCCACCCCCGCCTGCGCCGCCACCAGCCGCTCGCCGAACGATGCGGCGAGCGCGCCGGTGTGCCGCCACACCACGACCGCGAAGCACAGCACGCCCGCGCCGACGACGAAGGACGCTACGCCGAGGAATGGTTCCACCGCCGAATGCCCGCGGAACAGTTCGAACAGCAGCACCATCATCACGAAGTGCGCCGGAACGTAGAGCCAGAAATGCGCCTGCGCAAGCCGCGTCTGCGCCGCCTCCGGCACCACCGCATAGAACAGGCCGAACAGCCCCAGGCTCACCCAGCCAAGCAGGTTCAGGTGCGCGTGCACCGGGTGCATCGTGTGGTCCTGGCTCGCGGCCATGTACAGCCCGAGCGAGACGCCGGCGACGAAGTACAGCACCGCCAGCCGCAGGAACCAGTTCGCGAGGTTCTTCATGGTCGCCCTCCATCGGTTCGAGCCGGAACGGGAAGTGTTCAGTGTAGGAGGGCGACTTCCGTACCGTAAGGCGCGCGATTGCATAATCGGGCCGCAAGAATGCGGGGGGCCGCGTGTTCGACTGGGACGACCTCAAGCCCTTCCTCGCCGTGGCTCGCCACGGGAGCACGATCGCGGCGGCACGCATTCTCGGCGTCGACCAGTCGACCGTGCAGCGCCGGCTCTGCGCGCTGGAACGCGGCCTGGGCTACCCGCTCGTGCGCCGCCTTTCCACCGGGTACCGGCTCACCGCCTTCGGCGAATCGCTGCTGCCCGAGGCGCAGCGCATCGAGGAAGCCGCGCTCGCTCTGCAGCAACGGGTCGAGGCCTTCCGTCACGACCTCACCGGGGTGGTGCGCGTCACCTGTCCCGAGCCGCTCGTCTACCGGATGGCGGGCATCGGGCTGCTCGACCGCTTCCACGCGCGCTACCCCGGCGTCGAGCTGCAGTTCGTCATGAGCGACAAGTACCTGGACCTCGAGCGCGGCGAAGCCGACGTCGCGTTGCGCGCGGGCGAGACGCGCGACAGTCCGCTCATCGCGCGCAGGATCGGATGGTCGCTGTGGGGCGTGTACGCGAGCGAGCGCTACATCGAACAGCACGGGCGCCCGGTGCGCGTCGAGGATCTCCAGGCGCATGCGCTGATCGGCTTCGACGACTCGCTGTCGCACAACCGCGCGGCGGGCTGGTTGCGCGAGGTTGCGCCCCACGCGCGTTTCGTCGCGCGCAACGACAGCATCCTCGGAGTGATGCGTTCGGCGCTGTCGGGAATCGGCCTCGCCGCGTTGCCGACCGCGCTTGGCGACGACGAGCCTGCGCTCGTGCGCGTGCTCGGTCCGATTCCCGCGCTGGCGCGCCCGTGGCGCGTGCTGACCACGCGCGAGCTGCGTCACACGCCGCGCGTCGCGGCGTTCTTCGACTTCATGGTCGAGGAGAAGGACAATCTGCAGCAGGTGCTGACGGGCGGCGCGCCGGCTCGCACGGCGTCGGCGCTCCCGTCTGCAGCGGTCGGGTTCAGTTCGCCGCCGTCCCCACCGGCAGCAGTTTCAGTTGCTCCTGCAGGTCGTGCGAACGCTTGACGATGTACTGGCGGATCAGCTCCATGTCCTTCGGTTCGAGCACCGAGGCGAAGCTCGGCATGCCGCGGTTCAGCTTCGCGCCGCTGAGCACGGCGACGTACTGTTCGTGGCGGGCCGGGGTCATGTAGCGCAGATCGGGCAGCACGCCGCCGCTCACCGCATTCAGGCCGTGGCACGAACCGCAGAAGCCGTTGAACATCGTGCGTGCCTGCTTCAGCTCCTCCTGGCCCGCCGCCACTTTCTGCAGCGGCGGGAGCGCGACGACGGCCTTCTTCGCGGGAGGCAGCTTGCCTTTGGCGCCGAGCCGGAAGGTGACGATTCGCGCCTCCGGCTGCACGTGCGCCGACAGCGACAGCGGACCCGTCACCAGCGGGAAGGCGCCTCCCCAGCCGGCCATGAAGGTGACGTACTGCACGCCGTCGACTTCGTAGGTGACCGGGCCGGCCATCGAGCCCGAGTTCACGCGCGCCTGCCATAGCTGCTTGCCGCTGTCGGCCGCGTACGCGACCGCACGGCCGTCGGCGGTGCCCTGGAACACGAGGTTGCCCGCGGTGCTCAGCGTGCCGCCGTTCCACGGCGCGACGTATTCATGCGTCCAGGCGGGCGCCTGCTTCACCGGATCCCACGCGATGAGCCGCCCTTTCCACGCGCTGCGGATCTGCGCCTCCACCTTCGGATCTTCGGGCAGGTCGGGCACCTCGACGCCGAGGTTCACCACCGCCTTGTGCGGGATGAAGAGTGGCTTTTCCTGCGCCTGCAGGCCGGCCACACTCTCCTGCGCCGGAAGATAGACGTAGCCCGTCTTCGGGTTGAACGACATCGGCTGCCAGTTGTGCGCGCCGAGGAAGCTCGGGACGATGACCTTCGGGCCCGACAGATAGTCGGCATCGGGCGTGAGCACCGGGCGGCCGGTGGCGGGATCGACGTGCGTCGCCCAGTTGATCGGCACGAAGTTCTTC
>CALCZN010000017.1:0-9253 GCA_937903095.1 uncultured Burkholderiales bacterium
GCCGGTGCTGCAGCGACTGCAGTCCGTAGCGGGTGACGGCCAGGCGCTTGAAGGCGTCCTCGGCGCGATCGAGCAGACCGGCCTTCAGGTAGTCCTGCCCCAGCTCGAACAGGGCCTGCTCGCGCTGCCCGGTATCGAGATCGCCGCGCTCGACCAGGTTCTGGTGCACGCGGATCGCACGGTCTGTTTCGCCGCGCCGCCGAAACAGGTTGCCCAGCGCGAAGTGCAGCTCGATCGTCTCGGGATCGACGCGGACCACGTCGAGGAAGGCGTCGATCGCCTTGTCGGACTGCTCGTTGAGCAGGAAGTTCAGGCCGCGGAAATAGGCGTCGGGCAGGCCGTCTCGACGCACGGCGCTGGCCGCCTGCCCTGTCTCGTAGCGCGAGGCGAACCAGCCCAGCCCGAAGAACAGCGGTATCGCCAGCAGCCACCAGGTCTCGAATTCGAGCATCGCCCGCCCGTGTTCAGATGCCGAGCCCGGTGGCCGGATCGGGCACGGGCTCGACCGGCACCGGCGCAGGCGCCGCCTCGGGCGCCGGCGTCGCGTGGCGCAATGCCTTCGTGAGCCGCGCGATCTCGCGCCGCTGGCGGAACAGCGACGGCACCGCGGCGAGCAGCCCCAGCACGACGCCGGCGATCAGGAACACGAGGAGGAAGACGACGAGCGGCGCATGCCAGGACAACTGCCCGACGAGAAAGCGCAACTCGACGTTGTCGGTGTTCGACAACGCGAAGCCGAGCGCCGCGACGAACAGCAACAGGTTGAACAGCCACGTGAGGAAACGCATCAGAGCCCCGCAAAGTGCGCGATCGGGAACCGATCGCTATTCTGAACGAGGCGGGGCGCAGGAGCGTTCGGCCGTTCGGCCGACGCACCGTGCGGGTGAAGGGTGAAGGGTCAAGGGTGAAGGGGAAACCAGCGCGCGGCTCGTCGGCGGGGGTCTTTGCCCTTCCCCCTTCACCCTTCACCCTTCTCTTCCTTCCCCAGATCCACCCGCTCGCGCAGCTGCTTGCCTGGCTTGAAATGAGGGACGCGCTTCTCGGGAACGAGCACCTTCTCGCCCGACTTCGGGTTGCGGCCGATGCGCGGGGGGCGGTAGGACAGCGCGAAGCTGCCGAAGCCGCGGATCTCGATGCGGTTGCCGGCAGCGAGCGTGCGCGCCATCGCGTCGAGGATCGTCTTGACGGCGAACTCGGCGTCCTTGGCAACCAGTTGCGGATAGCGCTCGGCGAGTCGGGCGATCAGCTCCGACTTGGTCATCGCCTCGGGGGTGTCGGCTGCGTCGAGCGCGTCGTAGTCGTCCGGGTGCAATGCCATCTCGTGCCTGCCTCGCTGAGGACCGGAGCCGCGTCGGGACGGCCCGGCAGCAGAACGGGCGCCGCGCGACCCGAAGGCCGCGCGGCGCACCGCTTCACTCCTTCGGCGTGTCGAGCTTGGCGCGCAGCAGCGCGCCGAGGTTCGTCGTGCCGCTCGCCGCACCGCTCTCGGCCTGGATGCGCTGCAGCGCCTCGGCCGTTTCCACCGTGTCGCGCGCCTTCAGCGACAGGTTGATCGAGCGGTTCTTGCGATCGATGTTGACGATCATCGCCTCGATCTCTTCGCCTTCCTTCAGATGCTGGCGAGCGTCCTCGACGCGGTCGCGCGAGATCTCGGAGGCACGCAGGTACCCCTCGACGTCGCTGCCCAGGTCGATGACGGCGCCCTTCGGATCGACGGTGCGCACCGTTCCGCGGACGATGGCGCCCTTCTCGTTGGTGGCCGCGTAGTTGGTGAACGGATCGCCCTCGAGCTGCTTGACGCCCAGCGAAATGCGCTCGCGCTCGGTGTCGATCGCCAGCACCATCGCCTCGATCTCGTCGCCCTTCTTGAAGTTGCGCACGGCTTCCTCGCCCGGCTGGTGCCAGGAGAGGTCGGACAGGTGCACCAGGCCGTCGATGCCGCCGGGCAGGCCGATGAACACGCCGAAGTCGGTGATCGACTTGATCGTGCCCTGGACCTTGTCGCCCTTGCGGTGGTTGTCGGCGAATTCCTCCCACGGATTCGGCCGGCACTGCTTCATGCCGAGCGAGATCCGGCGGCGCTCTTCGTCGATCTCGAGCACCATCACCTCGACCTCGTCGCCCAGCGCGACGATCTTGCCGGGGTTGACGTTCTTGTTCGTCCAGTCCATCTCGGAGACGTGCACCAGGCCCTCGATGCCCGGCTCGATCTCGACGAACGCACCGTAGTCGGTGATGTTCGTGACCTTGCCGAACATGCGCGTGCCCTGCGGGTAGCGCCGTCCGATGCCGACCCACGGGTCGTCGCCGAGCTGCTTGACGCCGAGCGAGACGCGGTTCTTCTCCTGGTCGAACTTGAGCACCTTGGCGGTGACTTCCTGGCCCACCTGCAGCACCTCGGACGGATGACGCACGCGGCGCCACGCCATGTCGGTGATGTGCAGCAGGCCGTCGATGCCGCCGAGATCGATGAACGCGCCGTAGTCGGTGATGTTCTTGACCACGCCGTGGACGATCGCGCCCTCGTGCAGCGTCTCGAGCAGCTTCGCGCGCTCTTCGCCCTGCGTGAGCTCGACCACCGCGCGGCGCGACAGCACGACGTTGTTGCGCTTGCGGTCGAGCTTGATCACCTTGAACTCGAGCGTCTTGCCCTCGTACGGGGTGGTGTCCTTCACCGGACGCGTGTCGATCAGCGACCCGGGCAGGAACGCGCGGATGCCGTTGGTCATCACGGTGAGGCCGCCCTTGACCTTGCCGGTGATCGTTCCGTCGACCTGCTCGCCGGACTCCAGCGCCTTCTCGAGCTGGATCCACGCCGACAGGCGCTTGGCGCGGTCGCGCGACAGGCGCGTTTCGCCGTAGCCGTCTTCCAGCGCCTCGATGGCGACCGAGACGAAATCGCCTTCCTTGACGTCGAGCTCGCCGCGATCGTTGTGGAACTCCTCGATCGGGATGAAGCTCTCGGACTTCAGGCCGGCGTTGACGACCACGAAGTTGTGATCGATGCGCACCACCTCTGCGGTGATGACTTCGCCCTGGCGCATCTCCTGGCGCGACAGGGATTCCTCGAACATCCGCGCGAAGCTTTCGCCTTCGTTCGAGGCTGCGGATACCGACGTTGCGGTTGCTGTGTTCAAATTGATTCCCGTATGACGATGTCTCGCCGGGCGGCTCGTACGGTAGGAAGCGGCCCAGCGGTGTTGCGAAAACCGGGCAGCGTTCTCAGCAAGCCCGGCGCCTGCGCGCGTGATGCGCCTTCAGCACCCGTTCGACGGTGGCGTCGACGTCGAGATGCGTGGAGTCGATCACGATCGCGTCTTCTGCGGGCCGAAGCGGAGCGACGGCGCGGTTCGCATCGCGTGCGTCGCGCTGCTGCAGGTCCCGCAAAAGGTCGGGGAGTTTAGCAGAAAACCCCTTTTCGATCAACTGCTTATACCGTCGCTCCGCGCGCGACTCGACGCTCGCGGTGAGGAACACCTTCAGCTCGGCGTCGGGGAACACGACGGTGCCCATGTCGCGCCCGTCGGCGACCAGCCCGGGGGCGACCCGGAAGCCGCGCTGCAGGGCGAGCAGCGCCTCGCGCACGGCCGGCAGGACCGCGACGCGCGATGCCGCGTTGCCGACCGACTCGTCGCGCACGACGTCGGTGACGTCGTGCCCGTCCAGCTCGATGCAGTCCTGCGCGAAACGGACCCGGAGCGCGCGCGCGATCTGCGCGACGCGTTCCTCGTCGTCGAGGTCGACGCCCTCGCGCTGCGCCTGCAGCGCGCACAGCCGGTACAGCGCGCCCGAATCGAGCCAGGCCCAGCCCAGCGTGCGCGCGAGCTTCTCGGCCACCGTTCCCTTGCCGGATGCGGTCGGCCCGTCGATGGCGATCACCGGCGCGCTCATGGACGAAAACTCATCGGCGAAAACTCATTGGCAAGAACTCATTGGCGAAAATTCATGCGCCGCGCTCCTCGATGTCGAGCCCCACCCCGCGCGCAAGCGCGACGAAGCCGGGGAACGAGGTGGCCACGTTCGCCGTGTCGTCGACTTCGACGACGCCCGAGGAGCGCAACGCCGCGATCGCGAGCGACATCGCGATGCGGTGGTCGTGGTGCGCCACGCCGCGGCCGGCGCGAAAGACTGCGTCGTCGCCGCCGCGTCCGTCGATGACGATGCCGTCGTCGGTCGGCTGCGTGGCGAAGCCGAGCGCGGCCAATCCCTCGGCCATCGCGGCGATACGGTCGGACTCCTTCACGCGCAGCTCCTCGGCGCCGCGCACCACGGTGCGCCCCTCGGCGCAACAGGCGGCGACGAACAGCGCCGGGAACTCATCGATGGCGAGCGGAACCAGCTCGGGCGGGACTTCGATGCCCCGCAGGGGGGCCGAGCGCACGCGCAGGTCGGCGACCGGCTCGCCGCCGGCCTGCCGCGGCGAGACGATCTCGATGTCCGCGCCCATTCGCCGCAGGATCTCCAGGCAGCCGGTGCGCGTCGGATTGATGCCGACGTGCTCGAGCGTGAGGTCGGAGCCCGGCGCGATCGACGCGCCCACCAGGAAGAACGCGGCCGACGACAGGTCGGCCGGCACGTCCACCGAAGCGGCGTGCAGCGTCTGCCCGCCGCGCAGCGAGACGGCTCGATCGTCGCTGCGCACGTCGACGCCGAATCCGCGCAGCATCCGCTCGGTGTGGTCGCGCGTGGGCGCCGGCTCGACGACGACCGTCTCGCCCTCGGCGTACAGTCCGGCGAGCAGCAATGCCGACTTCAGTTGCGCGCTGGCCATCGGCAGCTCGTAGCGGATCGCGTGCAGGCCGTCGGAGGGCAGGATGCGCACCGGCGGACAGCCGCCGTTCGTCTCGATGCGCGCGCCCATCCGCTGCAACGGCTCGGCGACCCGGCGCATCGGGCGCCTCGACAGGCTCTCGTCGCCGATCAGCGTGGATTCGAAGCGCTGCCCGGCGAGCAGCCCCATCAGCAGTCGCATCGCGGTGCCGGCGTTGCCGCAGTCGAGCGCGCCCGCGGCCGCACGCAGCCCGCGCGAGCCGACGCCGTGCACCACGACGCGGCCGTCGACCGGCCCCTCGATCTCGACGCCGAGCGCGCGAAAGACGTTCATCGTCGAGATCGCGTCGGCGCCGGTGAGGAAGCCCGAAACGCGCGTCGTGCCTTCGGCGATCGCGCCGAGCATCACGGCGCGATGCGAGATCGACTTGTCACCGGGGACGCGGAGGCGGCCGACCAGGCGACCGCCCGGCCCGACGCGAAAACTGCGCGACATTGAAATTGTTCCTCGGGCGGCTGCGGCGAGCGCCTTACAGTGGGAGCATGAACGACAGGACCGACCCGATTCTACCGAGCCTGTCGGGCGCGCCCGGCCAGCCGCTCGACCCGCGGGCGCAGCGGCTGCTCGAGTCGCTGCCGGCCGCGCACCGCCTGCCGGTATTGCGCCGGCATTACCCGCACGTCGTCAACCGTCTCGCGGCCGACTGGCACCTGCCGCTACGGATGATCGGCGTCTTCGACGAGCTGCTGATCAACGAACGCGGCCGGCGCGACGGCTTTCCGTTCGAGGCCGCGCTCGAACTGATGCAATTGCGCGAGTACTACGTCGGCGTGCTGCATCCCGAGTTGCGTCCCGAGCCGACGGCGCGCGACCCGGACGTCTGGCGCTGAGCGGGGAGCGGCCCAGGGCCTGTGAACAGGGCCCTAAGCCAGCCGATTGCGCCAACGGCTCGCGGTCGAGAAGATCCGCACCAGCGCATCGCGGTCGCCGTCGCGCAGCGCGCCGCGGATCTCGTCGATGCGATCGGCGAAACGCTGCGCCGACTCGAGGCACAGGTCGCGGTTGTCGAGCAGGATGTCGGCCCACAGCGTCGGCGACGACGCGCCGATGCGCGTGGTGTCGCGCAGGCCCGCGCCCGAATAGGCGAGCGCACTCTCCGACAGTTCGTGCCCGGCGATCGCCGCCGACAGCGCGAACGCGACCGCGTGCGGCCAGTGCGACACCTCCGCGAAGATCCGGTCGTGCAGCAGCGGATCGAGCGTCTCGATCGTCGCGCCGGTAGGCGCGAGCAGGCGCGCGACCGCCTCGCGATGCTGCGCGGGCGTCGCATCGACCGGGCACAGCAGCCAGCGGCGTCCGCGGAACAGATCGGGATCGGCTGCCTGCGCGCCGCTGCGCTCGGAACCGGCGATCGGATGCCCGGGGACGAAACGCAGGAACGCCTCGCCCAGCCCGGCGCGCGCGCCTTCGATCACGCTGCGCTTCGTGCTGCCGCAATCGGTGACGATCGCCTGCGGCTCGAGCGACTCGCGGATCTGCGCGAACAGCGCCGGCATCGTCGGCACCGGCGCGGCGACCACGACGAAGGCGGCGCCCTGCACTGCTTCACCGACCGTGGCGCAGGCGCTGTCGAGGTGGCCGAGCGCGCGCGCGAGCTGCGCATCGTCGCCCGGCGAGTAGCCGGCGATCTGCCATTCGCCCTTTGCCCGCGACAGCGCTGCCGCGAGCGATCCGCCGATCAGTCCGACGCCGAGGATGGCGACCTTGCGCGACCTCATCTATCCCCTTCCGCGGCGCGCCCCATCGCCTTCTCGAAGGCGCGCAGGAACGCCTCGTTCTCCTCGGGCAGGCCGACGGAGATGCGCAGCCAGTCGGGCAGTCCGTAGTTCCCCACCGGCCGCACGATGATGCCGGCGCGAAGGAGCTCCTCGTAGACGCGCGCGGCGTCGCCGACCCGAACCAGCACGAAGTTGCCGTGCGAGGGCACGTATTCGAGCCCCATGCGCGCGAAGGACTCCTGCAGGCGCTGCAGGCCGGCGCGATTCGCCTCGTAGCTGCGCTGCAGGTACGCCCGGTCGTCCAGCGCCGCGATCGCCGCCGCCTGCGCGATCGAGCTGACGTTGAAGGGCTGGCGCACGCGATTCATCAGGTCGGTGAGTTCGGGCTGCGCCACCGCGAAGCCCACGCGCAGGCCGGCCAGCCCGTAGGCCTTCGAGAACGTGCGGCAGACGACGAGGTTCGGATGCTCGCGCACCCGCCGGATCGAATCGGAGCGCTGCCCGGGATCGAGATACTCGTCGTAGGCCTCGTCGAGGACGACGACGACGTCGGGCGGAACCGAAGCGACGAAGGCGGCGATCGCCTCGCGCGGCAGCCAGGTGCCGGTGGGATTGTTCGGATTCGCCACGAAGACGATGCGCGTGTCGGTCGCGACCGACGCGCGCATCGCGTCGAGGTCGTGCCCCAGTTCGCGCGCCGGCACGACGATGGCGCGCGCGCCGGTCTCCTGCGTCGCGAGCGTGTAGACGGCGAACGAATACTGCGAATAGACGGCCGAAGCGCCGGGCTGCAGCAGTGCGTGCGCGGCCAGCTCGAGCACGTCGTTCGAGCCGTTGCCGAGCGTGATCCAGTCGGCGTCCACGCCGTAGTGCCGCGAGATCGCCGCCTTCAGCTCGAAGCCGTTGGAGTCGGGATAGCGCGACACCTCGGCGAGTTCGGCCACGATCGCCGCGCGCGCCGATTCGGGCATGCCGAAGGGGTTCTCGTTCGAGGCAAGCTTGACGATGCGCTGCGCGTCGAGCCCGTACTCGCGCGCGAGTTCGGAGATCGGCTTGCCCGCCTGGTACGGGGCGATCGAGCGGACGTAATCGGGTGCGGGAATGCTCATGATCGGATTCGACGGAAGAAGGAGGAAGCCGGCCCGCGGATCACGCGGCGGCGCGCGGATACGAGCCGACGATCTTGCAGAAGCTGGATTGCGCGGCCATCTCGCGCAGCGCTGCAGCCACCGCAGGGTCGTCGCGATGGCCGATGAGATCGATGTAGAACAGATACTCCCACAGTCCCTGCCGCGACGGGCGCGACTCGAAGCGCTTCATCGAGACGCCGTGGCGCGCGAGCGGCTCGATCATCGCGTGCACGGCGCCGGCGCGATCGGGCACCGACAGGATCACCGAGGTCTGGTCGGCTCCCGAGGGTCCGCAGGCGTATTCGCCGATCACGGCGAAGCGCGTGCGATTGTGCGGGTCGTCCTGGATGCCGGTGGCGACGATCTGCAGGCCGTAGCGCGCGGCGGCGTGCTCGCCGGCGATCGCCGCCGTGCGCGCGTCGAGCGAGGCGAGCCGCGCGGCCTCGGCATTGCTCGCCACCGGAACGCGCTCTACGCCGTGCGCGTGCGCGTCGAGCCAGCGCGCGCACTGCGCGAGCGACTGCGCGTGCGAGACGATGCGCTCGATGCCGTCCATCGATGCCTCGAGCCGCATCAGGTTCTGCCGCACCGGCAGCGAGATCTCGCCGCTGATCGTCAGCGACGTCTGCAGCAGCAGGTCGAGCGTGCGGCTCACCGCGCCCTCGCTCGAGTTCTCGACCGGGACCACGCCGAAGTCGGCGCCGCCCACTTCCACCGAGCGGAACACCTCGTCGATCGACGCGCAGGCGATCGCGTCGACCGACGAGCCGAAATGCGCCAGCAGCGCCTGCTCGGAGAAGGTTCCGGGCGGCCCGAGGTAGGCGATGCGCACGCGCCGCTCGAGATCGCGGCAGCCCGAGATGATCTCGCGCCAGATCGCCTCGATCGCCTCGCCCGACAGCGGACCCGGATTGCGGGCGCGCAGCCTGGCGAGGATCTGCGCCTCGCGCTCGGGACGCATCACCGGCGCGTCGTTGTGCTTCTTCCATTCGCCGACGCGCTGCGCCAGGCGCGCGCGCTCGGCGAGCCGCTCGAGCAGCTCGCCGTCGATGCGGTCGATCTGCGCGCGCAGCGCGTCGAGCGATTCGACAGTCGCCGCTTCGGAAGCGTTCGCGTTGGCGGCTGCTGAATTGGACACTGAGTCGGACACTGGGTCGGACATGGAGTCGGCGGGCATCGTGTGTCGGGGCATCGTATCAAAGCGACGCGATCGGCAGACGGTACAGCAGCCACGGCAGCGCCAGCGCGGCGGCCAGCGTCGACAGGGCAACCGTCGCGCTCGTCTCGCCCACCTGCGTGCGGTAGCGCTGCGCGAACAGGTAGACGTTCGCGCCGGCGGGCAGCGCAGCGGTGACGGTGGCCACGGCGAGCGGCAGCGGCTCGAGCCGCAGGAGCCAGCTGCCCGCGCCCCAGACGAGCAGCGGAAACAGCGCGCTCTTGATCGCGGTGAGCCCCGCCGCGGTGGCGAGGCCCGCGCGCAGCTCGAATTGCGCGAGCGAGGCGCCGAGCAGCACCAGGCACAGCGGCGTCGCTGCCGCGCCGAGCATCGCCAGCGCCCGGTCGAGCGGCACCGG
>CALCZN010000018.1:0-15372 GCA_937903095.1 uncultured Burkholderiales bacterium
AGGCGATCGAGGCCGAGGCGCAGGCGCAGGCGATCTGCATGCAGACGCAGGATTTTCACCGCGCTTATCATGCGTTCGTCGCCAAGCAGACGCCGAAGTTCGAAGGTAACTGAACGCAACTGAGTCGAAGGCAACTGACGCATGTCCGACCGGACGTTTCTCGACTGGCCGTTTCTCGATTCCTCGCATCGCGCGCTCGCCGCAGCGCTCGAGGCGTGGGCGGAAACGGCCCTGCCCGGCCTCGACGTTCCGCACGATTGCGGCAACGAAGCCCTCGATGCCGCCTGCCGGCGGATCGTCGCCTCGCTGGGAGACGCGGGCCTGCTGCAGCTGAGCGTTCCGGCTCCGTACGGCGGACGCCACGCGAAGCTCGACGTGCGCAGCCTGTGCCTAGCGCGCGATACGCTCGCGCGCCATCACGCGCTCGCCGATTTCGCCTTCGCGATGCAGGGCCTGGGCAGCGCGCCGATCACGATCGCCGGGTCCGACGCGCAGAAGAAGCGCTTCCTGCCCGATGTCGCGCGCGGCCGCTCGCTCGCGGCCTTCGCGCTGTCCGAGCCCGACGCGGGCTCGGACGTCGCGGCGATGAGCACGCGCGCCACGCGCGACGGCGACGGATGGCGCATCGACGGTTGCAAGACCTGGATCTCCAACGCCGGCATCGCCGACTTCTATACGGTGTTCGCGCGCATCGGCGACGAGGCGGGCGCGAAGAACCTCGCCGCCTTCATCGTTCCCGCCGACACGCCGGGGCTCGACGCCTCGGCGCGCATCGACGTCATCGCTCCGCATCCGCTGGGCTCGGTGCGCCTGGACGGCTGCCGGGTGCCGGAGGAGGCGCTGATCGATCGTCCGGGCGCCGGCTTTCGCATCGCCATGGCCACGCTCGACGTGTTCCGCTCGACGGTCGGTGCCGCCGCCCTGGGCATGGCGCGCCGCGCGCTCGACGAAGCGCTCGCGCGCACGCGCGAACGCGTGGTCTTCGGGCAGAAGCTCGCCGACTTCCAGCTCACGCAGGCGAAGATCGCCGAGATGGCGCTCGCGGTCGACGCCGCGGCGCTCCTCATCTATCGTGCCGCGTGGACGAAGGACACGCAGCGCGAACGCGTGACGCGCGAGGCGTCGATGGCCAAGCTCTTCGCCACCGAGTCGGCGCAGACGGTCATCGACCAGGCCGTGCAGCTGTTCGGCGGCACGGGCGTGATCCACGGCGCCACGGTCGAGCAGCTGTATCGGGAGATACGCGCATTGCGGATTTACGAGGGCACCAGTGAAATCCAGAAGCTCGTGATTGCCGCCAAGACCTACGAGGCTTTCGCTGACGGCCCGGGAAACTGACCCGGGTTTCATTCCGTAGATACCAAGGGGAGACGAAGTGGAAAAGAGAACTTTCCTGAAGAACACGCTCGCCGTCGCGGGCGCAGCGGCCGTATCCGGCGTGGCCGGAACCGTGCGCGCGCAGGAGCAGATCAAGTTGCGCATGTCGCACTTCCTGTCGCCGATGGCGCCGGCGCAGACGAAGCTCTTCCAGCCCTGGGCCGAGCGCGTCGAGAAAGACTCCGGTGGGCGGATCAAGTGCGAGATCTACCCGTCGATGCAGCTCGGCGGCAAGCCGCCGCAGCTCTACGACCAGGCACGCACGGGCGTCGCCGACATCGTCTGGACGGTTCCCGGCTACACGCCGGGGCGCTTTCCGATCTCGGCCGTGTTCGAGCTGCCCTTCGTCGTCGGCGACACCGCCGAGGCCACCGCGCGCGCCATCTGGGACTTCTACAAGCTGCACCTGCGCGAGGAATACAAGGACGTCCACCCGATCGTGCTGCATTGCCACGCGCCGGGCCTCGTGCACATGAAGGACAAGCTCGTCACGAAGATGGAAGACCTGCAGGGCAGGAAGCTGCGCCTGCCCACCAAGCCGGTGGGCGACGCGCTCAAGCTGATGGGTGCCTCGCCCGTCGGCATGCCGCTGCCCGAGGCCTACGAGGCGCTGTCGCGCGGCGTCGCCGACGGCGTCACGGTGCCGTGGGAGGTGATGAAGCCGCAGCGCCTGAACGAGCTGACGAAGTACCACACGTACACGGGCCTGTACACGAACGTGTTCCTGATGGCGATGAACAAGCAGAAGTACGAGAGCCTGCCGGCCGACCTGAAGGCGGTCATCGACAAGAACTCGGGCGACAACTTCATCGGCGAAGTCGGCAAGGCCTGGGACGACGCCGAGGTGCCCGGGCTCGAGCAGGCGAAGGAACTGGGCCACGAGATCACGCGCCTGTCGCCCGAGGAGAAGGCGCGCTGGAAGAAGGCGACACAGCCGGTCGTCGACGCGTGGATCGCCGGCACCCCCAACGGCCAGAAGCTCTACGACGAAGCGGTTGCGCTGATCGCGAAGTACGAGAAGAAATGAGCGAGGGCGAGAGTCGGATCACCGACGCCGCCCCTGCCCGCCCGGGCGCCGAACAGGCGCTCGAGCGGGCATGCACGTGGCTGGCGATCGCCGGCGGAATCGTGATGCTCGGTTTCACCGGCGTCTCGGTGCTCAGCATTCTGAGCCGCAGCCTGTTCAACGCGCCGCTGGTCGGCGACTTCGAGCTCGTCGAACGCGGCACGGCGATCGCCGTCTTCGCGATGCTGCCCTACTGCCACCTGCGGGGCGGCAACGTCGCGGTCGACATGTTCGTCGGCATGTTCCCGCTCGCACTGCGCCGCCAGCTCGCGATCTCCAGCGACGCGCTGTTCGCCGTCGTCGCGGCGTTGATGACGTGGCGCCTGACGCTCGGTGGCTGGAACCAGTACGAGTTCCACGACATGTCGATGATGCTGCTGATCCCCACCTGGTGGATCTTCGTGCCCATCGTCCTTTCGATGGCACTGCTCACGCTGGTGTGCATCGCCCGCGCATTGCGCGGCGGAAGAAAATTCGCCTAGAAGAACAGAGGGGACCTCCTTGAGCGGGATGACCATATCGCTGCTGATGTTCGGCGTGCTCGTCGTATTGCTCGTGCTCGGCATTCCGGTGGGGCTCACGCTGCTGCTCGTGGGCGGCGTGGGCTACATCTGGGTGTCGGGGCTCGAACCGATGCTCAACTACATGAACTCGGCGCCCTATTTCCAGGCGGCGAACTACTCGCTGTCGGTGATTCCGCTGTTCATTCTCATGGGGCAGTTCGCCACCGGCTCCGGACTGTCCACCGGCATCTTCAATGCGGCTGCCGCCTGGCTCGGGCATCGCCGCGGCGGCATCGCGATGGCCGGCATCGGCGCCTGCGCGGCCTTCGGATCGATCTGCGGCTCCTCGCTCGCCACCGCGGCGACGATGGCGCACGTGTCGCTGCCGGAGATGAAGCGGTTGAACTACTCGGGGCGCCTGGCCACCGGGTCGCTCGCCGCCGGGGGCACGCTGGGCATTCTCATTCCGCCGTCGGTCGTGCTCGTCGTCTACGCGATCCTCACCGAGCAGTCGATCGGCAAGCTGTTCCTCGCGGCGATGGCGCCCGGAATCCTCGCCGCACTCGGCTACATGGTCGCGATCGCGATCGTCGTGCGTTTCGATCCGAAGGCCGGACCGGCGGCGCCGAAAGCATCGATGGCCACGCGATTGAAGACGCTGGCGGAGCTGCTGCCGGTCATCATCGTGTTCATCGTCGTCATGGGCGGCATCTACGGCGGCTTCTTCACGCCGACCGAAGGTGCGGCGGTGGGCGCAGCCGCCACCGGCGCGATCGCCATCGTCAACGGCATGCGGCTGAAGGGCATCCTCGACTGCCTGCTCGGCACGGCCAGCCTCACCGCGATGATCTTCCTCATCCTGATCGGCGCGGACCTCTTCAACGCCTTCCTCGCGATCACGCAGATGCCCAACCAGGCGGCGGCCGCGATCGCCGGCAGCGGCTATTCGCCGATGACGATCCTGCTGCTGATCCTGCTGTTCTACGTCGCGCTCGGCTGCGTGATGGACTCGATGTCGATGATCCTCATCACGATCCCGGTGCTGTTCCCGATCGTGATGGGGCTGGATTACGGACTGTCGCACGAGCACACCGCGATCTGGTTCGGCATCCTCGTGCTGATCGTCGTGGAGATGGGACTGATCACGCCGCCCTTCGGATTGAACGTCTTCGTCATCAACTCGATGGCGCCCGGCGTTCCGATGTCCGAATCGTTTCGCGGCGTGATGCCCTTCCTCGCGAGCGATTTCATCCGCGTCGGAATCCTGATCACGTTTCCTTTCATCACGCTCGGGCTGTTGCGCTTCATCGAGTGAGCACGTCGAGCCCGAGAAGGCGCGGAGCTGGCGCTACCCGAAGCGGCACTGCGCAGCCCGACCCGCGAAACCCGCCGGTGAAGGCCCGCGTCGGCGACGAGGCGCTCGTCGCGCAGCGCCGCCGGCAGATCGTCGCGGCAGCCGTCGAACTCTTCTCCAGCCAGGGCTACTACCGCACCACCGTCCAGGAAATCGCCGCGCGCGCCGGCATCAGCACCGGCCTCGTCTACCAGTACGTCGAGGACAAGGACGACGTGCTGCTGCTGGCGATCCTCGAGGTGGTCGACGCCTACGGACGCGAGATTCCGGCGGCGCTCACGAAGCTCGACGATCCGCTCGAGCGCTTCCGCACCGCGGTGACGACCTACTGTCGAGTGGTCGATCGGCTGCGCGACGCCACGGTGCTCGCCTATCGCTCGACGCGTTCGCTGTCGCCGGCGCACCGCAAGCTCGTGATGCAGGCCGAACTGCAGTCCAACGAGCTGATCGCGCGCACGATCCAGGACTGCGTCGACGCGAAAGTCTTCGCCGACGACCTGGACGTCGAGTTCCTCACGCACCAGGCGGTGATGTTCGCGCACTCATGGGCGCTGAAGCACTGGCGGCTGTCGCGGCGCTACTCGATCGACGAATACGTCGAGCGCGGCCTGGCGATGTTCCAGGCGGCGTCGATGCGCCGCTAGCGCGCCGAACGCCGCCGAACGCCGCCGGATGTCGCCGGATGTCGCGGGCTCGCGCCCCGCTGGTCCGACGCGCTCCGCGCCGCCCGCTACGGCTCGGCCTGCATCTCGTCGTCGAGCAACTGCACGGCCGCCGGCTCGGCCAGCGATTCCACGCCGCGCAGCTTGCGCTCGATCGCGCGCGTGCGGGTCGCGGCGGTGCCCAGCGTCGTGCCGGCCCGGTCGATGTGTTCCTTCGCCTTGGCCAGCACGTCGCCGAACTTGCCGAACTCGGTCTTCACCGCGCCGAGCAGCTGCCATACCTCGCTCGAGCGCTTCTCCACCGCCAGCGTGCGGAAACCCATCTGCAGGCTCGACAGGATCGCCGCGAGCGTGCTCGGTCCGGCCACCACCACGCGCCAGCTGCGCTGCAGCTCGTCGACGAGCCCGGGGCGACGCACGATCTCGGCGTACAGCCCTTCCGTGGGCAGGAACAGCAAGGCGAAATCGGTGGTCGCCGGCGGCGCGACGTACTTGTTGCGGATCGTCTTCGCCTCGAGGCGCAGGCGCTGCTCGAGCTGCCTGCCCGCCGCTTCCGCGGCTGCCGGATCGGCGCGCTCCTGCGCGAGCACGAGGCGGTCGTAGTCCTCGCGCGGAAACTTCGCGTCGATCGGCAGCCATACCGGCGAGTCGCCCGCGCTGCCGGGCAGGCGGATCGCGAACTCCACGCGCTCGTTCGAGCCCGGCACCGGCGCGACGTTGCAGCCGTACTGCTCGGGCACCAGCAGCTGCTCGAGCAGCGACGCGAGCTGCACCTCGCCCCAGGTACCGCGCGTCTTCACGTTGGTCAGCACGCGCTTGAGGTCGCCGACGTCGGAGGCCAGCGCCTGCATCTCGCCCAGGCCCTTGTGCACCTGCTCGAGCCGGTCGGATACCTGCTTGAACGACGCGCCCAGCCGTTGCTCGAGCGTCGCGTGCAGCTTCTCGTCGACCGTGCGGCGCATCTCCTCGAGCTTGACCGCGTTGTCGGCCTGCAGGTCGCGCAGCCGGCGCTCGAGCGTCTCGCGCAACGACTCGAGCCGCAGCTCGGTGCCCTCGCGCAACGCGTTCAACCGCTGCTCGTTGCTCTCGCGCAGCGCACCCAGCCGCTGCTCGTTGGCCCCGGTGAGCTTGGCCAATTGCTGCGCGAAGGCATCGATCTGGTTGTTCTGCACGCCGGCGATGGTGCCCATCTGCTGGGTGAGACTGCGTCCGAGGTCGGCGAGCGAAGCGCCCAGCTCGCGCCGGTTCTCGCGCGCCTGCGCGCTCGTCTCTTCGCGCAGCTCGCGCTGCGTGTCGAGCTGCATCCGCGTGGCCTGCGCGAGCGCATCGAGCACCGGCGCGGCGACATCCGGAGGCCGGCGCAGCAGCAGCACGAGCAGCAACACGATGGAAAGCGCCGCGAGCGCGACGGCGGCGATCAGCAGGATGTCGGTCGAAACCAAGGGAAAACCTTCGCGGGCCCGCGGTTGTCGGGAAGCGGGATATCCGGGAGGATACGACACGATGAACCCCCTCAGGAGGCCAGGATGAGAGCCCGCGCCGTACCCTTTGCCATCGCAGCCGCGTCCGTGCCCGGCATCCTTGCCGCCCTCGTTCTGGCGCTACCCGCGCCGGCCGTCGCAGCGCCTTCCGGCGTGCCGAGCGCCGTCTTCCAGTGCTCGACGCGCGACGGCCGCACCGTGTTCTCCGACGAACCCTGTGTGGGTGCGCCGCAGGTGCGCGTGTGGACGCCGCGCGCGGGCGCGCAGGGCATCGAGCGCTCGTCCCCGTCGGCGCCCGCGCCGGCCGCTCCGGCCGCCCCGGCTGCGATACTCGCCGCAGCGATGGGACAGGGCTCGAGCGCCGACGCGACCGACTATGGCCCCTACGTCGATTGCCAGCGTCGCGGCGGACGCTTCGACGTCGCCGCGCGTATCTGCCATCTGCCCGACGACGCCGCACGGCAGATGTTCAACGCGAAGTAGCGGCGCCCGCCTCGCGCAGGCCAGGCCGGCGCGAGGCGTCATTACAGCTCTCGACGCTAGGCGTCTCGTAATGTAAGAAGTGGCGGCGCGCGCAACACGGCGCGCAGGCTGAGCCAGCCGGCGACCAGCGCGAGCGCCGCGCCGACGGCTGCGCCGACGGGTACGACGGCCCAGCGCGGTTCGTAGGCGAAGCCGAACACCTGTTCGGCCAACGCCCAGCCGATCGCGACCGAGCCGAGCGCCGCGAGCAGGCCGGCGAGTCCGCCGCTGAACGCAAGCTCGATGCGCTGGGCGCTCGACAACTGACGCGCCGAAGCGCCGAGCGCGCGCATCAATCCCGCCTCGCGGATGCGCTCGTCGCGCGAACTGGCGAGCGCCCCCCACAGCACCGTGACGCCGGCGGCCAGCGTCAGCACGAACAGGAACTGCACGGCCTGGGTCACCTGGTCGAGCATCGCCTGCACCTGGCGCACGATGTTCCCGGTGTCGAAGACGGTGAGGTTGGGGAACTCGCGCACCAGGCGGCGGTCGACCGGGTCGGCCACCGGCGGCTGGTGGTAGGCGGTGATCCAGGTCTGCGGTCGGTCGGCCAGCGCCTCCGGCGACAGGATCATGAAGAAGTTCACCTTCATCGAATCCCAGTCCACGCGCCGCACGTTGACGATGCGCGCGGTGACCGTGTCGCCCGCGATGTCGAAGCCCAGTTCGTCGCCCAGCGAAAGCCTCAGCGTGCCGAGGATGCCCTGCTCCACGGAGACCTCGGATCGGCCCGGCCGGAAGGGCTCTCCCTCGACGATCCGGTTGTGCGCGGGGATCTCACGCGCATACGACAGGTTGAACTCGCGGTCGAGCAGGCGCTGCGCGCGGTCCTCGTCGTAGTCCTCGGGGCGCACCGGCGCCCCGTTGATCGTGACGAGGCGACCGCGCACCATCGGATGCAGTTCGGGCTGCGCGACGCCCGCCTGCGCGAGCGCCGCGCGAACGGCGTCGACCTGGTCGGGCTGGATGTTGACGACGAAGCGGTTCGGCGCGTCGGGCGGACTGGCCTGTCGCCACCCGTCGATGAGGTCGGTGCGCGTGACGGTAAGCAGCATCAGCGCCATCAGCCCCACCGACAGCGCGACCGTCTGCGTCACCGTCATCGTGCGACGGCGCGACCACGAGGCGAAGGCCAGCCGCAACGCCGGACTGCCGGCAACGAAGCCGGCGTGGCG
This sequence comes from uncultured Burkholderiales bacterium, assembly GCA_937903095.1. Lineage (GTDB taxonomy): Bacteria > Pseudomonadota > Gammaproteobacteria > Burkholderiales > Burkholderiaceae_E > Zeimonas. Next base: position 8,141 of record CALCZN010000018.1, read on the forward strand.
CAGCGGCTCGAGCGCGCGTACCGCGGCGAGCGCCACGCCGACGAAGACGACGACGCCGATCGCGAAGCCGCCGATCGCCACCAGCGCGAGACGCCGATCGCCGGCGAACCACAGCAGCAGCGCGGCGAACGCGAGCGCAGCCGACGCGGCCGCCGCCCAGGCCGAGGCCGGCGCGCCGACCACCTCGCGGCGAAGCACGTGCAGCGGCGCCACGCCGGCCAGGCGCAGGAACGGCCAGGCGCCGAAACCCGCCATCAGCACGACGGCGGCGAGCAGCGCCTGCGCCGCCGGTCGCCACCCCGGCATCGGCAGCTGCATCTGCAGCAGCGGCGTCATCGCGGCGACGAGCGCGAAATGCACGAGCCAGCCGAGCGCGACGCCGGCAAGCGCGCCGAACAGCGCCACCCACAGCAGCTCGAGCCCGAGCAGCGCGAGCAGGCGCCGCTGCCGCAGCCCCAGCGCCTTCATCACCGCGCAGCCGTCGAGGTGGCGCTCGGCGAAACGGCGTGACGCGAGCCCGATCGCCACCGCCGCAATGAGCGCCGACAGCAGCGCGACGAGCGACAGGAAGCGCTCGGCGCGATCGAGCGTGGCGCGCAGCTCCGGCCGGCCGCTTTCCAGCGACTCGATGCGCGCGCCGTTGGGCAGGCGCGGCTCGGCCCATTGGCGGAAGCGGGCGACGGCCTGGGCCTCGCCCGCGAGCATCAGGTTCCAGTGCACGCGACTCGCCGGCTGCACGAGCCTGGTCGCCGGCAGCTCGTCGAGCGCGAACATGGCGCGCGGCGCGAAGTTCACGAAGCCGGCGCCGCGATCGGGTTCGAAGGTGATCAGCGCGTCGAGCCGGAACGCGCGCTCGCCGAAATGCACCGTGTCGCCCACCGACACGCCGAGCGCGAGCGCGAGTTGCGGGTCGAGCCAGACCTCGTCGCCCTGCGGCGCCCTGGTCGCCTCGACGTCACCGGCCGTCGCCTGCCGCTGCACGCGAACGCGCCCGCGCAGCGGGTAGTTCGACGACACCGCCTTCACGGCGGCCAGTTGCGGCATCCCGCCGGCGAGCGCCATGCTCGGGAACACGGCGCTGCGCGCCACCTGCAGGCCGAGCGCCTGCGCCTGTTCGGCGAAGGAGGCATCGAGCGGCTGGTCGGAACCGACGACGAGGTCGGCGCCGAGCAGTTGCGCGGCCTCCTGGCCGAGCGCCATGCGCATCCGGTCGACGAAGAACCCGACGCTGGCGATCGCCGCCACGGCCACCAGCAGCGCGACGACGAGCAGGCGCAACTCGCCCGCGCGCCAGTCGCGCAGCGTGAATCGGAAGGAGAGCGGGAGGTCGCGCATCGGTCGTTCGTCCGCGCGCCGTTCAGAAGCGGAACGGCGTGAAGTTGGTGTCGCGGTCGTACCAGTCCTCGTTCTCGGCGCGCTTGAGGAATCCGACGACCGCATAGGTGACGGGCGTGAACGCCGCCTCGACGAGCGTCTTGCCGACCCATTGCGAGAGCATCAGCGTCGGCAGCATCTCGTCGGGCAGCAGGCCCGCGCCCCAGAACGCCACAGGATAGAACAACAGCGAATCGACTCCCTCGCCGAGGATCGTCGAACCGATCGTGCGCAACCACAGGTACCGGCCTGCGGTCATCAGCTTGAGTCGCGCGAGCGCGTAGGAGTTGACGAGCTCGCCGCAGAAATAGGCGATCAGCGAAGCGGCGACGACACGCCAGGTGTTGCCGAAGGCGACTTCGAAGGCCTGCTGGTGCGGCCAGCCGGGCGCCGGCGGCATCCGCACGACCGCCCACGACATGAATGCGGCGAACAGCATCGCGACGAATCCGGTCCAGATGACGCGGCGCGCGCGGGCGTAGCCGTAGACCTCGGTGAGCACGTCGCCGAAGATGTACGACAGCGGAAAGAAGAGCACCGCCGCGCCGAAAGTGAGCGTGCCGAAGACCGGCACGTCGACCTGTACGGCCTTGCCGGGGCCGAGGAGGTTCGAGCAGAGGAAGACGGTGACGAAGGCGGCCAGCAGCAGCTCGTAGTAGCGATAGCTGCGCGGGCGAGGTTTTTTATCCATGGTGGGCCTCGAACATGGCTAGGGGCGCAGCATAGCGGAGCGGGCCGGTGGTGCCTTGTCGCGCACACGCTTCGTCGAGCGTCGCGAGGACACGCGAGGGGCCTGCGGGTGACGCGCACACGGCTTCGGCCCCCCGCTTCGCGGGGGGCTTCCCGGCCCTACCTCGCAAACTCGCACCCGCTGCGTAGGGGCGCTTCGCGCCCCGACGCGACGGGTCCCGCGAGTTTGCTTTCGGTAGCGGCCGGCTCGCCGAGTGCGCGTCACCCGCAGGCCCCTCGCGTGCCCTCGCGATCGTTGCATCCACTGTGTTCGCCGCCGCAACACCGCGCGCCGATCCGCTGCTACGATGAATCGAGACGACAACCCATCGCCTCCGGAGCCATCCGCATGAACTTCCGCTTCGAGATCGTCGATCGTGTGGCTCGGCTGACGTTGAACCGGCCCGAGGCCTGCAACTCGATGAGTCCGGCGTTCTGGCGCGAGCTGGACGGGATTCTCGAGCGGCTGCAGCGCGAGGCGTCGGCGCGGGTGCTGGTGATCGACTCCACGGGAAGGCATTTCAGCTCGGGGATGGCGCTCGAGGTCTTCGGATCGTCGATCTCGCTGGACGACTCGCGCGCCGCCTCGCGCGCGAACATCGCGCTGCTGCTGGCGGACATGCAGCGCACCTTCGATCGGCTCGCGCAGTTGCGAATGCCGGTGGTCGCCGCGATCCAGGGCGGCTGCATCGGCGGGGGCGTCGACCTCGTCTGCGCCTGCGATCTTCGCTACTGCACGAACGATGCGTTCTTCTGCGTGCAGGAGATCAACATCGGACTCGCCGCCGATCTCGGCACGCTGCAGCGCCTGCCGAAGCTGATTCCCGAAGGCATCGCACGCGAGCTGGCGTACACCGGGCGCCGGCTGCCGGCAGCGCGCGCGCTGGCGCTGGGCCTGGTCAACGATCTGTTCGAGACGCAGGAAGCGATGCTCGACGAAGTGATGAGCGTCGCGCGCGAGATCGCGACGAAGCCGCCGGTGGCCGTGTGGGCGAGCAAGCAGGCGATCGACTACGCGCGCGACCACTCGGTGGCCGACGGGCTGCAGCAGATGGGCTGGCTGCAGTCGGGCCTGTGGGACAACGAAGCGGTGGCCGAAGCGATCCGCGCGCGCGCCGAGAAACGCGCCCCGCGCTTTTCCGATCTCGAGCCGCTGCGCCGCTTCGCCGAAGCCGACGAGGAAGGCGACGCGCAATGACGAAGGACATCGTCGTCGACTGGTACTTCGACTTCGTCTCGCCCTTCGCGTACCTGCAGAGCGCGCAGCTCGATCGCATCGCCGAGCGTGCGACGCTGCGCTGCCGCCCGGTGCTCTTCGCCGGATTGCTCAAGCACTGGGGCAACGTCGGTCCGGCGGAGATCGCGCCGAAGCGCCAATGGACCTTCGAGCACGTGGCGTGGATCGCGCATACGAACGGCATCGCCTTGAAGCTGCCGCCGATGCACCCCTTCGTGCCGCTTCCGCTGCTGCGCCTGGCCATCGTCCTGGGCAGCGAACCGGACGCCGTGCGACGGCTGTTCGCCTTCGTCTGGCGCGACGGACACCTGCCCACCGAGCGCGACGCGTTCGCGGCGCTGCTCGACGAGTTCGGCGTGCGGCCCGAAGCGCTCGAATCGCCGCAGACGAAGCAGACGCTGCGCACGAACACCGACGAAGCGATCGCCGCCGGCGTGTTCGGCGTGCCGACCGCCGTGATCGAAGGCGAGCGCTACTGGGGCTTCGATTCGATGCCGATGATCGTCGCGCGGCTCGAAGGCCACCCGTTCTTCTCGTCGGACGCCCTGCGCGCCGCGCGGGCGATGCCCGAAGGCGTGCAACGCGAAGGCGCGCAGCGCCCAGGCGCGCTCAACCCCTCGGCAGGATGACGACTTTCCCTTTCCCGCGCCGCTCCATCACGTCGCGCAGCGCCTGCCCTGCCTGTTCCAGCGTATAGCGGTGCGTCACCGGCGGATGCACCTTGCCGGACGCGTACAGCCCGAACAACTCCTTCATGTGCTCGCGCGTGCGCTTCGGATCGCGCTGGATGAAGTTGCCCCAGAACGCGCCGACCAGCGACGCGGTCTTCAGCAGCGGCAGGTTCAGCGGCATCTTCGGGATCTCGCCGGCGGCGAAACCGATGACCAGATGCCTGCCCTCCCACGCGATCGAGCGGAACGCCTGCTCCGTAAGCTCGCCGCCCACCGGATCGTAGATGACGTCCGGCCCGTTGCCGCCGGTGAGCGCCGCGATCCGCTCGCGCAGGTTCTCGCGCGAGTAGTCGATCGTCGCGTCGGCGCCGTGCTCGCGGCACAGTGCGAGCTTGTCCTCGCTCGATGCGCAGGCGATCACGCGCGCGCCCATCGATTTGCCGATTTCGACCGCCGCGATTCCCACGCCGCCGGCGGCGCCGAGCACGAGCAGGGTCTCGCCGGACTGCAGCTTCGCGCGGTCCTTCAGTGCGAAGAGACTCGTACCGTACGCGAGCACGTAGGCGGACGCAGTCGCGAAATCCATTCCGTCGGGCATCGGAACGACCCGCTGCGCATTCACGGCGAGCTGCTCGGCGTATCCGCCCCACGGCGTATTCGCGATCACGCGATCGCCGGCCTTCCATTGCGTCACGCCCTCGCCTGCCGACCGCACGACGCCGGCCACCTCGGCGCCCGGCGTGAACGGCAGCGGCGGCTGCACCTGGTATTTCTTCTGGATGATCAGCGAATCGGGGTAATTGACGCCCGCCGCATGCACGTCGATCAGCACCTCGCCGGCCGCAGGCACCGGCGCCGCCACTTCCTCGACGACCAGCGACTCGGGCGGACCCCATTGCCTGCAGACGACGGCTTTCATTCGATTTCCCCCGGTGGACCGCGCCGTGCGGCGGCGCCGGCGCCCAGCCGATTCTAGTGCAGTGTTTCGCTTGCGCCGCGCCGGGCACCGCCCGTACAGTGCCTCCAGCGTCCTCGTTTGCAAGTCTGCGGTGCATGCTGCCCGAGCCCCGAAACGACCTCGACGAGTGGATCGCGCGCTTCCTGCGCGAAACCACCGAGCACGCGCTCATCGTCGTGCGCCCCGACGGCATCATCCAGGGCTGGTTCGGAGCGGCAACTCGACTCTTCGGCTACGAGGAGAGCGAAGCGATCGGTCTCGACTTCGGCGAGCTCTTCATCCCCGAGGACCGACGCATGGGGATCGATCGGCAGGAGATCCGAGCGGCGCTGGCGGCGGGTCGATCCGAGGACGATCGCTGGCACCTGCGCAAGGATGGCAGCCGCTTCTGGGGCAGCGGCGCGCTGTCGGCGCTGCACGACGCGGACGGAGGCGTCTCGCGGCTGGTGAAGCTGATGCGCGACCGCACCGACCTGCGCACGCAGATCGTCGCGACGCAGAACCGGCTCGCCGCGCGCGAACGGGAGAACGAGCGGCGATCGGAATACGTGGTGTCGATCGCGCACGAAATGCGCAACGCGCTCTCGCCGATGCAGAACGCGGCAACGCCGATCGGCCTGTCCAACGAGGAAGCGGTGCGCAAGCGCTCGCTGGACGTCCTGCAGCGGCAGCTCGATGCGCTGTCGAAACTGCTCGTCGACCTTGCCGGTGCGTCGCATCCCGCGCCTCAGCGCTTCGTGCTGGAGCGCCGTCCGGTCGTCGTCCAGGACGCGATCGACCAGGCGGAAGCGGCCGTGCGAGCCACCGTCGAACAGCGAGGACAGAGCCTCGCCTGCACCTACCCGCTGATCCGCTTCGCGGTCGATGCCGATCCGCAGCGGCTTCAGCAGATGCTGCTGAACCTGCTCGGCAACGCGATCAAGTTCACGCCGCCCGGCGGACACATCGCGATCAGCGCGATGATCGAAGGCGAGATGGCGGTGATCCGCGTAACCGACGACGGCATGGGTATTGCGCCGGAGCTGCTGCCGCACATCTTCGAGCTGTTCACGCGCGACGACGCGCGTGCAACGGCGCCGGGGCTGGGCGTGGGACTCGCGGTGGTGAAGGAGCTCGCCGCGATGCACGGCGGCGGCATCGAGGCGCGCAGCCCGGGGATCGGCAAGGGCAGCGTGTTCGCGCTGCGGCTGCCGCTCGCGCACTCGGGCAGCAACCCCGAGACGCCGCAAATGATCCGACCGACGGGCGAAGCCGCGCCGTAGTCAGGCTCTATACTCTTTGCCCCTGTGGAAGAGTGGCCGAGCGGCTTAAGGCACCGGTCTTGAAAACACTTGTAGGAAGCGTGGCAGAGTGGTCGATTGCACCGGTCTTGAAAACCGGCAACGGGCAACCGTTCGTGAGTTCGAATCTCACCGCTTCCGCCGATTGATCGTCAGATTTCGTGCACTTCGAGGCTTCTCACGAGCGTCAGCACCTCGTTGCGAAAAGGCGCGTCCGCAAGGCAGTGCTCCTCGAGCACATCGAAAGGCGGGGCCGGAAGTCGTTGGCGGAACAGCATCAGACACCGCCCCGAGTCGTCTCGCCTGGAGCCATAGCCGACGGCCTGGGCGTCGAGGCACTGGTCATACGCCGCCTGCGACCAGGCGCGTGTCTCCGGATAGCAGTCGGTCGGCGTGTCGATGAGCTGCGCGCGGGACAGGCGCAGTCGCGGGAGATCTTTCGTGTGGAAACTGACGAAGCCGAGCGACGAGGGCAGCCGAAGCTCCACGAGATGGAAGTGCTCCAGCGACGCGACCTCGAACACCCCGGGCGGCGACAGCGAAACGCTGTGCAGCACGGACTCCATGTAGACCGACTCGCGCGTACTCGCAACGTAATAGGTGTGAACCGGCGTGTCGTCGGCCTGCTGGATGGGAGCAAAGCGCGTGTCGCCCCATCCTTCGGAGAAAGTCGTTGCGGTCGCCGGATGGACGGCCGTGCTGTAGACGTGATACCAGACCGGGATATCCCTCGTCGTTACCGACCGAACCGTGAAACGCTCGCTCGGGCCCGGCGCCCGCAGGCCGCAACTCATGCGGTGTAGCTGCTCGAGCGCTTCGCTGCAGCCGCCACGACTTCGCCGGCTCGATCTGCAAGGGCGTCCCTGGGAGCGACGTTGTGTCCGCCGCGCCTGTCGCGCACGACGAGCCACGGCGACGGGAAGTGAAACCACGCCGCCAGTCTCCACGTGTCGGCGATATCGCCGAACGCCGCGAGAACTTCC
>CALCZN010000019.1:0-6292 GCA_937903095.1 uncultured Burkholderiales bacterium
GACCATCCCGCGGACGGTTACCCCGAGCGCTCGCAGACGGCGGTAGTTCCTGGCTGCCTCGACGGCCAGCTCCGGGCCGCCGATGACGACCTGCTCGAGTCGCCCCAACAGGCGCCGGGCCTCGTCGAAGCCTCGATCATTCGTGAAGCCCTGCAGGACTTCGGCGAGGATCGGGTCGCCGACGAGAAACGCCTCGAGGCCCAGGTTCCGATCCAGCCATTCCGCCTGCGGAGTCGGCTTGTTACGGAGTGCTACGCCGGTCGGTTGAAGGGTGAACTGTTCAACCCTAAACTGTCTTGCATGCCCTCTTTCGACGAGCCCCCCTTCCCGCCCGACCACGAAACCCGGCTGCAGGCGCACGACCACACGGCGCTGCGCCTGTGGCTGCGTCTGCTCACCTGCACCAGCCTCATCGAGGGGTCGGTTCGTCAGATCCTGCGCACCGACTTCGACAGCACGCTGCCGCGCTTCGACCTGCTCGCGCAGCTCGATCGGCATCCGCAGGGACTTCGCATGAGCGAGCTGTCGCAGCGGCTGATGGTTACCGGCGGAAACATCACGGCGCTCGCCGACCAGCTCGAGGCCGAAGGTCTGCTGCACCGCGAGCCGGTGAGCAACGACCGCCGCTCGATCCGCCTGAAGCTCTCCACCGCGGGCCGCAAGCGCTTCGCCGAGATGGCCGCGGGACACGAGCGCTGGGTCGTTTCGCTCTTCGAGAGACTGTCGCAGGACGAGCAGCGCCAGCTGCTCGCACTGCTGGCGAAGCTCAAGCCGGGACTCGTCGAAGGCAAGCGACGCGCCGAAGAACAGCGCGCGACGAAGGGCCGCTCGCGTTCGACAGGCGCCTCGCGCAACGCCGCCTGAGGCGCGAACACAACCCGCAAGGCGCCGCCCGACTCGTCGAACACCGACTCCCACGGTACGATTCCCGGCGACGCCGAACAACAAGGAAAGAGGGGAACCCATGCATCGATCCGCCCACGTCGACCGCTTCGCGCGCGACAACCTGCCGCCGCCCGAGCAATGGCCCGAGTTCCTCGAGTCGTCCGACACGCGCTATCCGGCGCGGATGAACGCGACGGCCGAATTGCTCGACCGCATGGTCGCGAGCGGCCACCGCGACTCGATCGCGCTGCGCACCGACGAGGCGAGCTGCACCTATGCGCAGTTGCAGGCGCGCGTCGACGCGATCGCCCACGTGCTGCGCGGGCGGATGGGCCTGGTGCCCGGCAACCGGGTGCTGCTGCGCGGAACGAACAACCCGATGATGGCCGCCTGCCTGCTCGCCGTGATCAAGGCGGGGCTGATCGCGGTGCCGACGATGCCGCTGCTGCGTGCGAAGGATCTCGCGCCGGTCGTCGAGAAGGCGCACGTGTCGGCGGCGCTGTGCGATCTGCAGTTGCGCGACGAGATCGACCGGCTGCGCGAGCAGTCCGATGCGCTGGAGCAGGTGATGTTCTTCAACGACGGCAGCGGCGAGGACGACGCGCTCGAAACCTGGCTTGCCGACACGCCCGGGGCGTTCGAGGCCTGCGACACCGCACAGGACGACGTCGCGCTGATCGCCTTCACCTCCGGCACCACCGGCAAGCCGAAAGGCACGATGCACTTCCATCGCGACATCGTGGCGATGTGCGATCTGTTCCCGCGGCACATCCTGAAGCCCACGGCCGACGACATCTTCTGCGGCACGCCGCCGCTGGCCTTCACCTTCGGGCTGGGCGGCATGCTGTGCTTTCCGCTGCGCGTGGGCGCTTCGGTGCTGCTGCTCGAGCGCGGCACGCCCGAGTCGCTGCTCGGCGCCATCGAGCGGCACCGCGCGACCATCGTCTTCACCGCGCCGACGATGTATCGACAGATGGCGATGATCGCCTCGCGCTACGACCTCTCGTCACTGAAGAAGAGCGTCTCCGCAGGCGAAGCGCTGCCCGACGCCACGCGACAGCTGTGGAAGCAGGCGAGCGGCATCGAAATGATCGACGGCATCGGCTCCACCGAGATGATCCACATCTTCGTCTCGTCGGCGCCCGAGGACGTGCGCCGCGGCGCAATCGGCAAGCCGGTGCCCGGCTACGTGGCGCGCGTGGTCGACGACGACATGAACGAAGTCGCGCACGGCGAGGTCGGCAAACTCGCGGTGAAGGGCCCGACCGGCTGCCGTTATCTCGCCGACCCGCGCCAGCTCGACTACGTGCGCGACGGCTGGAACCTGCCGGGCGACGCCTTCGCGATGGACGAGGACGGCTACTTCTACTATCAGGCGCGCTCCGACGACATGATCATCTCGGGCGGCTACAACATCGCCGGCCCCGAGGTGGAGGCGGCACTGCTGCTGCACGAGGCGGTGGCCGAATGCGGGGTGGTCGGCGTGCCCGACGAAGCGCGCGGACAGATCGTGAAGGCCTTCGTCGTGCTGAAGGCCGGCCGAAGCGCTGCCGACGAGCTCGTCGGCGAGCTACAGGACTTCGTCAAGCAGACGATCGCCCCGTACAAATATCCGCGGGCGATCGAGTTCTGCGAGGCGCTGCCGCGCACGGAGACGGGGAAGCTGCAGCGGTTCCGGTTGCGGCAGGGGTAAGCGGGTGAAGGACCGAGGCGCCACCGTCCGACGCCGTATCGGCACGCGTCAGGCTACGCCGCCTGCGCCTCCTTCGCCTTCACCGTCTCGTCGCGCAACTCCCTTCGCAGGATCTTCCCGACGTTCGTCTTCGGCAGCTCCTTGCGGAACTCGATGTACTTCGGCTTCTTGTAGCCGGTGAGGTTCTGCGCGCAGTAGTCGCGCAGCGCCTGCTCGGTGAGGCCCTCGTCGCTCTTCACGACGAACAGCTTCACCGCCTCGCCGGAGACCGCGTCGGGCACGCCCACCGCCGCCACCTCGAGCACGCCCGGGTGCGCGGCGACGACGGCCTCGATCTCGTTCGGGTACACGTTGAAGCCCGAGACGAGGATCATGTCCTTCTTGCGATCGACGATGGTCGTGTAGCCGCGCTCGTCCATCACGCCGATGTCGCCCGTCTTGAAGAAGCCGTCGGGCGTCATGACCTTCGCCGTCTCGTCGGGCCGGTTCCAGTAGCCCGTCATGACCTGCGGGCCGCGGATCGCGATCTCGCCGCGCTGGCCGATCGGCAGGTGCTTGCCGTCGTCGTCGAGGATCGCGACTTCGGTGGACGGGAACGGCAGACCGATCGTTCCGCTGAACACGTCGGTGTCGGTGGGGTTGCCGGTGGCGGCCGGCGAGGTTTCCGACAGGCCGTAGGCCTCGCAGATCGGGCATCCCGTCACCGCGAGCCACTTCTTCGCCACCGCCTCCTGCACCGCCATGCCGCCGCCGAGCGAAACGCGCAGGCCCGAGAAGTCGAGCTTGGCGAACTCGGCATTGTTCGCCAGCGCATTGAAGAGCGTATTCACTGCCGGGAACAGCGTGAAACGGTACGGACGGATCTCCTTGATCAGCGCCGGCAGGTCGCGCGGGTTGGGGATGAGGATGTTCAGCCCGCCCAGGCGCATGCCGATCAGGTAGCACGCGGTGAGCGCGAAGATGTGATAGAGCGGCAGCGCGCAGACCCAGACGAGCTGATCGGGCAGCGGCCCGCGCTTCGTGTTCTTCAGCGCCGGCTGGATCCACTCCTCGGCCTGCAGCACGTTGGCGATGATGTTCCGATGCACGAGCATGGCGCCCTTGGCTACGCCGGTGGTGCCGCCCGTGTACTGCAGGAAGGCGACGTCCTCGTGGCCCAGGTCGGGTTTGGCGAGCTCGAGCCGGCCGCCATCGGCGAGCGCCCGGTTGAATCGTACCGCCTTCGGCAGATCGAAGGCCGGAACGAGCTTCTTCACGTGGCGCACGACCGTGTTGACCAGCATGCCCTTGCCCAAGCCGAGCAGGTCGCCCATCGACGCGACGACGATGTGCTCGATCACCGTGCGCGGCAGGACCTGCTGCAGCGTGGCCGCGAAGTTCTCGAGCAGGATGATGGCGCGCGCGCCCGAGTCCTTCAGCTGGTGTTCCAGCTCGCGAGGCGTGTACAGCGGGTTCACGTTGACCACGACGAGGCCGGCGCGCAGCACGGCGGCGATCGCCACCGGGTACTGCAGCACGTTGGGCATCATCAACGCGACGCGGTCGCCTTTCTTCAGGCCGCGTGCCTGCAGCCAGGCGCCGAGCGTGCGCGACATCTCGTCGACTTCGCCGAAAGTGATCGACTTGCCGAAGCCGACGTAGGCCTTGCGCTCGCGGAATTTCGAGAACGACTCCTCGAGCAGCTCGACCAGCGAGCGGTAGCGGTTGTGGTCGATGTCGTGCGGAACGCCCGCAGGATAGTTCTTCAGCCAGAAGCGATCCATGTTCCTCTCTCCGGGTGGCGACCTGCGGCTCGATGGGTCGCGTTGGCGCCCTTTTTGATCATTATGCCGGCGAATGGCCGGCCGATGATGCCAATCGGATCAAGGTTCGAGCGCACCCAGCGCCGCGCCTCGCGCGCCCTTCGGCAGCTCGCCGATACGCCGCGCCGCCGCGTAGAACGCCGGCAGATCGCCGCCCTCGCGACGCAGCAGCGCGCGAAACGCCGGCACCAGATCGTTGTAGGTAGCGATCGATGCGAGGTGCGCATTGGTCAGCGGTTGCGCGAAGAAGCGGTCGTAGCCGGCGAAACCGCCCCAGGAACCTTTCAGCTCCTCGTAGTCGCGCCTGAGCTGCACGAAGATCTCGCGCTTGCCAGCCCGCTTCGCGTCGTCCGATGCGGACGACGCGTACAGCGCCTCGAGCGCCGCGCGGTGCCGCTGCAGCAGCGCGAGGAACTGCTGGCGACGCGCGTCGAACACCTCCCACTCGTCGCGCAGCTTCGTGTCGTGCGTGCGCTTTTCCACCGCAGCGAGCCAACGGCGCACGCCTTCGCGCTCGACCGTGGTGGCGAACGACTCGTTGAAGGTGGTGTCGCCCTTCACGTACAGCTCCTGGTGCGCAAGTTCGTGGAAGATCAGGCGCGCGACCTCGGCTTCCGGGTAGCCGACGAAGGTGTTCAGCACCGGGTCGTCGAACCAGCCGAGCGTCGAATAGGCGGGAACCCCGCGCACGACCACGTCGAAGCCTTCGTCGCGCAGCCGCTGGGCGAAGCGTTCGGCATCGTCGCGGTCGTAGTAGCCCCGATAGGCGACGCATCCGACGAAGGGAAAGCACCACTGCTCGAGGCGCATCGACAGCTCGGGCGTGGCGAACACGCTCCAGACGACGAAGGGGCGGCCGAGGTCGGCATACCCGGTGTAGCTGCCGTTGCGCGGCAGGCCGAGATCGTCGCTGGCGAACGCGCGGATGGCGAGCACGTCTTCGAGCCGCGTGCGCAGCGCGGCCGAGGTATGCGGATCATCGACCACCGTCGCGATCGGCCGCGCCTTGCTCATCACCGAGAGATGGCCGGCGATCGACTGCAGGTAGTACCCCGGACCGTCGTTCCAGGCGGCGCAACCCGACAGCAGCGACAAGGCGAGCAGCGTCGCAAACGCGCGGATCGGCCGGTGCATGCGAGCGCGAGCGCGGGCGCGAGAGCGGAAGCGGCGCGCAGCGCCGCTGCCGGCCCGGTTGTCCGCGTCGAGCGCAGGCGTCATCCAGCGATGCTAACGTAGGGCGTTGCCGCTTCATCGCACGCGAGGTTTTCGATGCAACTGGTCGACCGCATCGCCGAATTCCACGACGAGATCCGCACGTTGCGCCGCGACCTGCACGCGCATCCCGAACTGGGCTTCGAGGAGGTGCGCACCAGCGAGACAATCGCTTCGCAGCTTGCGCAGTGGGGCATACCGGTACACCGCGGGCTCGGCGGCACCGGCGTGGTCGGCATCGTGCAAGGCCGTGCCGGCACGGGGCGCGCGATCGGCCTGCGCGCCGACATGGATGCACTGCCGATCACCGAGCGCAACCGTTTCGCGCACGCATCGACGAATCCGGGGCGCATGCACGCCTGCGGGCACGACGGGCACATGGCGATGCTGCTCGCCGCCGCGCGCCATCTCGCGAAGCACCGCGATTTCGACGGGATCGTCTACCTGATCTTCCAGCCGGCCGAGGAAGGCGGCGGCGGCGCACGCGCGATGATCCGCGAGGGCCTGTTCAAGCGCTTCCCGATGGACGCCGTGTTCGGCCTGCACAACTGGCCGGGGCTGGCCGCCGGCGATTTCGCGCTGCGCGCCGGACCGATGATGGGTTCGTCGAACGAGTTCCGCATCACCGTGCGGGGGCGCGGCTCGCACGCGGCGCTGCCGCACGACGGCGCCGATCCGGTGCCGGTGGCCTGCCAGATCG
>CALCZN010000020.1:0-4883 GCA_937903095.1 uncultured Burkholderiales bacterium
GCGTGAACGGGAAGTCGAGCGAGCGTGCCGCCTCGGCGGCCGCGCGCACCCGCTCCACCGCGTGCGCGAACTCGTATTGCGGGCGCTCGTTGCGCGTGTTCGTATCCTCGATCGAGCCGCCGACGGCGCCGGCAGCGGCAGCGCGCCGGATCGTGTCGGCGACGGTATCCGGATCGTCGCCGAAGCCGTTCTCGAGATCGGCGCTCACCGGAAGCGGCGTGGCGTCGGCGAGGCTGCGAACGTGCTCGATCGCCGTGTCGCGATCGATGCGGTTGTCGGGAACGCCGAGCGCGAAGGCGCAGCCGGCGCTCGTCGTCGCCAGCGCTTCGAAGCCGAGCGACGCGAGCAGCCGGGCGGTGCCGAGGTCCCACGGATTCGGGATCACGAAGGCTTTTCCCTCGCGCCGGTGCAGCGCGCGGAATGCGTCACCCTTCGCCTGCAAGCCGGCCTTCGTCGTCGGATCCATGGGCCGGATCGTACCTGCGACGCACGCGATGCCGCCGGACGCTCTTCCCCCGGACAGGGGCATCCTCTACGATGCTCCCGACAACGAAGAACACGATGGAGGAGACCATGGCCGGCAACGCGGCAGGCGTGCCGGTCGTCGCCGATCTCGGCGCGATCGTCAAATGGCTCGACCGGCGCGGCCGGCTCGTGCGCGTTCGCTCGGAAGTCGATCCGGCGCACGAACTCGCCGGCATCGCGTCGCGCTTCGAGGGCGGCCCGTGCGCCGTGCTCTTCGAGCGCGTCAGGGGAAGCCGCTATCCGGTGTTCACCGGCCTGTACTGGTCGCGCGAGCTGCTCGGCACATTGTTCGATCGGCCGGAGCGCTCGCTGCCGCAATACGTGTCGCAATGCATCCGCGACTGGCAGCAGCGGCCGGTGGCGCCGGTGGTGGTCGATACCGGTCCGGTGCTGCAGGTCACCGAGCCGCGCGTCGACCTCTCGCAGCTGCCGATCCCGGTGCATGCCGAGAAGGACGGCGGCCCCTATTTCGATGCGGGCGTGGTCATCGCGCGCGATCCGGAAACCGGCGTGCGCAACGCGTCGATCCAGCGCTTCATGGTGATCGGCCCCGACCGGCTCGCGGTCAACATCGACGCCGGCCGGCATCTCGAAACCTATCTGGAGAAGGCAGCCGCGCGCGGCGACTCGCTGCCGTTCACGCTGAACGTCGGCGTCGGACCAGGCTTGCATTTCTGCGCCGCGACGCCCGCCGAAGCCGCGCCGATCGACACCGACGAACTGGGCATCGCCAGCGAGTTCCACGGCCAGCCGCTGCAACTCGTCGCCGGAACGGTCTCGCCGGTGGAGATGGTCGCGCACGCGATGTTCGCGCTCGAGTGCGAGATGATTCCCGGCGAACTGCATGACGAAGGTCCCTTCGCCGAGGTCACCGGCTACTACGCCACCGTCGCGCCGCGCCCGCTCGTGCACGTGCGCCGCATCCACCGCCGGCGCCAGCCGATCTTCCAGACGATCCTCTCGGGCGTCGAGGTGTTCAATTCGGTGGGCCTGCTGGGCGAAGCGAACGTGCTTGCGCTGCTGCAGAAGCAGGTGCCGGGCGTGAAAGACGTGTATTTCTCGCACGGCGGCTGCGGCTTCTACCACGCGATCGTGCAGATCGCGCAGAAGCGCGCCGGCTGGGCCAAGCAGGCGCTGATGGCGGCTTTCGCCGCGTTCCCGCCGCTGAAGATGGTCACCGTCGTCGACGACGACGTCGACATCCGCGACCCGTCGGACGTCGAATGGGCGATGGCCACCCGGCTCGATCCCAGGCACGGGATATTGCGGATCGACGAGGTCTTCGGACACGGGCTCAATCCCTCCTTCCCCGACTATCTCGGAAGCAAGGTGGGTTTCGACGCGACGCGACCCTTCCCGCGAACCGCCGCCTGGGACCGCGCCAAGCTTCGCGAGATCCCGCTCGATGCCTTCGACATCCAGATTCCCGACCCCGCCGTCCGATCCCGGTGACCGCCCGATCCAGTGAGGTGATTCCATGAAGCGTCGCAGGTTCCCGAAACTCGTTGCACCGCTGCTCGCCGCCGCCTTCGTCGCCGGCGCGTTCGCGCTTGCCGCGCCCGCTCCCGCCCGCGCGGCCGACGTCACGCTCACCTATGCGTTCTTCGCGCCGGCCGGTACTTTCCCCGGCAAGCAGATGCAGCACTGGGCCGACGAGCTGGCCAGGCGCACGAACGGCAAGGTCGCGGTGAAGACTTTCCCCGGCGGCACGCTGCTCGGCGCGCGCGAGATGTACGACGGCGTGGCCAAGGGTGTCGCCGACATCGGCCTGGGCGCGCCTTCGTACGACCCGGGCCGTTTCCCGCTGACCTCGGGCGTCTCGCTGCCGGTGGGCTTTCCGAACGCCACCGTCGCCAGCCGCACGCTGTGGGAACTGACGAAGGAGTTCCAGCCGAAGGAGTACGACGGCTTCAAGATCATCGCGATGTTCACCACCGAGCCCGGCTACATCCAGTCGCGCAAGCCGGCGGGCAACGCCGAACAGCTCGCCGGCATGAAGCTGCGCGCGGCCGGCACCGGCGTTCCGGTGCTGCAGGCGCTGGGCGCCGCCCCCGTGGGCATGCCGATGCCCGAGGTGCCGCAGTCGGTGCAGACCGGCGTCATCGACGGCACGATGACTTCCCGCGAGGTGCTGCAGGACTTCAAGCTGGCCGAGACGCTGAAATACGTCACCGACTATCCGACGGTCGTCGTCACCTTCGCCGCGGTGATGGACCGCAAACGCTGGGACAGGCTGCCCGACGACGTCAAGAAGGTCATCGACGAGCTGGGCCCCGAGATGGCGATCTGGACCGGCCAGTACCACGACAAGGAAAACGTCGCGCGCGCGCTCGACTGGGCGCAGAAGACGCACCAGTTGCAGATCGTTGCGCTGGCCGCCGACGAACGCGCGCGCTGGGACGCCAAGCTCGAGCCGATGGTCTCGCAATGGGTCGGCGAGATGAAGGCGAAAGGGCTGCCGGCCGAGCAGTACCTGAAGCGGCTGCGCGAGCTGCGCGACCAGTTCGCGCGGCAGTGAACGGCATCGTCCGCTTCCCGGCAATGACGGTGCATCACCGACCGCTTCCGATGGCGCCTCGACGATGAAGGCGCTGATCGCATTCGAAACTTTCGTCAACCGCGCGCTGGCCGCGGTCGCCGGCATCGCGCTGATCGCGATGATGCTGTTCACGGTGGCCGACATGGTGCTGCGCGCCTTCGGCCATCCGGTCGCCGGCTCCTACGAGGTGATCGGCTGGCTGTCGGCGGTCGCGATGGCGCTTGCGCTCGGCTACGCGCAGCTGCACAAGGGGCACGTCGCGATCGACCTCGTCGTCGAGCGCCTGCGGCCGCGCACGAAGGCCGCGGTGGAGGCGCTCACCACCCTCGCCTCGCTGCTCCTGTTCGTCGCCGTCGCCTGGTACGTCGCCAGCTACGGCCTCGTCCTGCACGAGAGCGGCTCGCTGTCCGAGACGCTGAAGGCGATCGTCTATCCGTGGGTCTATGTCGTGGCGATCGGATGCGGGGGGCTTGCGCTCGCGCTGCTCGCGGATTTTCTTCGTGCGCTGCGGCGGGCCTTCGGCCCGCCGAGTGAAGGGTGAAGGGTCAAGGGTGAAGGGCAACGAACCGACTTCGCAGCTCACCGCATTGATTTCCCCCTTCCCCCTTCACCCTTGACCCTTCACAGTTCACCCTTCACTGCCTCCATGGACCCCACCCTCGTAGCCACCCTCGGCCTGCTCCTGATGTTCGCGCTGATGGCCTTCGGCATGCCGATCGGCTTCGCGATGCTGCTGGCGGGCGTGCTCGGCAACGCATGGCTGCTGTCGGTGCCGGCGACCACCCACCTGCTCGCGACGAACGTCTGGGAGCAGTTCTCGTCGTACGGACTGAGCGTCGTGCCGCTGTTCGTGCTGATGGGGCAGTTCGCCTACCGTGCCGGCATCACCGAGCGGCTGTACGACGCCGCCTACAAATGGTTCGGCCGCATGCCGGGCGGGCTTGCGGGAACGACGATCGCCGCCTGCGCCGGCTTCTCGGCGATCTGCGGATCGAATTCGGCCACCGCCGCGACGATGGGAACCATCGCGCTGCCGCAGATGCGCCGCTACGGCTACGACCGAGCGCTGAGCACCGGCGCCGTCGCCGTCGGCGGCACGCTCGGCGTCGTCATTCCGCCCAGCGTCGTGATGATCGTCATCGCGGTGCAGACCGAGCAGTCGCTGCTGCGGCTGTTCCTCGCCGGCATCGTTCCCGGGCTGATCCTCACCGCGCTCTTCCTCGGCACGGTGCTGGCGATGTGCATGCGCAAGCCCTCGCTAGGGCCACCCGGCCCGGCCACGACGATGCGCGAGAAGATCGCGTCGCTGTCCGGCGTCGTCGAGACGCTGCTGCTGTTCGCGCTGGTGATCGGCGGGCTCTACGTCGGCTGGTTCACTCCGACCGAGGCCGGCGCCGCCGGCGCCGCCGGCGCGCTGGCGATCGGCCTGCTGCGCGGCAAGCTGTCGCTCGCGTCGATCGTGCAGTCGAGCGCCGAGACGCTGCGCATCTCGGCGATGGTCGTGCTGCTGATCACCGGCGCCGTGCTCTTCGGCCGCTTCCTCACCGTCTCGCGCCTGCCCTTCGAGCTGGCCGACTGGGCGGCCGCGCTGCCGGTGCCGCCCGGCGTGATCCTGCTCGTCGTCGTCGGCATCTACCTGGTGGGCGGAGCGCTGATGGACGCGCTCGGCTTTCTTGTCGTCACCGTGCCGATCTTCTTTCCGCTGGCGCTCGCCCTCGGCTACGACCCGACCTGGTTCACGATCCTGCTGACGATCGTCACGACGATGGGCGCGGTGACGCCCCCGGTAGGCGTGAACGTGTTCATCGTCAACGGGCTC
>CALCZN010000021.1:0-37856 GCA_937903095.1 uncultured Burkholderiales bacterium
GTCGTCTCGGACGACGGACGCGGTTTCGACGCGACGAGCGAGCCGGCGCAGCGCCGGCGGGCCGGCGAGGCCGAGTCCTCGTCGATCGGACTGGGATTGAGCATCGTCGAGCGCATCTGCGAAGGCGCGGGATGGACGATTGCGATCGACAGCGATCCTGGCTGCGGAACCCGGGTGGCGGTGGGCTTCGCCTGAAGCTGCGGGCGCGCCCGACTCTCACGCTTTTCCGGCTCTCACGCTTTTCTTACAGGCTGCCGCGCCGGCGCTCACGCGCCGTCGAGCATCGTGGCGGGCATGCCTGGATCCCCGCCTGCTCGTCGCACGCTGTCGATCTCCCATCAGGCCAGTGTTGATGCCGTTGCCGTTTTCGCGCTGCTCGTCGTCACGTGGACGGCGACCCGCGTCGTGCTGGCCGCGCTCGCCTGGCCGGAACTCGATGCGCATCCTTTCCCGCTGCTCGCGGTCTTCGGGCGCGGCCTGGCGATCGACGCGCTGCTCGCCGCGTCGGTGTCGTCGGCGGTGCTCGCCGTGCGCGCGCTCGTGCACGGCGGCGCGCGGCGCCCGCGGGGCTCACACGCGGCCCGGGCCTTGCGCCTTGCGATCTTCGCGTCGGCAGCGGTATTCGTCGCGATCGCCGAGGTGCTGTTCTGGGACGAGTTCTCGGTACGCTTCAATTTCATCGCCGTCGACTACCTGGTCTACACGACCGAGGTCATCGGCAACATCCGGGAGTCGTATCCCCTCGTGCCGCTGCTCGCGGCGGTGGCGGCGGCCGGAGCGGTGGGCGCGCTGCTGCTGGCGCGGTCGTTTCCGCTTCGGCTGCAACCGGCGTGGCCATGGCGAACGCGCCTGCTCGTGTCGTCGTCGGCGATCGTCGTTGCCGTGTTCGCCGGGCGAGCCGCGATCGCGCTCGACGACGGCACCGGGTCGACGGCTTCGTTGCACGCCGACGTTCCCGCGCAGGAGCTGGCGCGCAACGGGCCGGCGAGCTTCGTCGCCGCGTACCGCGACAACGAGCTGTCGTTTCGCCGTTTCTACGCGACGATCGACGATGCGCGCGCGCTTCGGCTGGCCGGACCCTGGCCGCGGCCGCAGCCCGCGCCCTCGATCGAACGGGTCGCCACCCGAGCCGCGCGCGAGCGGCCGCGGCACGTCGTCGTGATCCAGGTCGAGAGCCTGAGCGCGGACTATCTGGGCGTCTTCGGCAATCCGAACGGACTGACGCCCAATCTCGATCGTCTCGCGCGCGAGGGCGTCTCCTTCACCGAGCTGTACGCGACCGGCACGCGGACGGTTCGCGGGCTCGAGGCGCTTTCCGCCGGACTGCCGCCGCTGCCCGGCCAGTCGCTCGTGCGCCGCCCGGACAGCGCGGGCATGCAGACGCTGGGCTCGGTGCTGCGCGAGCACGGCTTCGAGGCGACGTTCCTGTACGGCGGCTACGGCTACTTCGACAACATGAACGAGTTCTTCGGCGCGAACGGCTACCGGGTGCGCGATCGCAGCGACATCCCGCGCGAGCGCGTGGGTTTCGCCAACATCTGGGGCATCGCCGACGAATACCTGTTCGACGACGCGCTCGGGCAGATGGATCGCGCGGCGAGCCATGGCCGTCGCCAGCTGCTGCACCTGATGACGACGTCGAATCACCGCCCCTACAGCTATCCGCAGGGGCGCATCGACATCCCGTCGAAGACCGGCCGCAGCGGCGCCGTGAAGTACACCGACTGGGCGATCGGCCGCTTCATCGAGGCGGCGCGCAGCCGTCCGTGGTTCGACCAGACGCTGTTCGTCATCGTCGCCGACCATTGCGGTTCGGTCGCCGGCAAGACGCGGATTCCGCCGCAGCGCTACCGGATCCCGGCGATCCTCTACTGGCCCGGGCATCTGGCGCCGCGCGGGATCTCCGCGCTGTCGAGCCAGATCGATCTGCCGCCGACGATCGCCGCGCTGCTGGGCATCGACGACGGCGGTCGATTCTTCGGGCAGGACCGTTTCGTCGCGCATCCGCTGGAGCGCGCGTTCCTCGGGAACTACCAGGAGATCGGCGTGCTCACGCCCGGCAGGCGCGGCGAGCGCGACCTCGTCGTGCTCTCGCCGCACCGGCGCGTCGAGCAGTACCGGATCGCCGGCGACGGCAGCCAGCGCCTGGTTGCCGTCGACCCGTCGAAAGCCGATCAGGCGATCGCGCAGTACCAGCTCGCCGACACGATCGTCCAGGCCGCACACCATCGGCCGGGCGAGGGCGTCGCGTTCGTCGCAGAAACGGCTGCCCGCTCAGCGATCGGGCCCGCGCGGCCGGCCGCGCGTGCGCCGCACGGCGGAAGCCTGCCGTAGCGCGTTGCGCAGCGCCACCGCTGCCTCGCCGATGTCGGCGCGCTGGCGCAGCAGCACCGAGGTGGCGCCCAGCGCCGGCAGGCCGCGCGCCGGAGATCGATCGAGCGCGTGCGCGCGGCCGACGTCGGCGGGCAGCGCGACGATGCCCAGTCCGCGACGCGCCGCCTCGATGCACATCGCCAGGCTCGGCGCCTCGAACACGACGCGGTGACGCGCCGTGCTGCCGGCGAGGGCGGTATCGCTGCGCCGGCGCAGCGCACCGCCGCGCGGCGGCGCGATCACCGGCCAGGGCGCGTTCTCGGTGGCCGGTATCGCGCGTCCGTACCACAGCAGCCGCTCGCGCGAGACCAGGGTCGCCCCGCCGGTCGCGCCGTCGGCGTGCTCGAGCAGCAGATCGAAGCCGCCTTGCGCGAAGCCCTCGTGCAGCGCCTCGCTGTCGTCGATGCGCAACTGCAACTCGACCTGCGGCCACGCATGCGCGAAATCGCGAACCGTCTCGATCAGCCCCAGGCCGAGCGCCACCGACTCGTCGGCGCCCAGGCGCACTTCGCCCGACAGCGCCGGCGCGTCCAGCCGCGTGAGGACGATCGTCTGCAGCCGCAGCAGCTCGCGCGCGATCGGCAACAGGCGCAGCGCCGTTTCCGTCGGTTCGACCGAGCGCGTCGTGCGCTCGAGCAGCGTCGCACCCACCAGCTTCTCGAGGCGCCGGATCTGCAGGCTCACGGCCGGCTGCGTCGTGCCCAGTTCGCGCGCCGCGCGCGAGAAGTTGCGCGTGTCGACGACGGCGAGCAGCGCGCGCAGCAGCGAGGCGGGCAGGTCCTTCGTGCGGGGATCGTCCTTCACCGTTCCCTTCCTTTGCGCAGATGCCTGCGCAGGAAGCGCGCCGGGTCGATCGCGCGCAGCAGATCCGATTCGATCGGCGCCGGGGAGCCGTCGGCCAGCGCCGGCAGGCAGCGGGCCGCCAGGCAGGCCCACAGCACGCCGCGCGCGCCGAAGCCGAAGGCGCCGTACATTCCGGGCGCACGCGGCAGCGGCTGCCGCGCATCGCGCACGAGCCGCTCGGCGTCGATGCCGGCGCTCGCCTCGTCGGGCATCTCGCCGATCGACGCGATGCGGTCTGCGCTCGACCAGCGTACGCCCACCGACGCGCTGCGCGCGCAGCGCATCCAGTCGTCGGTCCGCGTCTGCGCCGACGACGCAGCGAGCATGCGCGCGAGGCGCCGCAGATTGCTCGCATCGGCATCCGCTGAGAACTCGACGCAGTCGCCGGCTTCGAAGGTCGCGCCGACGAGGATCCGGTCCTCGGCCGGCGCCGCCCAGGCGAGCCCGCTCACCGCGCGACGCAGCCCGGGCAGGCATTCGCGCGGGAGCCAGGTGCTCTGTCCGTGCATCGCGCGCATCCGGATCGACGAGCTGGCGCCGAGCCGCATCGCATCGGCTGCATTGGCCAGCACGACGATCGCCGCTCGCGCGATCGCCCGGCCGTCGACGTCGAGCGCGCGCCAGCCGAGGTCGTCGCGCTCGAGGCGCTCGACGCGCGTGCCGGTGCGCAGCGCGATCGCGTCGCAGGCGAGCCAGCGCCGCACCAGCGCGCGCGGATCCTCGACGTGCGCGCGAGGCAGCCACAGCGCCCCACGCGGCAGCGTGACGCCGGCGAGTTGGCCGGCTTCGATGCGGTCGACGTGCCGGACGAATTCGGCGGGAAAGCGCAGCGCCGCGAGCATCGCGATCCGCTTCTCCGACTGCTCGTCGTCGGCATCCAGCACGAGCTTGCCGTCCGGCGGCGGCGTGCCGTCGTCGGCCAGCCACTCGCGGGCGGAGAGCCCGGCGCGGGTGAGCCGCGCCAGCACGTTGTCGTCGATCGACAGATGCAGGTGGTCGGCGGCCAGCGGCTGTCCCGAACCGCCGCCGGCCGGCAGCGCCTGCGCCTCGACGACCTGCACCTTCCAGCCGCGACGCGCGAAGCCGGCGGCGGTGGCAGCGCCCGCGAACCCGGCGCCGACGACGAGCACGTCGTTCGACGGCCAATCGCGCGGCGCAGGCGGGGCAGGGAAGCTGCGCCAGCGCGGCACATATCGCCCCCGCAGCCGATGCCGCTTCCCGCCGTGGCCGGCGACGCGCTCGACCTCGAATCCGGCGGCGACGAGCGCATCGCGCACGGCCGCAGCGGCCGTCCAGGTCGCGAAAGGAGCACCCGGGCGGGCGAGGCGCGCAACCGCACGCATCGTCGCTTCGTCCCACATCGCCGGGTTGCGGGCGGGCGCGAAGCCGTCGAGAAAGATCGCGTCGGCCGCCATCCGCAGCCTGCCCATCATGCGCGATGCATCGCCCAGGCACAGGTGCAGCACGGCGTCGGCATCGTCGAACTCGATCGCGTGCATCCCGGGCAGAGCGAGCGGCCAGCGCGCACGCAGGCGCGCGGCGTCGGCGGCGTCGGCGCCGAGCGCCTCGTGCACGCGCGCGAGGTCCGTGCGCGCGAGCGGGTGCGCTTCGATCGAAACGAAATGCAGGCGCAGCCCCGCGGGCGCGACGTCGCGCCAGGCCGCGAGCGTCTCGAGGAAATTCAGCCCGGCGCCGAAACCGAGTTCGAGCACCGCGAAGGGCCGTGCGATGCGGGCTTCGGGTCGGTGCAGCGCGCGCCATCGCTGCGGCAGCGCGCATCCTTCGACGAACACCTCGCGCGCCTCGGCGCGCGCGCCGCTGCGGCTGCGGAAGACGTCGCCGAAGCGCGCGCTGAAGGGCGCGCCGCTCTCATCGAAGACGATCGGCGGGTGCGGTTCGATCGGGTCCATCGGTAGGGTGCGCCTGTCCTCGTCCGCGCCGGGGCGGTCGCTCGGAGGCGCGCGACCGCCATGGTAATGTGCATCACTGCTTCGAGAGTCGCGGGACGGAGTCGATGATCAGGGCGCATTGGCAGGATCGCATCGAAGTGGCCCTCGGGCTGTGGCTCGTCGCGTCGCCTTTCGTGCTCGGCCTGGAGACCACGCAGGCGGCCGCGTGGTCGGCGATGGTCGCCGGCGTGGCGATCGTCACTTTCGCGGTCGACGCCTTCTACTATCCCGAGATCGTCGAAGAGTGGGGCAACCTGGCGATCGGGCTGCTGCTGCTCGCCTCGCCGTGGCTGCTCGGCTACGCGCCGGTGCGCATCGCGACGATCAACGCCGTGGTCTGCGGCGTGGCGATCGCCGCGCTCTCGTTCTCCACCGTGGGCGACATCCGGCGCGAGCGCCGCGCGCGCGCGCTGCGCGGCGAATCCTGAAGCGCATCTTGCCGATGCACGCCCAGCGCTCGACGCCGCGCCGCGGGCCGGCGTCCGGCGCACATATCGGCGCCTGGTTCGATCGCAACGTCTTCGCGCTCGCGCGCGACATGCGCGTGTCGTACCTGCCGCCGCTGATGGTCTACGTCGCCGCCGGCATCTCGGGACTGACGGCGATCGTCGGCACCTTCTTCGTCAAGGAATACCTCGGGCTGTCGGCGGAATTCCTCGCCGCGCTCGGTTTCTGGGCGGGCCTGCCGTGGGCGCTGAAGATGCCGCTCGGCCACCTCGTCGACCTGATCTGGCGCCACAAGGCCGCGCTCGTCTGGCTCGGCGCCTCGCTGATCGCGGCAAGCCTCTTCGTGATGATCGGGTTGCTGGCCGATCCGCAGCGCATGCGCGCGATCATGTCGGCAGAGTCGTGGTACGTGCTCGCGGCGCTGCTCGCGCCGATCGGCTACGTGACGCAGGACGTCGTCGCCGACGCGATGACGGTCGAGGCGGCGAGCCGCTGCCCGAAGAGCGGGTGCGCGCGATGCACACGACGATGCAGACGCTCGGGCGCGTGGCGATCATCGGCGGATCGGTGCTGGTCGCGCTGGCCAACGTGTTCCTGCTGCGCGACGCGAACCTGCTGCCCGAGGCGCAGAAGCTCGACGTCTACATCCGCGTCTACGTCTACGCGCTGGTCATTCCCGTGGTGTCGGTGGCCGGCGTGCTGTTCGCGTCGTGGCTGCGGCGGCGCGAGGGACGGCGCCTGCGCCGGCAGGGCGTGCCGAAGGACGAAATCCACCGGCGGCTGGACGTGCAGGCCGAGCGCCCGCCGGTGAACTGGTGGGTGCTCGGCGGCGGGCTTGCCTTCGCCGTGCTGTCGCTCGGCGTGGGGCTGGGCGACGTGCCGGCCGCCGAGGAGATCGTCTTCGTCGTCTCGATGACGATCGTCGTCACGCTGATGGTGCGCCTGACGCGCGATCTCGCGCCGGCGGCGCGCGAGACGCTGCTCGGCACGGCGCTCGTCATCTTCGTGTTCCGGGCGCTGCCCACGCCGGGTGCCGGACAGACCTGGTGGATGATCGACGTGCTCGGCTTCGACCAGCAGTTCCTGTCGGTACTCGCCGTCATCGGCAGCGTGCTGACGCTGGCGGGCCTGTTCATCTTTCGCCGCTTCATGGCCGAGCGGTCGATCTACTACATCGTCGCGGTGCTGACCATCGTCGCCACGCTGCTGTCGCTGCCGATCGTCGGCATGTTCTACGGGCTGCATCACTGGACGGCGGCGCACACCGGCGGCGTCGTCGATGCGCGCTTCATCGTGCTCGTCGACACCGCGGTCGAATCGCCTCTCGGACAGATCGCGATGGTGCCGATGCTCGCGTGGATCGCGAACTCGGCCCCGGCACAGCTGAAGGCGACGTATTTCGCCGTGATGGCCTCGTTCACGAATCTCGCGCTGTCGGCTTCGCAGCTGTTCACCCAGTACCTGAACGACCTGTTCCTCGTCACGCGCGAGGTGCGCGATCCGGTGAGCGGGGCGGTGAAGGTGCCCGCCGACTACAGCCAGCTCGGCGAGCTGATGGTGGTGGTCGTCGCGATCGGTTTCTTCGTTCCGATGGCGACGATCGTGCTCGCGCGCATAGCGCGGCTGCGCAGCGCATGAGGGTTCGGCGCTCGCCGTTGCGGGCCGGGGCGGCGGTGTTCGTGCTGCTCTCGGTGGCGATGCATGCGGCCGTCTGGAACGCGGCGCGCCGCGCCGCGCCGCAGCTGTCGGCCGAGCCGCCGCAGCCGGCCGTGGTGCGGCTGGTCGCTCCGGCCGCGCCGCAACCGCCGGTCGCCACCATGCAGGCGCCGGCGGCAGGCGCGATGCAGGCGCCGGCGAGCGCGGCGAGTGCTTCGCGGCCGAGGCCGCGGAAACCCATGCCGAAGCGCAGCATGCGGCCCGCCGCGGCAGACGCGCCTGCCGCACGGCAGGCGCATCCGGCGCAGGCGGCGACGCCGAACCCCGCCGCCTGGCGAGGCCCGGTGACGCTGCCCGAGTTCGATGACTCGATCGACGTGGCGCTCGCCTTCGCCGCGCCGCCCGCTGCCGCGCCGCCCGAAACGGCGGCTGCGCCTTCCGGCGTCGATGCCGCGCCGGCTCCCGGCGACGAGGCGGCGACTGCCGTGACGACCGCGGCCCAGGAAGCGCAGTCTTCGTCGTCGAAGCCGCTGCACGTGACGCCTGCCAGCGGCAGCGTGCGCTACCGCGTGCACTACGGCGACCCGGCCGACGGCAACGTCGTCGCGTTGCTCGAACAGCGCTACGAGATCGACGAGCATCGCTATCGGCTGCACAGCGAGGGGCGCGCCACCGGCATCGTCTCCTGGATCTATCGCGGCACGCTGCTGCAGGAGAGCAGCGGCCGCGTGTCGGCTTCCGGACTGCAGCCTGAGCGTTACCGCGAGCGACGCGGCGAGCGCAGGGAGAAGGAAGCCGTGCTCGACGCCGGCACCGAACGCGTGCGCTTCGCCTCGGGCGCGGAGGCGGCATTGCCGCCGGGCGTGCAGGACCGGCTGTCGGTATTCGTCCAGCTCGGGCTGCTGCTGCAGGCAGACCCGTTGCGCTTCGCCCCCGGCGCGGTCGTCGAGATTCCGGTGCTCTCCAACTCGCGCATCGAGGCTTCGTCGTTCCGCGTGCTCGGAAGCGAGACCATCGCGGCCGGCGCCATCGATCTGGCCGCGCTGCATCTTCGCCGCGCTCCGCTCGACGACGAGGAGCCGGCGATCGATCTGTGGCTCGCCCTCGAGCCGCGCGTGCTGCCGCTGCGCGTGCGCATCACCGAATCGAGCGGGCGCGCCCTGGACCAGGTCGTCGTCCTCGACGACGACCGCTGAGCGCGGCGCCGGTCGTCCACCCCGGTCTTCGGCGCAACGCGCGCCGGTGCTGCGTTATCCTCGTCGTCCATGACGCACATCCTGCATCGCACGCTGAACCGCCGCTTTCCGGTCGCCGTCGGCGGCGAGGGAACGACGCTCGTCGACGCCGACGGCAAGCGCTATCTCGACGCCTCGGGCGGCGCGGCCGTCTCGTGCCTGGGGCACGGACACCCGGACGTTCGCGCCGCGATGCACGAGCAGATCGACCGGCTCGCCTACGCGCATACGAGCTTCTTCACCACCGAGGTGGCCGAGACGCTCGCCGACCTGCTGATCGAGGGCGCGCCGCAGGGCATCGGCCGCGTCTATTTCGTCTCGGGCGGCTCGGAGGCGGTCGAGGCGGCGCTGGAGATGGCGCGACAGTACTTCGTCGAGATCGGACAGCCGCAGCGCAGGCATTTCATCGCGCGCCGCCAGAGCTATCACGGCAACACGCTCGGCGCGCTGGCCGTCGGCGGCAACGAATGGCGCCGGCGCCAGTTCGCGCCGCTGCTGGTCGACGTCGCGCACGTCTCGCCGTGCTACGAGTACCGCGGTCGTCGTGCCGGCGAGAGCGCCGAGGACTACGGTCGCCGGCTGGTCGACGAGCTCGCCGCGCAGATCGACGCGCTGGGCAGCGAGAACGTCATCGCCTTCGTCGCCGAAACGGTAGGCGGGGCGACCGCCGGCGCGATCGAGCCCGTTGCCGGCTATTTCCGCGGCATCCGCGAGCTGTGCGACCGTCACGGCATCCTGCTGATCCTCGACGAAGTGATGTGCGGCATGGGCCGCACCGGCACGCTGCACGCCTGCGAGCAGGAGGGCGTGACGCCCGACCTGATGACGATCGCCAAAGGCCTGGGCGGCGGCTACCAGCCGATCGGAGCGGTGCTCGTGCAGTCGCGCATCGTCGAGGCCTTCTCGCGCGGCAGCGGCTTCTTCCAGCACGGGCATACGTATCTGGGCCATCCAGTGGCGTGCGCGGCGGCGCTGGCCGTGCAGCGCGTGATCCGCCGCGATGGGCTGCTCGCCGCCTGCCGAAGCAGGGGCCAGGCGCTCGAGGCTCGACTGCGCGCGCGCTTCGGCGCGCACGAGCAGGTCGGCGACATCCGCGGACGCGGCCTGTTCCGTGCGATCGAGCTGGTTGCCGACCGGGCAACGAAGGAGAGCTTCGACCCGGCGAAGAAGCTGCACGCGCGCATCAAGCAGGAGGCGATGTCGCGCGGCCTGCTCGTCTACCCGATGGGCGGAACCGTCGATGGCCAGCGTGGCGATCACGTGCTGCTCGCGCCGCCGTTCACCGTTTCGCCGGCCGAGATCGACGCGATCGTCGAACGGCTCGGCGACGCGGTCGAGGCGTCGATCGCGGCTTCGCGCGGCTGATCGACGTAGACCGGGGAGTTTTCCCGGGGTTGTCGGGAAAGCGCGAAGCTGCATAATGGCCCGCCCCCACCGCACTGGAGACGCACCGATGCGCAAATCCCCGAAGCTCCTCCGCCTGGCGGCGTTCTCCGTCGCCGCCCTGACGGCCGCAGCCTTCCAGGCGCCGGTCGCCGCGCAGCAGAAGTTCATCACGATCGGTACCGGCGGCGTCACCGGCGTGTACTACGCCGCGGGCGGCGCGATCTGCCGGCTGGTGAACAAGGACCGCGCGAAGCACGGCATCCGTTGCTCGGTCGAGTCCACCGGCGGCTCGGTGTTCAACGTCAACACGATCAAGGCGGGCGAGCTCGATCTCGGCTTCGCGCAATCCGACGTGCAGTACAACGGCCTGAAGGGCGTCGGCCAGTTCAAGGACGCCGGCCCCTGGCAGGATATGCGCGCCGTCTTCTCGGTGCATCCGGAGCCGTTCACCGTGGTCGCGCGCAAGGAAGCGAACATCAAGAGCTTCGCCGACTTCAAGGGCAAGCGCTTCAACGTCGGCAACCCGGGTTCGGGCACGCGCGCATCGATGGAGGAACTGCTCGCCGCAATGGGCTGGACGCTGGGCGACTTCGGCCTGGCCGCGGAGCTGAAGGCCGACGAACACGGCCCGGCGCTGTGCGACGGCAAGATCGACGGCTTCTTCTACGCGGTCGGCCACCCGTCGGCGAACATCCAGGACCCGACCACCACCTGCGGCGCGCAACTGGTTTCGCTCACCGGTCCCGCCGTCGACAAGCTGCTCGCCGACAAGCCGTATTACGCGAAGGCGACGATTCCGGCCGGCCTGTATCCGAACAACCCGCAGGCCACCGAAACCTACGGCGTGCTCGCCACCGTCGTCGCATCGGCGAAGACGCCCGCCGACACCGTCTATGCGGTCGTGAAGGCGGTGTTCGACAACTTCGACGAGTTCAGGAAGCTGCACCCGGCGCTGGCGAACCTCAAGCCCGAGAGCATGGCGAAGGACGGCCTGTCGGCGCCGCTGCACGAAGGGGCGCAGCGCTACTATCGCGAGAAGGGCTGGATCCAGTGATGCGATGCGCATCCGGCGCACGAGCGGCGCCGGATGCGCCTGCGATCCCACGGGCGGGCCGCGTGCCCGCCTTTTCGATTGCGATGAACGCGTTCGCGCGCGCACGAGTCTTCCGGAGACGCGAATGAGCGAAACCGTCACGCCCTCCGTCCAGTTGCAGGAAATCGTCGCCGACGCCGACATGGGCGGGCGCGCCGCTTCGGGCGTTTCCGGCGCGGTGATCAGCGCGGTCGCGGTCGGCTGGTCGCTGTTCCAGCTCTGGTACGCGTCGCCGCTCCCCTTCGCGCTCGGCTTCGGGCTGCTCAACGACACCGAGGCGCGCGCGCTGCACCTGGCGATCGCGCTGTTCCTCGGCTTCCTCGCCTATCCCGGCTCGCGCCGGCGCGGCGTTCGCTACCGCGTGCCGATCGCCGACTGGGCGATGGCCTTCGTGGGCGCCTTCGCCGGCGCGTACCTGTTCCTGTTCTACAACCAGCTCGCCACGCGTCCCGGCGTGCCGATCCTGCAGGACATCGTCATCGCCACGGTAGGCCTGGTGCTGCTGCTCGAAGCGACGCGCCGCGCGGTCGGCCTGCCGATGACGATCCTCGCGCTGGTCTTCCTCGCCTACATCTTCCTCGGACCCTGGCTGCCCGACGTCGTCTCGCACAAGGGCGCTTCGCTCGAGCGGATGATCTCGCACATGTGGCTGACCACCGAGGGCGTCTACGGCGTGGCGCTCGGCGTGTCGGTGTCGTTCATCTTCATCTACGTGCTGTTCGGCTCGCTGCTCGATCGGGCGGGCGCCGGCAACTACATGATGCAGGTCGCCTTCGCCGCGCTCGGGCATCTGCGCGGCGGGCCGGCGAAGGTGGCGGTGGTCTCCTCCGGGTTGAACGGACTGATCTCCGGCTCGTCGGTGTCGAACGTCGTCTCGGGCGGCATCTTCACGATCCCGCTGATGAAGAAGGCGGGCTACGGCGGCGTGAAGGCCGGTGCGATCGAGACGGCCTCGTCGGTGAACGGGCAGATCATGCCGCCGGTGATGGGCGCAGCCGCGTTCCTGATGGTCGAATACGTCGGCATCCCGTACTCGGACATCGTCAAGCACGCGTTCCTGCCGGCGGTGATCTCCTACATCGCGCTCTTCTACATCGTGCATCTCGAGGCACTGAAGCTCGGCATGAACCCGAGCGCGGTGCGCCGTTCACGCCCGCTGCGCGAGCGCCTGCTCGGCTGGGGCTTCGGGCTCTCCGGAACGATCGTCGTCTGCGCGCTCGTCTACTGGATCGCGCTGGGTGCGCAGCGCCTGTTCGGCGACAGCGCGATCTGGATCATCGGCGGCCTGCTGCTCGCCACGCACATCGCATTGCTGTGGGATGCGGCGCGCAACCCCGACCTGCCGCAGGACATCGACATCGACAACCCGGTGCTGCCCGACACCTGGCCGACGGTGCGCGCGGGACTGCACTTCCTCGTTCCGATCGGCGTGCTGATCTGGTGCCTGATGATCGAGCAGCTGTCGCCGGCGCTCAGCGCCTTCTGGGCCACCGCCACGCTGATCGCGCTGATGGCCACGCAGCGGCCGATCGTCGCGTTCTTTCGCGGGGTGCCGGCGCTGCCCGAATGGCGCACGGGCCTGCGCGAGATCGTGCAGGGGCTGAACGACGGCGCGCGCAACATGATCGGCATAGGCATCGCCACGGCGACCGCCGGCATCATCGTCGGCGGCATCACGCTCACCGGCCTCGGCTTCCGGATGACCGACTTCGTCGAGGTGGTCTCGCAGGGCAACGTGATCGTCATGCTGCTGTTCACCGCCTTCGTCTGCCTGGTGCTCGGGCTGGGCGTGCCGACCACGGCGAACTACATCCTCGTCGCGTCGCTGATGGCTCCGGTGATCGTCGAGCTGGGCGCGCAGAGCGGGCTGATCATTCCGCTGATCGCCGTGCACCTGTTCGTCTTCTATTACGGGATCATGGGCGACATCACGCCGCCGGTGGGGCTGGCGACCTTTGCCGCGGCGGCGATCTCGGGCGAGGACCCGATCCAGACCGGCATCCAGGGCTCGATGTACGCGCTGCGCACCGTCGTGCTGCCCTTCGTCTTCGTCTTCAATCCGGCGCTGCTGCTGATCGACGTGCACGGCTGGTGGGAGGTGGCGCTCGTCGCCTTCGCCGCGATCGTCGCGTCGCTTACCTTCGCCGCCGCGACGATGTTCTGGTTCCGCGTTCGATGCCGCTGGTGGGAGGTCGTCGCGCTGCTCGTCGCGACCTTCGCGCTGTTCCGGCCCGACTGGTTCATGGATCGACTCGAGCCGCCGTACCGCGAGGTGCCGGCTGCGCAGGTCTTCGAGGTCGCGCAGCAGCTCGATCCGGGCGACAGGCTCGCATTGATCATCGAGGGGACGAACCTCGAGGGCGAGGGGATCCGCAAGACGGTGGGCGTTCAGCTGCGCGACGCGGGCGACGGCAGGAAACGGCTGCAGGAGGCCGGCCTCACCGTCACCACGCTGGGCGACCAGGTGCAGATCTCCAACGTGCGCTTCGGCAGCCGTGCGAAGAAGAACGGCTTCGAGATCGGCTGGCAGGTGGGCGGCGTGCTCGTGCCCACCGAGCGCCCGTCGATGCACTGGGTCTACGCTCCGGCGCTGTTGCTGGTGGCGCTGGTCTGGTGGGGGCAGGGGCGGCGGATCCGGCGTCAAGCGCCGGCCAGCCACGCAGCGTAGCGGGCGAGATCGACGTTGCCGCCGCTGAGGATCACGCCGACGCGCCGGCCCTGCCAGTCGTTCGCCGCCGCGAAGGCGCCGGCCGCGCCCAGGCAGCCGGTAGGCTCGACGACGATCTTCATCCGCTCGGCGAAGAAGCGCATCGCGTCGACGAGCTGCGCATCGTCGACGGTGACGACGTCGCGCGCCAGGCGCCGGATGATCGGGAAAGTGCGTTCGCCCAGGTGCCTGGTCATCGCACCGTCGGCGATCGTGTCCGGGATGCCGATCGTCACGATTTCGCCGCGCCGAAGCGACTGCCGGCCGTCGTCGCCTGCGGCCGGCTCGACGCCGAACACCGCGCAGAGCGGCGATACCGCTTCCGCCGCGAGCAGCGATCCCGACAGCAACCCGCCGCCGCCCAGCGGCACGAACAGCGCGTCGAGTTCGCCCACGTCCTCGAAGAGTTCGAGCGCCGCGGTTGCCTGCCCGGCGATCACGTCGTCGTGGTCGAAGGGCGGAATCAGCGTGAGGCCGCGTTCGTCGGCCAGGCGCTGCGCGATCGCCTCGCGCGATTCGCGCAGCCGGTCATAGGGGATGACCTCGGCGTCGTAGCCGCGCGTGGCGGCGAGCTTCGCCGCCGGCGCGTCGGCCGGCATCACGATCACCGCCGTCGAGCCCAGCTCGCGCGCGGCGAGCGCGATCGCCTGCGCGTGGTTGCCCGAGGAGAACGCAACGACCCCG
This sequence comes from uncultured Burkholderiales bacterium, assembly GCA_937903095.1. Lineage (GTDB taxonomy): Bacteria > Pseudomonadota > Gammaproteobacteria > Burkholderiales > Burkholderiaceae_E > Zeimonas. The sequence goes on from CALCZN010000021.1 coordinate 14,374, forward strand.
GCGCGCCGCTGCGCCGGATCGAGCTTCGCGATCGCATTGAACGCGCCGCGGAACTTGAACGCGCCCATGCGCTGCAGGTTCTCGCACTTGAAGAAGAGCGACGCGCCGGTGCGCGCGTCGGCGGTGGCCGAGCGCAGCACGGACGTGCGGTGCGCGTGACCGCGCAGGCGCGCGGCGGCGGCGCGGACGTCGTCGATCGTCGGCAGGGGCAAGGCGGGCGGCATCGGCGCAAAGAATACCGCTCCGGGCAGCGGGTTCGCGTTTCGGCCTTGCGTTTCGGCCTTGCACGCCGGTGCGCCGGCGTGCGAGCCTGCCGCATCGATCTTTCCACCTCTTCGTGACTTCCGAAGTCTTCCGTGCCTTCCTGAAGCTCGGCCTGAGCTCCTTCGGCGGCCCGATCGCGCATCTCGGCTATTTTCGCGCCGAGTTCGTCGAGCGGCGGCGCTGGCTCGACGAGCGACGCTATGCCGAGCTGGTCGCGCTGTGCCAGTTCCTGCCTGGTCCGGCGAGCAGCCAGGTCGGCTTCGCGATCGGCCTGGAGCGCGCGGGCTGGCGCGGGGCGCTGGCCGCATGGGCGGGATTCACGCTGCCTTCAGCGATCGTGCTCGTGCTGTTCGCGCTGGGGCTCGCCCGGATCGATGCGGCGAACCCGGTGCTCGCCGGCGTGCTGCAGGCGTTGAAGGTCGTCGCGGTGGCGGTCGTCGCACAAGCGGTCGTGTCGATGGCTCGTTCGTTGACCCCCGATGTGCCGCGCCGCGCGCTGGCGCTGCTGGCAGCCGCCATCGTGCTGCTGCATGCGGGTACCGCGATGCAGCTCGTCGCGCTCGCGGCCTCGGCGCTGGGCGGGGCCTGGCTGTTGCGCGAATCGACGGGCGCGGCCGCCGACACGGCCGATGCCGCGCAACCCGGGCCGGCGCAGGGCATCGCGCCCCGGCGCCGCGTCTCGCGCCGTGCCGGCGCGACGGCGGCAGCGCTCTTCGTCGCGTTGCTCGTGGCGCTGCCGCTGGCCGCCTCGTGGTCTTCCGAACCCCGTCTGGCGATCGCGGCGGCGTTCTATCGTGCCGGCGCCCTGGTCTTCGGCGGCGGGCACGTCGTGCTGCCGCTGCTGCAGGCTGGCGTCGTCGCGCCCGGGTGGGTCGACGAATCGGCCTTCGTCGCGGGCTACGGCGCGGCGCAAGCGGTTCCGGGGCCGCTGTTCACCTTCGCGGCGTACCTGGGCAGCGTGATCGGCGCTCACGGCATCGCCGGCACGATGGCGGCCGGCGGCTCCGTATCCGGCGCCTGGGCCGCCGCCGCGCTGTGCCTGGTCGCGATCTTCCTGCCCGGCATGCTGGTGCTCGTCGCCGCGCTTCCGTGGTGGGATGCGCTGCGCACGCAACCGGCATTGCGCCGGACGATCGCCGGCGTCAACGCCGGTGTCGTCGGCGTGCTGCTCGCCGCGTGGATCGACCCGGTGGCGACGAGCGCCGTGCGCGGACCGGCGGATGCGCTGTTCGCCGCCGCCCTCTACGCGCTGCTCGTCGGGCTGCGATGGCGGCCGTGGGCCGTCGTCGTCGCGGCGATCGGCATCGGAACGCTGCGCGGCCTGGCCGGCTGAGCCGCGATCCCGCGACCGCCCGGCGGAATCAGAGCCGGATACGCGCCGCCAGCTCGCGCAGCCGCTCGATCGGCGGATCGCGCCGCGGCCAGCCCAGCGTCACCGCGTCGCCCGTCACGCGTGGCAGCACGTGCAGATGCAGATGCGGCACCGTCTGCCACCCGGCCACCCGGTTCGCCTGCAGGAGCGTCACGCCGTCGGCGCCGAACTCGCGCTCGACGGCGATCGCGATGCGGCGCGCGAGCTTCATCATCGCCACCGCCGTCTCCTCGTCGGCGTCCATCAGCGTCTCGTAGGGCTTCACCGAGGCGACGATCACGTGCCCGTCGTTCACCTGGCCGGCATCCATGAAGGCGAAGACGCGCTCGTCGGCGTAGACGCGCGCGCACGGCAACTCGCCGCGGTACAGCTTCTCGAAGATCGTCGGCATTCGTCGCGCTCCGGAAGGGGGGGCAATCGGGCAGGCCCTACAATAACGCGCTTTCCCGCTTCCTTTTCGTGCCCGGCCGGGCCGCCTGCCGCAGGCGGCCCGCGACACGCATCCAGCCATGAACCAGCCCGCGCAGCGCCTGTCCGTTCCGAAGGAAAAACTCAAGGTCGTCCTGTTCGAGGGCATCCATTCGTCGGCCGTCGACGTGCTGCGCAACGACGGCTACACGAACATCGACACCTACCGGCAGTCGCTGTCGGGCGACGAACTCGCGCACGCGATCGAAGGGGCGCATTTCGTCGGCATCCGCTCGCGCACGCATCTCACCGCCGAGGTTCTCGCGCAGGCCCCCAAGCTCACCGCGATCGGCTGCTTCTGCATCGGCACCAACCAGGTAGACCTCGACGCGGCGGCGCTGCGCGGCGTGCCGGTGTTCAACGCGCCGTTCTCCAACACGCGCAGCGTCGCCGAGCTGGTGCTCGGCGAGGTCATCATGCTGATGCGCGGCATTCCGCAGAAGAACGCGAAGCTGCATCGCGGCGGCTGGGACAAGAGCGCGGCGAATTCGTGGGAAGTGCGCGGCAAGGTGCTCGGCATCGTCGGCTACGGCCACATCGGCACGCAGATCGGCGTGCTCGCCGAGCAGCTCGGCATGAGCGTCGTCTTCCACGACATCGAGAGCAAATTGCCGCTGGGCAACGCACGGCAGGCGGCCTCGCTCGAAGAGGTGCTTCGGCTGGCCGACGTCGTCACGCTGCACGTGCCGCAGACGCCCGCCACGCACGAGATGATCGGCCAGCGGCAGATCGCGACGATGAAGCCGGGCTCCTTCCTGATCAACGCGTCGCGCGGTACCGTCGTCGTCATCGACGCGCTCGCCGAGGCGCTCGACAGCGGGCATCTGCTGGGCGCGGCGATCGACGTCTTTCCGGCGGAGCCCAAGGGCAACGACGGCGTCTTCGAGTCGCCGCTCACGCGCTTCGACAACGTGATCCTCACGCCGCACATCGGCGGCTCCACCTCCGAGGCGCAGGCGAACATCGGCGGGGAGGTCGCGGCCAAGCTGCTTCGCTACAGCAACAACGGCTCCACCGTCTCGGCGGTGAACTTCCCCGAAGTCTCGCTGCCCGAGCACGTCGGCAAGTCGCGCCTGCTGCACGTGCACCGCAACGTCCCGGGCATCATCGCCAACATCAACGAGCGCTTCTCGCGCGCCGGCATCAACATCTCGGCGCAGTATCTGCAGACGAACGCGCTCGTCGGCTACGTCGTCATCGACACCGACAGCGATGCGAGCCGGATCGCGCTGGAGGAGCTGTGCTCGATCGAGGGCACGATCCGCTGCCGTATCCTCTACTGAGCCTCTGACAGAGCCTATACAGCCGCGCTTCGCGAGCACGCCGATGGACGAACTCCCGCTTCAGCGACCCGGGCGCGCGCAGCCCGCGCCTGCCCCCGCCGTGCCGACCTTCGCCCTGTGGCAGCTCGGCTTTCGTCCGTTCTACCTGCTCGCCGGCATCTTCGCGGCGCTGGACATCGTCCTGTGGACGCTGCAGTTCGGCGGAACGATCGGCGCCGCGGTGCTGCGCGGCCCCTTGTGGCACGCGCACGAAATGCTGTTCGGCTACGCGCTCGCGGTGATCGCCGGGTTCCTGCTCACCGCCGTGCGCAACTGGACCAACCGGCCGACGCCCACGGGCGCGCCGCTGATGCTGCTCGCGGCGATCTGGCTGCTCGCGCGCGTGCTGGTGCTCGGTCCCTGGCCGCTCGCCGCGGCGCTGGCCAACGCCGCGTTTCCGGTGGCCGTCGCGATCGGCATCGGCATTCCCATCGTGCGCTCGCGCAACCGGCGCAACTACTTCTTCGTCGGCCTGCTGGTGCTGCTGGGCACGCTCGCGCTCGTCGTGCACGCGGCGCTCGACGGCTTCCTCGCCTTCGACCCGCTGCACGGCGTGCGGCTGGGGCTGGACGTCGTCCTGTTCATCATGGTCGTGATGGCCGGGCGCGTCGTGCCGATGTTCACGAACAACGGCATTGCCGGCCTGAACGCGCGTCGCAACCCGCTCGTCGAGAAGCTCTCGCTCGGCTCGGTCATCGCGCTGTTCGTCGTCGACCTGCTGCCGGCGCAGGCGTTTCCCTGGACGGGCGCGCTCGCCGGCATCGTCGCGCTGGCGGCCGCGCTGGCGAACGCGACGCGGCTGGCGCTGTGGCAGCCGTGGCGCACTTTCTCCACGCCGCTCGTCTGGGTGCTGCACGTCGCCTATGCGTGGATCGTCGTCCACCTGCTGCTGCGTGCCGGCGTCGCGGCCGGCCTGGTCGCGCATTCGGTGTCGGTGCACGCGCTCACGGTGGGCGGGATCGGCGGCCTGACGATCGGCATGATGACGCGCACGGCCCGCGGACACACCGCGCGCCCGCTGCGCGCCGACGGCTTCGAGGCGACGATGTACGCGCTCGTGTTCGCCGCCGCGCTGGTGCGCGTGTTCGGCCCGATCGCCAGCCCCGAGCATCTCGTCGTCTTCGTGCAGGCCTCTGCGATACTCTGGGCCGCGGCCTTCGGCCTGTACGTCGTGCGTGCCTGGCCCGTTCTCACGCGGCCGCGGCTCGACGGCAAGCCGGGCTGAATCCGCCGTTCGAAACGGATCCTCATGAACGCCACTGCCAGCGCCACCCGCACCGAGCACGATCTTCTCGGCGACCGCGAAGTCCCTGCCGACGCGTACTACGGCGTGCATACGCTGCGCGCGATCGAGAACTTCCCGATCACCGGCACGCCGATCTCGATCTACTCCGAGCTCGTGCGGGCGCTCGCGGCGATCAAGCAGGCGGCCGCGCAGGCGAACCAGGCGCTCGGGCTGCTCGACCCGCAGCGCGCCGACGCGATCGAGCGCGCCTGCCAGGAGATCCTCGGCGGAGCGCTGCACGACCAGTTCGTCGTCGACGTGATCCAGGGCGGAGCGGGCACCTCGACGAACATGAACGCCAACGAGGTGATCGCCAACCGCGCGCTCGAGCTGATGGGGCGCGCGCGCGGCGACTACGCGACGCTGCATCCGATCGAACACGTCAACATGAGCCAGAGCACCAACGACGTCTATCCGACGGCGTTGAAGGTGGCGGCCTGGTTCGGCATCGGGCGCCTGATCGAGGCGATGGAGCAGCTGCGCCTGGCCTTCGACGCGAAGGCGCACGAATTCGCCGACGTGCTGAAGATGGGCCGCACCCAACTGCAGGACGCCGTGCCGATGACGCTCGGCCAGGAGTTCTCCACCTACTCGACGATGATCGGCGAGGACCAGGAGCGCCTGCGCGAGGCGGCTTCGCTGATCCGCGAGATCAACCTCGGCGGTACGGCGATCGGCACCGGGATCACCGCGCATCCCGATTACGCGAAGCTCGTCTGCGCGAGCCTGTCGAAGATCACCGGCATCGAGCTGGTCACCTCGCCGAACCTGATCGAGGCCACGCAGGACTGCGGCGCCTTCGTGCAGCTCTCGGGCGTGCTCAAGCGGGTCGCGGTGAAGCTGTCGAAGACCTGCAGCGACCTCCGGCTGCTGTCGTCGGGGCCGCGCGCGGGGCTCAACGAGATCGACCTGCCGGCGATGCAGGCGGGTTCGTCGATCATGCCGGGCAAGGTCAATCCGGTCATCCCGGAGGTGGTCAACCAGATCGCCTACGAGGTGATCGGCAACGACGTCACCGTCACCTTCGCGGCCGAAGCCGGGCAGCTGCAGCTCAACGCCTTCGAGCCGATCATCGCGCACAGCCTGTTCAAGAGCATCAAGCACCTGCAGCACGGCTGCGAGACGCTCACCGAGCGTTGCGTGCGCGGAATCACGGCCAATCGCGAGCGGCTGCGCGAGATGGTCGAGAACTCGATCGGCATCGTCACGGCGCTCAATCCGTACATCGGCTATGCGAACGCCACCGCGGTCGCGGCCGAGGCCGACGCCACCGGCGGCAGCGTCTACCGCATCGTCCTCGACCGCGGGCTGATGACGCAGGCGCAGCTCGACCGGCTGATGCGGCCCGAGGAGCTGACGCGGCCGCGGCCGATCCGCGTAGCCGACTGAGGAGGCAGGCGCTCGCCACGCCCTCGCAGCCGCGAGCCCGGCCGCGCTTGTCTTCTCCGGAAATGGAGCTCATACTCTCCTGAAAAGGAGAGATGAATGCCTGCTTCCACCGGGGCGCGGCGTACGGCGCATCGCTATCCGGACAGCCGCTTCGATCCGCCGGCTTTCGTCGACCTGAGCGCGCGTGCCGAGCGCGAACGCCTGTCGCATTCCGCGTTGCGCGGCTTCTTCGCGATCGCCGAGCGCTGGAAGCTGCGCGACGACGAGGCGCGCGAGCTGCTCGGCGGCGTTTCGAGCAGCGCGTACTACGAATGGAAGAAGAAGCCCGAGCGCACGCTCGAGGTCGACCGCATCACCCGCATCTCGTACCTGGTCGGCATCTACAAGGCGCTGCACATCCTCTACGGCGACGAACTGGCCGACGAGTGGGTGCGGCTGCCGAACCGCAACGCGTTGTTCGGCGGGCGCTCGCCGCTCGAGTACATGATCGCCGGCGGACTGCTCGCGATGCAGACGGTGCGCAGGCTGCTCGACGCGAGGAGGGGCGGCACGTGAGCGCGGGCGCCGCGCTGCCCAGCACGACGCTCGTACGGCGCTTCGACACCGTGCGGCTGATCCCGTCGCGCTTCGCGCCGCGCGAGGATTCCGTTCTCGCCGGCATCGCCGCCGACGATGCGCATCTGGCGGATCTCTTCGACCTGGACAACGCGACCAACGAGCGGCTGCGTGCCGAGCGCGGGCTCGCACCGGGCATCGGCGTCGACGAGCTGGTGTTCGGCGTGCCGAACTGGCGTATCGTCAATGCGGCCTTCGTGCACGCGCGGCCCGAGGGCAGCCGTTTCAACGGGCCCGATCGAGGCGCCTGGTACTGCGCCTTCGAGATCGAGACCGCGCTCGCCGAGATCGGGTTCCACAAGACGGTCGAGTACGAGGAGATCGGCCGCTTCGACGACAGCGTCACCTACGAGGCCTTCCTCGCCGACTTCACGCACGAGTTCCACGACCTGCGCGACGATCCGCGCTTTGCCCGCTGCCTGGACCCGGCCAGCTACGTCACTTCGCAGCGGCTCGCCGAGCGGCTGCTCGAGCGCGGATCGATCGGCATCGTCTATCCGAGCGTGCGCCGGGCAGGGGGAACCAACCTTGCCTGCTTCCGTCCGGCGGTCGTGGGCAACGTGCGCCGCGGCGAGGCGTGGCGCTTCACCTGGGCCGGCTCGCGGGAGCCGGTGATCGAGCGGGAGCCCGAGCGCGGGCGCGAGCACGAGCGTGGGCGCGAGGATGAGCACGAGCGCGGGCGCGAGCATGAGCGCGGGCACGGCCGGGTGCGGGAGAGCCTTGCAGCCGCGCGACGGACGGTGCGCCGATCCTCTCCCGGCGGCCCGGGCCGATGAACGTGTCGCCGCAGCCCGAGGGGCGGCCCACGTTCGGGGCGGAGCGGATCGCCGCGCTCAGCGACGGCGTCTTCTCGATCGCCGCCACGCTGCTCGTGCTCGACGTGCGCCTGCCGGCCGGCGCCGACGAGTTCCGCTGGGCACAGCTGCAGGCGGTCGCGCCGCATCTGCTCGGCTACGTGATCAGCTTCCTCGTCATCGCGCGCATGTGGATCGCGCAGCACCGCCTGCTGCAACCCGTCGAGCGACTCGACGCTCGTGCGCTGTGGCTGGGTCTGCTGTTCCTGATGCTCGTGGCCTTCGTGCCGTTTCCGACTTCGGTGCTCGCCGAGCACGGCAACCGCGACGCGGTCGTGCTCTATGCGATGACGATCGTCTCGCTCTCGCTGCTGCTCTCGGCCTTCGGCGCCTGCGTGGGGCGGCACCCGGAATGGCTGCGCGAAGGCGAGGGCGCAGTCTATCGTCGCGAAGGGTTCCGTCCCTGGGCGGTGCCCGCCGTCTTCGCGCTGTCGATCCCGATCGCCTGGCTGGACCCCGACTGGGCGATGGCGTTCTGGCTCCTGCTCGTGCCGCTCGGACTCGCCCTGCGGCGATAGGGTTCCTCGAATTCGAGGAAGTCGTTCTCGGCGAGCGCGCCGGCGATCCACTCCGCCACGCCGCGCGCCTGCAGCACGCGCGTGGCGTAGCCCTCGGCGCTCGATCCGAGCGGAACGCCGTAGGTGCGAAAGCGCGAAGCCACCGGCGCGTAGAAGGCGTCGGCGATGCCGAAGGTGCCGAACAGGAACGGCCCGCCCGAGATCGCCAGGCAGTCGGCCCAGATTTCCTCCACGCGCGCGACGTCGTCGCGCACCGCGGCCTGCTCGTGCAGGATGCGCGGGCCCAGCTCGGGCAGTTGCGCCTCGACGTTCAACGGGAAATGCGTGCGCAGCGCGGTGAAGCCCGAATGCATCTCGGCGACGATGGCGCGCGCTCGCGCGCGCGCGGCGCGCTGCGCCGGCCACAGGCGGCGGTCGGGGTGCAGCTCGGCGAGGAACTCGGCGATCGCCAGCGTGTCCCAGATCACCTGCATGCGCCCGTCGATCTCGGTCTGCAGCACCGGCACCCGGCCGGTGGGGCTCAGTCCGGCAAGCGTGCGCTTGAACTTCGACTCCGGCGCGAAGGAGTCGAAGCGCACCATCACCTCCTCGAAGGGGATCTGCAGGTGGCGCATCAGCACCCACGGGCGCATCGACCACGACGAGTAGTTCTTGTTGCCGATGAACAGCTTCATCTGCGTGGCCTTCTTCATTGCGCCAGGTATCCCCCGTCGATCGGGTAGTAGCTGCCCGTCACGAACGAAGCCTTGTCGGTGCTCAGCCAGAGCACCAGCTCGGCGACCTCGGTGTCGCGCCCCAGGCGCCCGATCGGATGCAGGCCGACCAGCGCACCGCGCACCTCGTCGGACAGGTTCTCCAGCAGCGGCGTGTCGATGTACCCCGGTCCGACCGCGTTGATGCGGATGTTCTTCTGCGCATACTCGATCGCCGCCGCGCGCGTGAGGCCGACCACGCCGTGCTTGGCGGCGACGTACGGAGCGTGGTCGGTGGTGGCGACCTGCCCGAGAATCGACGCCATGTTGACGATCGCCCCGCCCCCGGCGCGCAGCAGCTGCGGGATCTGGTAGCGCATGCCGTAGAACACGCCCGACAGGTTGATCGACAGCACGCGGTTCCACTCCTCGGGCGGCATCTCGCCCACCGGGTGCGCCTCGCCGCCGATGCCGGCGTTGTTGCAGGCGATGTGCAGCGCGCCGAAGTGCTCGACCGTCTTCGCGACGAGCTGCTCGTTGTCGCGCGGCGACGAAGTGTCGGCGCGCACGAAGATCGCCGTTCCGCCGGCCGCCGCGATCCGCGAGACCGTCTCGTGGCCCCCGCTCTCGGAGACGTCCGAGACGACGACGCGCGCGCCGGCCTTCGCGTAGGCGAGGGCTACGGCGCGCCCGATGCCCGATGCGGCGCCGGTCACCACCGCGACGCGCCCGTCGAGCTGTGCTGGCATGTCGTCTCTCCTCGTGATGGTTGCAGCGGGCATTGTGCACCGGTACGCGATCGCCCCGAGCCGCGGCGGGGCGGCGGTAAGATTCGTCTCTTTCCCTTTCCCTTTCCCTGCCCCGGCCGCTCCCGGCCGGCTCTTCCCATGTCCGTGCCGCCTCCGCGCGACCCCGCGTCCGCCGCGTCATCGTCCCCGCCGGCGAAAGAGCCGCAGCGTGCGCTCGACCTCGCGCTGCAGGGCGGCGGCGCGCACGGGGCGTTCACCTGGGGCGTGCTCGATCGGCTGCTCGAGGACGAGCGCATCGGCTTGTCCGGAATCAGCGGAACGAGCGCGGGCGCGATGAATGCCGTCGTGCTCGCCTCGGGCCTGGCGAAAGGCGGGCGAGCAGGCGCCCGCGAGGCGCTGCGCGCCTTCTGGGCCGATGTCGCGCGATCGGCGCGACTCGCCAGTCCCTTTCACCGCGGTCTGTTCGGCGCCTTTCTCGGCAATCCGCTCGCCGCCTGGGCGGTAGCGGGGCAGTACTACGACGTGGCCGGACGGATGCTCTCGCCCTACCAGTTCAATCCGCTGAACTACAACCCGCTGCGCGAGGTCGTCGGGCGCATCGTCGATTTCGATGCGGTTCGCGCGAGCGTGCAGCCGCGCCTGTTCATTGCCGCCACGCAGGTGAGCACCGGCCGCTTGCGCGTCTTCCGCAACGAGGAGCTGTCGCTCGACGCGCTGATGGCCTCGTCCTGCCTGCCGACGCTGTTCCAGGCGGTGCGGATCGACGGCGAGGCGTACTGGGACGGCGGCTACATGGGCAATCCGTCGTTGTTCCCGCTGATCCACGAGACCTCGGCGAACGACCTGCTGCTCGTGCAGCTCAATCCGTCGCGCCGCGACGAGGTGCCCACCGATGCGGCAGCGATCCTCGACCGGGTCGACGAAATCACTTTCCAGGGAAGCCTGATCAAGGAGTTGCGCACGGTCGCGATGCTGCAGCGACTGATCCGTCAGGAGGCATGCTCCTGCGGCGACGCGGTGTTCGCGCAGATCGCCGAGCTGCGCGTGCATCGTCTCGACGGCGGGGTGCATCTGGCGCAACTCGGGCGCGAGAGCAAGACGAACACCGATTGGGATTTCCTGCTCGGGCTGCACGCCGCAGGGCACGCGCAGGCCGATGCCTGGCTGCGCGAGCACTACGACGATCTCGGCCGGCGTTCGACCTTCGACCCGCAGGCCGAGTACCTGACGGCGTACTAGATTTCATTCACGGACGCCGAGCGTGGATTCGCCGGCTCTGTCAACATTGGTTTTTTCCCGAGGCGGTATTGCTCGGGCGCACGAGTCCCCATGTCATCGAACTCCTCCGAATCCCGCCCGCTGCAGCGGCGCCTGGATGCGCTTTCGCCCGAGGTGTTGCGCAGCCTGCGCCGCGGCATCGAGAAGGAGAGCCTGCGCACCGGGCGCGACGGCCGCCTGGCGCTGACCCCGCATCCGGCCGCGCTCGGCTCGGCGCTGACGCACCCGCACATCACGACCGACTTCAGCGAATCGCAGATCGAGCTGATCACCGGCGTGCACGTCGACGCCGACGGGTGCCTGGCCGAGTTGACCGAGCTGCACCAGTTCGTCTATCGGCATCTCGATGACGAGATCCTGTGGAGCGCGAGCATGCCCTGCGGGCTGCCCGCCGACGACGAGATTCCGCTCGCACGCTACGGCAGCTCGAACCTGGGACGCGCGAAGACCGTGTACCGGCAGGGCCTGTCGCATCGCTACGGCCGGCGCATGCAGACGATCTCCGGCATCCACTACAACTTCTCGTTGCCCGACGACGGATGGCGGGCGCTGCAGCACGCGGACGGCTCGCGCGAAGACGAGCGGGCGTACCGCGACGCCTCGTATTTCTCGCTGATCCGCAATTTCCGCCGGCATTCGTGGCTGCTGCTCTACCTGTTCGGCGCCTCGCCCGCCGTGTGCGGCAGCTTCCTCGACGGACACCCGCACGCGCTGCATTCGCTGGGCGCCGGAACGCTGTACCTGCCGTACGCCACGTCGCTGCGCATGGGACCGCTGGGCTACCAGAGCGACGCGCAGGCATCGCTCGCGGTGAGCTTCAACTGTTTCGACAGCTATGCCGCCTCGTTGTCGAAAGCCCTGTCGGAACCCTATCCCGCCTACGAACGCATCGGCGTTCACGACGGCAACGGCCTGTATCGGCAGCTCGCCACCACGCTGCTGCAGATCGAGAACGAGTTCTACGGAACGATCCGGCCCAAGCGCAGCATTCGTCCGGGCGAGCGGCCGCTGCGCGCGCTCGCCGAGCGCGGCGTGGAATACGTCGAGGTGCGCTGCCTGGACATCGACCCGTTCTACGCGGTCGGCATCGGCACGCAGACGATGCGCTTCCTCGACGCGTTCCTGCTGCACTGCCTGCTCGCCCACAGCCCGCCCGACACGCCGCAGGAGATCGCCGCCCTGTCGCACAACCAGCATCGGGTCGCGCAGTACGGCCGCGACCCGGCGCTGCTGCTGCGCGACGGCGCGCACGAGCGTTCGCTGCGCGACTGGGGCGGGGAACTGCTCGATGCCTGCGCGCCGATCGCCGCGGCGCTCGATACGGCGGCCGATGCCGATCTCGCCGAAAGCCGTACGGAGTCGGATGGGCGGGGCGGCGGCGCGTCGAAGCCGGCGGGCACGCGGCTGCATCGCGACGCGCTCGACGCCGCCCGCGCCGCGCTCGAAGAACCGGCATGCACTCCGTCGGCGCGATCGCTGCACGAGCTGCGCACCCGCTATGGCGACTCCTTCCGCGCCTTCGCGCTCGCGCATTCGCTGGCCAATCGCGACGAGCTGATGGCCCGGGCGCTGGATGCGGATGCGCAGGCGCGCCAGGAGCAAAGCGCCGAGCAGTCGCTCGAGGAACAGCGACGCATCGAGGCCGCCGAAGCGATGCCCTTCGAGGTCTATCGCCGACGCTACCTGGCGGGCGAGCTGGGAACCGGCGATATGCGCTGAAGGCGAGCGCGCGGGCACGGCGCATGCACGACGAGGCACGGCGCTGCCTGCCGAAGGCAGCCGCCTCTCCCTTTTGCCTGAGGAGCGTGATCGTCGTGACTCGCCGGAACGCGAAGACTCCGATGCGTGCCCCGCTCGTCGCCCTGTTCCTGGCGGCGCTGGGCGGCGCAGTGACCGACAGCGCGATCGCGCGTGGATCAGTCGCGTCCGGCGCAGCGCCAGCAGGCACGCTCGCCGCGCGCGCGGCGTCGACCACCGTCGCGCCGCCGACGCAGCGCGCCGAGTTCGGCGATGCGCATCCCTCCCGCATCGCGCGTGAAGTCGCCGACTGGGCGCTCGCTTCGGCAGACCCGAGCGGCCTGCCTTTCCTGATCGTCGACAAGCCGGCCGCGACGCTCTACGTGTTCGACGCGAACGGCAGGCTCGTCGGCTTCTCGCCGGTGCTGCTGGGGCTGGCGCGCGGCGACGACAGCGTTCCGGGAATCGGCACGCGGCCGATGGCGCAGATCCGTCCGGACGAACGCACGACGCCGGCCGGTCGCTTCCTGGCCGAGCGCGGCGTGAATTCGCACGGCGAGGACGTCGTGTGGGTCGACTACGATGCGGCGGTCTCGATGCACCGCGTGCGTGCGACGAACCCGAAGGAGCGGCGCCTCGAACGGCTGCGCACGCCGACCATCGACGACAACCGGATCTCCTACGGCTGCATCAACGTGCCGGCGCGCTTCTACGACCGAAGCGTCGTGCCTGCGTTCTCCAACGGACATGCCGTGGTCTACGTGCTGCCCGAGACGCGCCCGGTGCAGGAGCAGTTCGGCTTCGGCGTCGCCTCGGCGCGCACGCCATCGAAAGGAAGCTGATTTCTTCCGGCCGCGGGTTCACCGGAGAAACCGCCGCTGCGCGCGCGGCGCAGCGGCGGGCCGCCTCGTTCCGGGCGCGCGTTCGCGCCCGTTCGTCCTCGTTCGCGTCAGTTGCGGTCGGCGCGGGGCGCGCGAGCCATCGTCGTGCGGTCGTTGCGCAGACCGGAGCTGGACGTGTCGACCCTCGAGCGGGCGGCGCCCTGGCTCGCATCGGGCGCCATGCCCTGCGACGCCTGGCGGTTCGAGTCCTGCGAATCCGGATTCACCTGCGTCGGGCTGCCCGTGGCCGAGCCGGTCGTGCCGCTCTGCGCGGTGCTTCCCATCGACGAGTTGCCGCTCGTCGAGCGGTCGCTGCGCATCGTGTCGCTGCGCATCGTGTCCGTGCGCGTCCGGTCGCTCGGCGCCACGCCCTGTGAGGCCTGGCTGTTGCTGTCGGTCGCGCTCGGGTTGGTCTGCGTCGGACTGCCCGTGGTGCCCTGCGCCTGCGCCGCACTGAAGGCGCCGAGGAACGCTGCGGCGGCGACGGTCGTGAGCAACGCGTGCCGGCGCGGGAAGAAGGTCGCTACGCTGGTTCGTGTCATGGTGTGCTCCATGAAGTTGCGGATCGTCCCCGGGCCCGTGATCGGGCGCCAAAGACATGCACGCCATGGCCGCAAGAGGGATGCCCGAGCGCGGCCGGCCCGGGCGGCGCGGGGCGACGGAACTCAGCACGCCGCTTGCAGCGCGCGTTCGAGAACGACCGCGACGTGCACCGCGTCGCGCCGCGCCCCGTCGGCGATCTGATGGCGACAACTCGTTCCATCGGCCACGACGAGCGTCGTCGGCTGCGCTTCGCGCACCGCGGGCAGCAGCGCCAGCTCGCCCATCTTCATCGACACGTCGTAGTGCTTCGCGTCGTAGCCGAAGCCGCCCGCCATGCCGCAGCAGCTGGTCTCGACCGTGCGCACCGACAGCCCGGGGATCCAGCCGAGCACCGTCTGCACCGGACGCAGCGCATCGAAGGATTTCTGGTGGCAGTGTCCGTGCAGCAGCGCTTCGGCGTGCCCGATCGGCTGCAGTTCGAGCGCGAGTCGCCCCGCGTCGTGCTCGCGGACGAGGAACTCCTCGAACAGCAGTGCCTGTCGCGCGAGCCGCGCCGCCGCGTCGCCCAGGCCGAGCGCGAGGAACTCGTCGCGCATCGTCAGCAGGCACGAGGGCTCCAGGCCGACCACGGGGATACCGCGCTCGACGTACGGGGCGAGCGCAGCGAGCGTGCGGCGCGCCTCGATGCGCGCCTCGTCGACCAGCCCGCCCGACAGGAATGTGCGCCCGCAGCACAGCGGCCGTTGCGGCGCGTCGCCGGGCAGCGCGCGCGCGACGTGCACGCGGTAGCCGGCGGCGCGCAGCACCGCGCGCGCTGCGCGCAGGTTGTCGGGCTCGAACCAGTTGTCGAAGGTGTCGGCCCACAGCACGACTTCGCGCGCGCCTTCGGCCCTCTCGTGCGACTCGTGCGACTCGGGCGACGCCGGATCGCCGGTGAAAGGATCGCCGCGCCAGCGGGGAAGCGAGCGGCGCGCCGAGAAACCGAGCAGCTTTTCGCTCGCCCAGGCTGCGCCGGGCAGGCGGTCGCGCAGTGCGAGCAGCCAGCGCAGCCGCGCTGCGAGATGCGCGTAGCGAGGCAGCCAGGCGATCAGCCGATCCTTCCAGGCCAACGGATGCGTACGATTCCAGCGGTCGAGGAACTCGATCTTCATCCGCGCCATGTCGACGCCGGTGGGACACTCGCGCCGGCACCCCTTGCAGCTCACGCACAGATCGAGCGCTTCGTGCACCGCCCGCGAGGCCTGCTCCTCGTCGCCGAGCCTGCCGGCGAGCGCCAGGCGCAGCGTGTTGGCGCGCCCGCGCGTGAGGTGGCGCTCGTCGCGCGTGACGCGCCAGCTCGGGCACATCGTGCCAGCGTCGAACTTGCGGCAGTGCCCGTTGTTGTTGCACATCTCGGCGGCCTTCGCGAAGCCGCCGGAAGGATCGCCGCCCGAGCCCGGCGCGCCGACGCGCTCGGTGCGCGGGTCGTTCCGCACGTTCCACGCCGACCAGTCGAGCGCGGTCTCCCGCCCTCGCGCCTCGTAGCCCGGTGGATAGCGGAACAGCCGCTCGTCGTCCATCCGGCTGCCGCGCACGATCTTGCCCGGGTTCATCGTGCAGGCGGGGTCGAAGGCGTCCTTGACCTCCTCGAAGGCGCGCACCAGGCGTTCGCCGAACTGCCAGCCGACCCATTCGCTGCGTACCAGCCCGTCGCCGTGCTCTCCCGAGAACGCGCCCTTGTACTGGCGCACCATCGCCGCGGCCTCTTCGGCGATGCGCCGCATCTTCGCGGCGTCGCCGGCGCGCATGTCGAGGATCGGTCGCACGTGCAGCGTTCCGACCGACGCATGCGCGTACCAGGTGCCGCGCGTGCCGTGCCGCGCGAAGATCGCGGTCAGCCGCTCGGTGTAGTCGGCGAGATGCTCGAGGGGAACCGCGCAGTCTTCGATGAACGACACCGGCTTTCCGTCGCCGCGCAGCGACATCATGATGTTCAGGCCGGCTTTGCGCACCTCCCACAGCGCCTTCTGCGCGGGGTCGTCGGCCATCGTCACCACGCTGCCCGGCAGACCCAGCTCGTCCATCGTCTCGACCAGATCGCGCAACCTGCCGAGCAGCGGCTCGCGCTCGTCGCCGGCGAACTCCACGAGCAGCAACGCGTCGGGCAGGGAGCCGTCGCGCGCGATCAGCGCGCGCTCGATGGTCGGCCGAAAGACCGGGTTTGCGCGCGCCAGTTCGATCATCGTCCGATCGACCAGCTCGACGGCGACCGGAGCGAGCTTCACGATGTGCTGCGCGCTCTGCATCGCGGCGCGGAAGGTCGGGAAGTTCACCACGCCGAGCACGCGCGCCCTGGGCAGCGGCGCGAGCGCGAGCACGATCCGGCGGAACCACGCGAGCGTGCCCTCCGAGCCGACCAGCAGGTGCGCGAGGTTCACCGAGCCGTCGGCGGTGTAGGGCCGGGGCGACTGCGGATGGAAGACGTCGAGGTTGTAGCCGCCGACGCGGCGCAGCACCTTCGGCCACATCCGCTCGATCTCGTCGCGCTCGCGCCGGCCGATCGCGAACAGCCGCGAGACGAGTTCGGCGCTGCGCGCGCTCGCCATCGGCCGCTGCGCATCGACGCCGAAGGGGCCGAAGCGCTCGGCCGTGCCGTCGGCAAGCAGCGCGTCGATCGCGACGACGTTGTGCACCATGTTGCCGTAGGCGATCGAGCGCGAACCGCAGGAGTTGTTGCCGGTCATCCCGCCGATCGTCGCCTGCGCGGAAGTCGACACGTCGACCGGGAACCACAGGCCGTGCGGCTTCAGGAAGGCGTTCAGCGAATCGAGCACGACGCCGGGCTGCACCTCGACCGTGCGCGCCTGCGCGTCGAAATGCACGATGCGATTCAGGCTGCGGCTGTGATCGACGACGAGCGCCTCGCCGACGGTCTGGCCGCACTGGCTGCTGCCCGCGCCGCGCGGCAGCAGCGGCACGCCCATCTCGCGGGCGAGATCGATGGTCGCCGCGACGTCGGTCTCGTCGGCCGGCACGACGACGCCGACCGGGTCGACCTGGTAGATCGATGCGTCGGTGGAATAGCGTGCGCGCGAGGCCGCATCGAAGAGCACGTCGCCGCGCAGCACGCGGCGCAGGCGCTGCGCGAGCCGGCTGCGTTCGAAGCGGGGCCGGGCGGGCGCGGTGCGCAGCGCCGGTTCGACGGGAGGCGCGTTCACTGCGCCTTCCCGTCGTTCCAGTGCGCGAGCACGGCGCCGACCTTCGTGCGCAGGTGCTGCTCGAGCACTGCGCGCAGGCGAGGGCCGTCGCGCGCTTCGAGCGCGTCGAGCATCTCCTGATGCTCGCGCACCGCCACGGCCCATTTCGCCGCGTCGAAGTTGGAACGGAAGCGCAGGTGCTGGATGCGCGTGTTGATGCTGTCGTAGGTCTCGGTGAGCGCCCCGTTGCGCGCGCACCGGTTCAGCGAGTCGTGGATCCGGTGATTCAGTTCATAGTAGGAGGGCAGGTCGCGGCGCGCGTGCGCCGCGAGCATCTCGTAGTGCAGCGCGCGGATCTCGGCCAGCTCGGCGTCGGTGCGCCGCTGCGCCGCGAGTTCGCCCGACAGTCCCTCGAGCGCGCCCATCAGCTCGAACAGCTCCTCGACGTCGGCGCGCGACAGCGCGATCACGCGCGCCCCGCGGTTCGGCGTCAGCTCGATCAGCCGCTCGGCGGCGAGCCGCTTGAACGCTTCGCGCAGCGGCGTTCGCGAAACGCGCAACCGCTCGCACAGCACGCGCTCGTTCAGCCGCGCGCCGGCCGGCAGGCTTCCGTCGGTGATCATCGTGCGCAGCCGGTCGGCGGCTTCCTCGTGCAGCGGCCGGCGGTCGATCGGTTCCCCCAGAGCGGGAAGTATTTGCATACAAAATCCGGAAGGGCGCCGGTGTGCGCGCCGATGTGACTGAACGGGTGACCGAACGATAAAGGTTGCATCGACGGCAAGTTTGCATACAAGATACGAAAAAACACAAACTCGCCGCTCCGTTTCCATTCTACGAGGCCTCATGAAACTGTCGAACGGCCTGGCGCTGAACGCGCATCCCGCCGGCCGCCACTTCCTTCAGATTCCGGGGCCGACGAACGTTCCCGACCGCATCCTGCGTGCGATGGACTATCCGACGATCGATCACCGCGGCCCGGAGTTCCGCGCGCTCGGCGAGTCGGTGCTGCACGGCATCCGCCGGATCTTCCGCACGCAATCCCCGGTCGTCATCTATCCGGCGTCGGGCACCGGCGCCTGGGAGGCCGCGCTCGTCAATACGCTGTCGCCCGGCGACACCGTGCTGATGTGCGAGACGGGGCATTTCGCGACCTTGTGGAAGAAGATGGCCGAGCGCCTGGGCCTGGTCGTCGATTTCGTTCCCGGCGACTGGCGGCATGCGGCCGACCCGGCAATGATCCAGCGCATGCTCGTCGACGACGCGCAGCATCGATATCGCGCGGTGTGCGTCGTTCACAACGAAACGGCCACCGGCGTCACCACCGACGTCGCCGCGATCCGGCGCGCGATCGACGCGGCGCGCCATCCTGCGCTGCTGCTGGTCGACACGATCTCGTCGCTCGGTTCGATCGATTACCGGCACGATGAATGGGGCGTGGACGTCACCGTCGCGGGATCGCAGAAGGGCCTGATGCTGCCGCCGGGCCTGTCGTTCAACGCGGTGAGCGACAAGGCGCTCGAAGCCTCGAAGCGCGCGAAGCTTCCGCGTTCGTACTGGGACTGGCACGAGCAGATCGCGTCGAACGAACGGGGCGTCTTCCCGTATACGCCGGCGACGAACCTGCTCTACGGGCTCCACGAGGCGATCGCGATGCTGCTCGAGGAAGGCCTCGAGAACGTGTTCGCACGCCACCGGCGTCATGCCCGCGCGACGCGCGCCGCGGTGCGCGCGTGGGGCCTGGAGATCCTGTGCGCCGACCCGAAGCGCTACAGCGCGTCGCTCACCGCCGTGCTGATGCCCGAGGGGCACAGCGCCGACGCCTTTCGCAGGATCGCGCTCGAGCGCTTCAACCTGTCGCTCGGCCAGGGCCTGAGCAAGGTGGCGGACAAGGTGTTCCGCATCGGACACCTGGGCGACTTCAACGACCTGACGTTGATGGGTACGCTTGCCGGGGTCGAGATGGCGCTCGGCCTGGCCGGCGTTCCGCACAGCCGCGGCGGCGTGCAGGCCGCCATGGAATCGCTCGCGTCGAGCACGGGAGACTGATCGAGTTTCGTTGCACCGAACCGGGGTCGGTTTCGACCCCATCGAGGAGGAGATCGCGATGACATCGAACGACGGGAACGCGAAGCTCACGAAGCGCACCGAAGAGCGCGCGATCACCAGTGCCCGGTCCGGCTCGCCCGGGCGACGAAAGCTGCTGCAGGCGGCGCTTGCCGTCGGCGCCGCCGGTGCGGCTGCGCGCGCGCTTCCCGTGCGCGCCCAGGAGATCGAACTGAAGCTCGGCCACGTCGGCGAGCCCGGGTCGCTGTTCCAGATGTCGTCCGACGAGTTCGCCCGGCGTGCCAACGAGAAGCTCGGCGGCAAGGCGAAGGTGGTCGTCTACGGCTCGAGCCAGCTCGGCGGCGACAAGGAGATGCTGCAGAAGCTCAAGCTCGGCACGATCGACATGGCGGTGCCGTCCACCGTGATGAGCAGCGAGGTCGACCTGTTCGGCATCTTCGAGATGCCATACCTGGTGAAGGACCGCGCGCACATGGGTCGCATCGAGAAGGAGATCTTCTGGCCGCAGATCGAGCCGGCCGCCGAGAAGAAGGGCCTGAAGATCATCGGCGTCTGGGAGAATGGCTACCGGCACATCACGAACAACCGGGGGCCGATCAGGTCGCCGCAGGACCTGCAGGGGATCAAGCTGCGCGTGCCGGAGGGCAAGTGGCGGGTGGCGATGTTCAAGGCCTACGGCGCCAACCCGAGCCCGATGAAATTCTCCGAGCTGTTCACCGCGCTGCAGACGGGCGTGATGGACGGCCAGGAGAATCCGCTCACGCAGATCTACAGCGCGAAGCTGCAGGAAGTGCAGAAGTTCCTCTCGCTGTCCGGGCACGTCTACACGCCGGCGTACGTCACCGTCGGCATCCGCAAGTGGAACACGCTGCCGGAAGACGTCCGCAGGACGCTCGAGGAGACGGCCAGGGCCACGCAGGCCTACGTCTACGAGGTCGCGCAGAAGCAGGAGGGCGAGCTGCTCGGCAAGCTGAAGGAAGCCGGCATGCAGGTCAACGAAGTGGACAAGAAGGCGTTCATCGCCGCCAGCAAGCCGGTGTACGCCGAGTTCGGCGAGTCGGTGAAAGGCGCCGACGCGATGATCGACCGCGCGATCGCGCTCGGCACCTGAGCGGTCGAGCGCAATGGCCGCATTCCGGAAGACCTACGAGAAGATCCTCGAGTGGCTCGTCATCGTACTGATGGTGGCGATGGCGGTCGAAGTGACGGTCGGCGTCGTGTTCCGCAGCATCGGCGCTTCACTGGTCTGGTACGACGAGGTCGCGTCGATCCTGCTCGCGTGGCTGACCTTCTACGGATCGGCCTACGCCGCGGCGAAGCGCAGCCACATCACCTGTCCCGAGCTGGTCGCGATGATGCCGCCCGGCCCGCGCCTGCTGGTGACGATCCTGGTCGAGGCGCTGGTCATCGGCTTCTTCGCGCTGCTCGGCTGGATCGGCTGGGAGGTGCTCGACGTGCTCGCCACCGACACGCTGGTGAGCCTGCCGTCGATCCCGGTATCGTGGGTGCAGTCGGTGATCCCGATCTCCTCGGCGCTGATCATCGTCGCCGAGCTGATCACGCTGCCCGAGGCGCTCGCGTGGGCGCGCGCCGAGCACGCCGAGGGCGCCACCGCCGAATCGGCCATCCACGAAGCCGCGCACTGAGGCGCGCACTGAGCCGCGCACTGAGGCGCGCCGCGCCGCATCGTCCCCCGCGTAGGAAGCCTTCCGCATGCAGATGCTCCTCCTGTTCGGCAGCGTGCTCGCGCTCGTGCTGATCAACGTGCCGATCGCCGTCGCGCTCGGCGTCGTCGCGATCGCCGCGATCTGGACCGTGCAGGGTGCGGGCTCGCTGCCGAATTTGCCGATCGTGCTGTACAACGCGGCCACCAACTTCCCGCTGCTGGCGATCCCGCTGTTCATCCTCGCCGGGGCGATCATGAACGCGTCGGGCATCTCCACGCGCCTGATCGCCTTCGCCTCGGCCGTGCTCGGCTTCATCCGCGGCGGACTGGCGATGGTCTCGATCGGCGCTTCACTGTTCTTCGCCGAGATCTCGGGTTCGGCGGTTGCCGACGTCGCCGCGCTCGGATCGATCACGATCCCGGCCATGAAGAAGAAGGGCTACCCGCGCGCGCTCGCCGCCGCCGTGATGTCGTCGTCGGCCACGCTCGCGGTGATCATCCCGCCGTCGATCCCGATGATCCTGTACGCGGTGATGGCCGAGACCTCGGTCGTGCAGCTCTTCGTCGCAGGCATCGTCCCCGGCCTCATCGGCGGACTCGGGTTGATGGGCGTGGCGTACTGGTTCGCGCGCCGCTACGACCTTCCCGTCGAGCAGCATTTCCGCTGGTCCGAGGTGCGGCGCACCGCACGCGAGGCGTTCTGGGCGTTCACGCTGCCGATGATCATCCTCGGCGGCATCTTCGGCGGCTTCGTCACCGCCACCGAGGGCGCGGCGCTCGCGGTGGTCGCCGCCCTGTTCATCGGGCTCGTCGTCTACCGCGAGCTGGACCTCGCGCACCTGAAGCAGGCGATCATCGAGGGCGGCAGCCAGACCGCGGTCGTGATGCTGCTCGTCGCCACGTCCGCGCTGCTCGGCGTGTATCTCACCGAGACGCGCGCGCCGCAGGAGCTGGCGCGCGCGGTCACCGAGCTGACGACGAACAAGTGGCTGGTGCTGGCGCTGCTCAACGTGCTCTTTCTGCTGCTCGGCATGTTCCTGCATTCGGCGGCGGCGATCATCCTCGTCGTTCCCGTCGTGATGCCGCTGGTGCATGCGGCGGGCATCGATCCGGTCCACTTCGGCCTGATCGTCACGATCAACCTCGGCATCGGGCAGCAGACGCCGCCGGTGGCGAGCGTGCTGATGGTCGCCTGCTCGATCTCGAAGGCCGGCGTCTGGGAGGTTACGCGCACGAACGTGTACTTCATCGCCGTGCTGCTCGCGGTGCTGCTGCTCGTCACCTACGTGCCGGTGACGGGAATGGGGCTGGTCGAGTATTTCTATCGCTGAGTCTATCGCTGAGCCCGTCGCCAGGACGCGCCGCTTCCCGCTGCAACAGGAGAACCCATGTCCGACTCGATCCTCGTCGAACGCGACGACACGATCGCCACCGTCGTGCTGAACCGGCCGCACAAGCTCAATGCGCTGACACGGTCGATGTGGCAGCGGCTCGGCGAGACGATGCGCGCCCTGTCCGACGACGACTCGGTGCGCTGCGTGATCGTGCGCGGCGCCGGCGAGAAGTCGTTTTCGCCGGGCAACGACATCGGCGAGTTCGAGACGATGCGCTCGAATCGCGAGCAGGCGATCGCCTACGGCGAGGTGATGCACGCAACCGCGCAGGCGATCGCCGAGTGCCGCCATCCGACGCTCGCGCAGATCCACGGCATCTGCGTGGGCGGCGGACTCGAGATCGCCGCGCTGTGCGACCTGCGCATCTGCGGGGCGGCCAGCCGCTTCGGCGCGCCGATCAAGAATCTCGGCCTGGTGATGGCCTATCCGGAAATCGCTCCGCTCGTCGCGCTCGCCGGCCGGTCGGTCGCGCTCGAGCTGCTCTACGAGGGACGCATCCTCGATGCGCGCGAGGCCTACGAGAAAGGCCTCGTCAACCGCGTCGTCGCCGACGACCGCGTCTCGGGCGAATGCCGCGAGACGGCGCGGCGCATCGCCGACGGCGCACCGCTGGTCGCGCGCTGGCACAAGAAGTTCGTACGGCGACTCGCGCAGGGCACGCCGCTGTCCGAAGCCGAGCGGCTCGAGGCCTTCGACTGCTTCGACACCGAGGATTTCCGCACCGGCTATCGCGCCTTCCTCGCGAAGACGAAACCCGTCTTCGCCGGGCGCTGAGAGAACGCCGATGACTGCTGATCGACGCTGCGGCCCGCTGGCCGGCGTGAAGGTGCTCGAGCTGGCGCAGATCATGGCGGGCCCCACCTGCGGAATGATGCTCGCCGACCTGGGCGCCGACGTCGTCAAGATCGAGAAGCTGCCGGGCGGAGACGACTCGCGCGGCTATCGCGAGCCGCGCGTGAACGGCGAATCGGCGCCGTACCTGATCCTCAACCGCGGCAAGCGCGGCGTCGCTCTCGACCTGAAGCATCCGAAGGGCAGGAAGGTGCTGGAACGGCTCGTCGCCCGCGCCGACGTCCTCACCGAGAACTACCGTCGGGGAACGCTCGAGCGCCTCGGCTTGGGCTACGACCATCTGCGCACGATCAACCCGGGCCTGATCTACTGTGCGGTCTCGGGCTACGGGCGCACCGGCCCCTGGGCCGACAAGGGGGGCTTC
>CALCZN010000022.1:0-3137 GCA_937903095.1 uncultured Burkholderiales bacterium
GCCGCGGCCTTCCTTGATCTCCTGGTCCATCGAGCGCGAGACGAAGTCGCGCGGAGCGAGGTCCTTCAGCGTGGGCGCATAGCGCTCCATGAAGCGCTCGCCGTCCTTGTTCAGCAGGATGCCGCCTTCGCCGCGCACGCCCTCGGTGATGAGCACGCCCGCGCCGGCCACGCCGGTGGGGTGGAACTGCCAGAATTCGAGGTCCTCGAGCGGGATGCCGGCGCGCGCCGCCATCCCCAGGCCGTCGCCGGTGTTGATGAAGGCGTTGGTCGACGCCTGCCAGATGCGCCCGGCGCCTCCGGTGGCGAAGACGGTGACCTTCGCCTCGAGGATCATCACCTCGCCCGTTTCCATTTCGAGCGCAACCACGCCGACGCAGTCGCCGTCGGCGTCGCGAATGATGTCGAGCGCCATCCATTCGACGAAGAACTGCGTGCGCGCGCGCACGTTGCGCTGGTACAGCGTGTGCAGCATCGCGTGGCCGGTGCGGTCGGCCGCCGCGCAGGCGCGCTGCACCGGCTTCTCGCCGAAATTCGCCGTGTGCCCGCCGAACGGACGCTGGTAGATCGTGCCGTCGGGGTTGCGGTCGAAGGGCATGCCGAAGTGCTCGAGCTCGTAGACGACCTTGGGCGCCTCGCGGCACATGAACTCGATCGCGTCCTGGTCGCCCAGGTAGTCCGACCCCTTGACGGTGTCGAACATGTGCCAGTACCAGTTGTCCTCGCTCATGTTGCCGAGCGACGCGCCGATGCCGCCCTGCGCGGCGACCGTGTGCGAGCGCGTGGGAAACACCTTCGACAGCACGGCGACGTCGTAGCCGGCCTCGGCCAGCTGCACCGAGCAGCGCATCCCGGCGCCGCCGGCGCCGATGATCACGGCGTCGAACTTGCGTCGCGGCAGGCTGTTGGACAGATGGTTCAGCACGTCGGCCATCTCAGACGCTCCAGAGAGTGAGCAGCGCCCAGCCGGCGTAGCCGAGCAGCACCACGATGGTAAGGACCTGCAGCGTCAGCCGCAGCGCGACCGGCTTGACGTAGTCCATGTAGATGTCGCGCACGCCGACCCATGCATGCCAGATCAACGCGAGCACGGCGACGAAAGTGAAGACCTTCATCCAGCCGGCGGCGAAGATGCCGGCCCAGGTGCCGTAGTTCAGCTCGGGCAACGCGAACAGCCAGCCGAGCATCACGACGGTGTAGACGAAGAGCACGACCGCGGTGAAGCGCTGCGCGAGCCAGTCGCGCTGTCCGTAATGCGCGCCGACAATGATGCGGGAAGTGGTCATGGATGGATTTCCGGAAACGCTCGGGAGACCGCGGGAACTCAGAACAGGCCGAAGACCTTCGCGGCGAAGATCACGGTGAGCGCCAGGCTCACGGCAAGGACGATGGCGGCCGAGGTACGGCCGGCGGCCTTCTCGACGCCGATGTCGAGGTCCATCAGCAGATGGCGCACGCCGGCGAGCAGATGATGCAGGTAGGCCCAGATGATGCCGACGAGAACGAGCTTGACGAAGGGGTTCGCGACGAATTCGCGGTAGCGTTCGAAGCTCAGCTCGGAGACGACGCTCTGCTGGAACAGGTACAGGACGAGCGGCAGCCCGATGAGGAACATGGCCGCGCCGCTGATCCGGTGCAGGATCGACACCAGGCCGGCCAGCGGAAGTCGGTAGCGGACGATCTGCGAGATGTGGATGTTGCGGAATTCCGGGCGGGCCCCCGGATTGCTTGTCGTCTTGCCCACCGCGCTCGCCATTGTCATCCTCGTCGCTCGCAAACCTTCGTATTCTGACCGAAGTTGGCGCGTTGCACAAAATGACCGCGCTGTTTTGCGCCTCGCGGCCGACGCTTTTTCCCTCTTGGTTCCTCTCGGTTCCTCACCGGCTTCCGCATCGACCACCCGTCGCGCGGACGTGCGCGAATCAGTTCAGTCGATTGAAATAATGGTGGCGTACGGTGACGCAATAACCGCGCCGCAATTCCACCGGCTGCTCGTCGTAGGTCCACGAAACGCGCTCGACGAGCAATAGCGGCGAGCCTTCGGTCACGTGCAGCGCGCGCGCGTGGGAACGATCGGCTGCCACCGCCTTCAGCCGCTCGGCCGCGCCGATCATGCGCACGCCGAACTCCGTCTCGAACAGCGCATAGAGCGGCCCGTGCCAGGCGTCGAGCCGTTCGACCGTGAGGCCGCGGAAGCGCGCGCCGGGCAACCAGATCTCGTCGAGGACGACCGGTTGCGTTTCGGTTTCGAGCAGGCGGCGGATCAGCACGACCGCTTCGCCGGCGCGCAGGCCCAGCGCGCGCGCGACCTCGACCGGCGCGCGCAGCCGGCGGCACTCGAGCACGCGGCTCGTCATCGCCAGGCCCGGCCCCGATTCGCCGCGCGCCTCACCGCCTTCGGCCGTCGGCGCAGTGTCGGAGGCGAGCATCGCCGCCTCGTCCGGGCGCAGGCGCAGGAAGCGGAACTGCGTGCGCACCTCGCGATGCGAGGCGACGAAGGTGCCGCGCCCCTGGCGCCGCACCAGCAGGTGCTCGGCGGCCAGCTCGTCGATCGCCTTGCGCACCGTCCCCTGGCTGACGCGATAGCGCGCGGCCAGTTCGGTTTCGCTCGGAATCGCCTCGCCGGGCTTCCATTCGCCCGATTGCAGCCCGCGCAGCAGCAGCGCGCGGATCTGGCGGTACAGCGGCGCGAAGGTGGGGGTTTCGTCGACGCCCGCCTCGACGCCGCCCGCCCCGCCGCGGAGACTCTCGTTCATCGGCGCATTGGAACACGAAAAATTGCCGAGGTCCATTGTGTTATCTCTTATATAAGATAGCAAGGCGGTTGACACCGGCGGCCCTGGCGGAATAGACTCGGCGGCTGCCGAACACCCCGAAACGAGGTCTCTCCCCATGCCCAAACCCGCCAAGCGCGTCGCCGTCACCGGCGCCGCCGGCCAGATCGGCTACAGCCTGCTGTTTCGCATCGCCAACGGCGATCTGCTCGGCAAGGATCAGCCAATCATCCTGCAGCTGCTCGACATCACGCCGGCGCTGGCCGCCGTGCGCGGCGTCGTCATGGAGCTGGAAGACTGCGCCTTCCCGCTGCTCGCCGGCGTGGTCGTCACCGACGACCCGAAAGTGGCGTTCCGCGACGCA
>CALCZN010000023.1:0-4528 GCA_937903095.1 uncultured Burkholderiales bacterium
CCTGGACATGACGTCGTCCTGGACATGACGTCGTCCTGGACATGACGTCGTCCTGAAACCGGCGCGCGCCGGAAGGTATTGCGATGAAACCGCTCGCTCCCTGGCTGCTCTTCTCGCTCGGCTCGGCTTTCTTTGCCGGACTCACGGCGATCCTCGGCAAGCTCGGCGTCGAGGGCCTGAACTCGAATCTCGCGACGCTGATCCGCACCGTCGTCGTCTTCTTCGTCACCGCCGCGATCGTCTCGCTGCGCGGCGAATGGCAGATGCCCGAGGAGATCGCGCGGCGTCCGCTGGTGTTCCTGCTGCTCTCCGGGGTGGCCACCGGCCTGTCGTGGCTGTGCTACTACCGCGCGCTGCAGCTCGCGCCCGCGTCGCTCGTCGCGCCGATCGACAAGCTGAGCGTCGCGTTCGCGATCGTGCTGGGAGTGCTCGTGCTGGGCGAGCCGATGAGCTGGAGGCTGGCGCTCGGCGGTTCGCTGGTGGTGGCAGGCGCGCTGGTCATTGCGGGGGCGTAGGGGGAGGAGCGGGACGGAGCTGGTGCCGTGCGTGCGGCCCGCTGCGCGAGGCTCGGGGCGGCTGCCGCACGCGCGGCCGGCTGCGACCGAACGCGGCTACTGCCGCATGCGCCGCTCGCGGCGCGTGAACTCGGGCTACCGCAGGAAGCGTTTTCCAACGTGGAATGCGTTCCACAGCGCAGATCGCTACCGTTGGTAGCCCGAAAATTTCCGGAGGATCTGCGCGAGCTGTTCGACGTAGGGCGGAAGGCTTTGCCGGGGACTCAGCCTGCTTCCTGTTCGTTCAACTGCTCCGAGAAGCTCCTGATCCGCACTTCGCCCTCCGGGAACCGCGCGACGATGTGCAGCTCCCCGCCCATCGCTTCGATGTATTGGCGCAGGGTGCTGACGTACATGTCGGTGCGCCGCTCGAGTTTCGAGACGGCCGCCTGATTGATGCCCAATCGCTCGGCAAGCGCTCGCTGGGAAAGGCTGTGCGCGTGTCGTAACTCGGCTAAGGGCATATCTGCGAGAAGGCCTCGGAATATCTCGTCGGAGCGCGCGCGCACCGGAAGACATCTTCGCTTCGAGTTCGGCGAACTTCTTGGCCATTGTTCGATTCTTCCTTTCCGAGAGCGTTCAAGCGTTCGCTGTAAAGTCGATCAGCGATGGGAACGAACTCCTTGTACCACCTGTCGTTGCCCGTCTTGTCGCCTCCGATCAGCAGAAGCGCGGCGCGCCGGGGGTCGAAGGCATACAGCACGCGGAATGGGCGACCTCGAACTTGAATTCTCAGCTCTCGCATATGGTCATGGCGCGAGCTGCTGACCCCGCTGCTATGTGGATACGGAAGCTGTGGGCCGAGTTGTTCGAGCAGCTCTTCGGAACGTCTTCGGAACGGCTCTCCAACGAGAGTTCTAACGCAGTGGGTTCGCAGCTCGCAATCGTCCGTTCGTTCGTAGGGCTCATACCCGCCCGCTTCCCGGTCAGGCTTCGCGACCGTGGGTCACGCGTCGAAATGCACGAAATGCGCGCGTACTCCGTCGCGATCACGATCGCGCTCGACCTTGAAGTTCACCGGATCGCCTACGCGGATGCGTCCGATTTCGGCTGTTATTCCCCCAGCAGTCTCTCGATCACCCCCCGCGCCTCCCCCAGGCTCCCCACCACGCAATGCGCCAGCCCCGCGTACTCCTCCCGCGGCGGCTGCATGTCCGGCACCACGATGCAAGCCAACCCCGCCCCGTGCGCCGCGCGCAGTCCGATGTCCGAATCCTCGAGCGCGATGCACGCGCCCGGCGTCAATCCGAGCTGCCCGACCGCCGCGAGATACACGTCCGGCGCCGGCTTGGTCTTCGGCACCTGGTCCCCGCAGACGATCGTCTCGAAGCGCCCGCGCAGGCCCGCCAGTTCGAGCTTCTCCATCGCCAGCTCGCACATCGTCGACGTCGCCACCGCCTTCGGTACGCCGCGCGCATCGAGCCAGTCGAGCAGTTCGACGATGCCCGGCTTCAGCCCCACGCCTTCGCCGCGCAACCGTTCGAGATAGCGCACGCGCCCGCGCCTGGACACCTCGTCGAGCGGGAAGCTCTGGCCGCCCGCATCGAGCAGCTTCTGCCGCGACGCCCGATGGTCGAGCCCGATCATCGCCAGCAAGGTCTCGCGCGAGATTTCCCACCCCGATGTCCGTGCCGACTCGATCCAGCATTCGACGGCGATACGCTCGGTGTCGAGCATCAGTCCGTCCATGTCGAGCACGACTGCGCGAAAGCCGCTCATCGTCGACGCCGTCCGTTGCTGCGCCCGCCGCCCATCGTCACCGCTGCCCCTGCGCCGTATCCCCGAACAGTCCCCGATGCTCGCGCGGCTCGCTGCGCCAGTACTGCCGCGGCGCCTCCACCTTCGCGCCCAGCTCGGCCGCCGCGCGCCACGGCCAGCGCGGGTCGTAGAGCATCGCCCGCGCCAGCGCCACCAGGTCGGCCTGTCCCGAAGCGACGATCTCCTCGGCCTGCCGCGGCTCGGTGATCAGGCCGACCGCCATCACGTGCGTATCGGGCACCTCGCGCCGGATCGCCTCCGCGAAGGGCACCTGGTAGCCGGGACGCAGCGCGATCTTCTGCAGCGGCGAGATGCCGCCGCTCGACGCGTCGATCCAGTCCACGCCCAGCTGCGCGCAGGCCTGCGCGAAGACGATCGCGTCGGGCAGGTCGAAGCGCTGCGCGGCGGGCAGGTCGTCGCGCCAGTCGGTGGCCGAGATGCGCACGCCGAGCGGCTTGTGCGCGGGCCATGCCGCGCGCATCGCGGCGATCACCTCGAGGGGCCAGCGCATCCGGTTCTCGCGCGACCCGCCGTATTCGTCCTCGCGCAGGTTCGACCGCGGCCACAGGAACTGGTGCAGCAGGTAGCCGTGCGCGGCGTGCACCTCGATTGCGTCGAGTCCCAGCCGGTCGGCGCGGTGCACCGAATCGACGAAGCGCATCTTCAGCGCGTCCAGCTCGTCGCGCGACAGCGCCTGCGGCGCGGGCTCGTCGTCGGAGTAGGAAGCCGCGCTGGGCGCCACCCGTTGCCAGCCGCCCGCGTCGACGCCGATCAGCTTGCCGCCCTCCCACGGGCGTGCGCTCGACGCCTTCCGGCCGGCGTGCGCGAGCTGGATGCCGATCGGCGCCTGCGAGACGCTGCGCACGGTGGCCAGCGTGCGCGCGAGCGCCTCCTCGGTGGCGTCGTCGTACAGCCCGAGGTCGCCGTAGGTGATGCGCCCGGCCGGCTCCACCGCCGACGCCTCGATCATCACGAGGCCGGCGCCGCCCAGGGCGAGATGCCCCAGGTGCACGCAGTGCCAGGGTTGCGCACGCCCCTCGACTGCCGAGTACTGGCACATCGGAGAGACGACGATGCGGTTGGCGAGCACGAGCGAGCGCAGTTGCAACGGAGCGAATAGCGTGGACATGGCAGAGGGTCGGGAAACGATGATCCGAATATAGCGTTTCGCGATTGCCGCGCCCGGCGACTCTTGAAACCGTCCGGGCGCCCCCTCAGATAGGCGTCAGCCCTGGCGGCCCGCAGCCGCTCCCGCACATCCGGATCCCGAGGACCCCATGCGTCTCGACAAACTCACCACGCAGTTCCAGCAGGCGCTCGCCGACGCGCAGAGCCTGGCCATTGCGAACGACAACCAGTACATCGAACCCGTACACGTGCTCGCCGCCATTGCCGGCCAGGCCGACGGCTCGGGCCGCACGCTGCTCGAGCGCGCCGGCGTTCGCTCGTCCGCGCTGAAGACCGCCGCCGACGCCGCGATCAGGCGGCTGCCGCAGGTCTCGGGCACCGGTGGCGAGGTGCAGATCGGCCGCGAGCTGGTGAACCTGCTCAACCTCTCCGAGAAGGAGGCCCTGAAGCGCGGCGACCAGTACATCGCCACCGAGATGTTCCTGCTCGCGCTCGCCGAGGACAAGGGCGAGGCCGGGCGCATCGCGAAGGAAGCAGGGCTCACGCGCAAGTCGCTCGAAGCGGCGATCGACGCCGTTCGGGGCGGGGCGAGCGTGGACAACGCCGAGGCCGAAGGCCAGCGCGAGGCGCTGAAGAAATACACGATCGACCTCACCGAGCGCGCGCGCCAGGGCAAGCTCGATCCGGTGATCGGCCGCGACGAGGAGATCCGGCGCACCATCCAGATCCTGCAGCGGCGCACGAAGAACAACCCGGTGCTGATCGGCGA
The DNA here is from genome assembly GCA_937903095.1 of uncultured Burkholderiales bacterium. Taxonomy (GTDB): domain Bacteria; phylum Pseudomonadota; class Gammaproteobacteria; order Burkholderiales; family Burkholderiaceae_E; genus Zeimonas. The sequence goes on from CALCZN010000023.1 coordinate 4,210, forward strand.
GCCGGGCGTGGGCAAGACGGCGATCGTCGAGGGCCTCGCGCAGCGTATCGTCGACGGCAGCGTACCCGAGACGCTGAAGGACAAGCGCGTGCTCGTGCTCGACATGGCGGCGCTGATCGCCGGCGCGAAATACCGCGGCGAGTTCGAGGAGCGCCTGAAGGCCGTGCTCAAGGAACTGGCCGCCGAGGAAGGCCGCACGATCGTCTTCATCGACGAGATGCACACGCTGGTGGGCGCCGGCAAGGCCGAGGGCGCGATGGACGCCGGCAACATGCTCAAGCCGGCGCTGGCGCGCGGCGAGCTGCACTGCATCGGCGCG
>CALCZN010000024.1:0-9965 GCA_937903095.1 uncultured Burkholderiales bacterium
TTCCCTACACGACGCTCTTCCGATCTCAGCTGCTGCAGGGCGCGGCGCGCCTGCCCGTGCCGCCGCAACTGCTGGTGGGCCTGGATACCGCCGACGACGCGGCCGTGTATCGCATCGACGACCAGCACGCGCTGGTCGCCACTACCGACTTCTTCATGCCGATCGTCGACGATCCGCACGACTTCGGCCGCATCGCGGCGACCAACGCGCTGTCCGACGTCTACGCGATGGGCGCCTCGCCGATCCTCGCGCTGGCCATCGTCGCCATGCCGATCGACCGTCTTCCGCTCGACGTGATTCGCCGCATCCTGCAAGGCGGCGAGTCGGTCTGCGCGAGCGCCGGCATTCCGCTCGCCGGAGGACACACGATCGATTCGGTCGAGCCGATCTACGGGCTGGTGGCGATCGGGCTGGCGAATCCGGCGCACATCCGCCGCAACGACGAGGCGCGTCCGGGCGACCGCCTGGTCCTCGGCAAGCCGCTCGGCGTGGGCATTGCTTCGGCCGCGCTGCGCAAGGAGCGGCTTTCGCCCGAAGGCTACGCGGCGATGATCGCCTCGACCACGCAGCTGAACGTCTCCGGACCGGCGCTCGCCCGCGTGCCCGGCGTGCACGCGATGACCGACGTCACCGGCTTCGGCCTGCTCGGCCACGTGCTCGAGATGTGCCGCGGCGCGCGCGTGCGGATGCGGCTGTCGGCGGCATCGGTTCCGCGGCTCGCCGGCACCGACCAGCGATTGGCCGAAGGTTTCGTCACCGGCGCCTCGGCGCGCAACTGGGCAGCCTACGGCCACGAGGTGCAGCTCGCGGCGGGCGGGACGGAATCGCTGCGCGCGCTGCTCACCGATCCGCAGACCTCCGGCGGGCTGCTCGTTGCCTGCGAGCCGTCGTCGGTCGACGAGGTGCTGGCGATCCTGCACCGTGACGGCTTCGCATCGGCCTGCGAGATCGGCGAGGTGCTGGCCGGCGAGCCGGGCGTCGAGGTGCGCTGAAGAGCGCAAGCGCGCCTCGGTGCGCCTCGGTGCGCCTCGGTGCGCCTCGGTGCGCCTCGGTGCGCCTCAGTGTGGCCACTGTGGCTCAGTGCGCCTCAGTTTGCCTCACTGCGCTCCCGCAGGCTGCAGCACCAGTACCTCGAACGCTTCGCGCTCGATGCGTTCGCGAGAGGTCGCCATCGGAAGGTAGCGAACCTTCGACCAGGGTTCGACCAGGTCCGCGTAGCGGGGCGACAGCCGGTGACCGCTCTGCCCGGTCGACAGGATGAAGCGCGAAGCATCCGGGTCGGCGAGATCGTAGATCGCGCGATATCCGGGCGCCCACCGATTCTCGAAGGGCGCTGCCGGATCCCACGGATCGTGTCGCGCGGCATCGATCGTGCTCGGGTCGCCGCCGCTGGGCGAACGCAGGTCGAACCATTTCGACAGCAACCAGTGCCGCCCGAACGGACGATGCGTCGAAACGGCCGGATGCAGGCGGCCCCACTTCCAGCTTTCCGGCTCGCCGCCCAGGCGCCGCGACAGCTCGTCGACGACCTCCTCGAGCGAGCGCGTCAGCATCTCGTCGCAGCCTTCGACGGCCACCGTACGGCGATCGTCGCACCAGTATTCGTGCCCGGAAGCGCCGAGCACCTCGCGCAACGGGTTGTGACGCATCCGATGACGCTCGAGCTGTACGAAGAGCTCGGCGCCCACCTCGTCCTCGAACACGGCGCGACGCAGCCGATCGATCCACGCAACCGCGATCAGCGGCTCCGGACGGTCGGCGACGAGAGCGGGCGCCGCCGGCTCGGGCTGCGCGTCGGCCCAGGCGCGCAACAGGGCGAGCGCGCGACGCGCGCGTTCGCTGCGCGGTTGCGCTTCCAGCAGCCTCGGCAGCAACTCGCCGACCGCCGGCGAACCGACGTCGGCCTGGATGGCCGCGAAAGCGTCGGCATCGTGCACGTCGAGCGCGCGCAGCTTCGCAGCGATCCGATCGGAGCGATAGGGCAACGCCCACTCGCCGGCCAGGTGATACGGATAGGCATCGTCGACGATGCGCTGGTTCGCCGTGACGAGCATTCCGTCGGCGGGCCGGTCGACCTGCGGCAGCTCGTCGAACGGGATCGTTCCGATCCAGTCGTAGCGCGCCTTCCAGCCGGGCGCCGGCAGCGAGCCGCGCAACTCGTTGTCGTCGCGCCGCAGCGGAACGACGCCGGCGGCAATGAATGCGATTCGCCCTTCGACATCGGCGTAGACGACGTTCTGCTGCGGGCCGCGCAGATCGCGTAGCGCTTCCCGGAACGACGTCCAGTCGGTGGCCGTGTTCATGCCGAGGCCGGCGCGCACCGTCCGGTCGTCGGGACTGAGCATCGTCCATGCGAACGACAGCACGTGCGGCGCGGGGCCTCGCGCGTCGAGCAGCTCTCGGCTCGAGGCGAGAACATCGGAGATCACCGGCCCGTGCCGGGTCTCGCGCACCACGAGCTGGACATCCGCCGCTCCCTTGACGCGGATCGTCTCGTTGCGCGTCTCGAAACGCGCCCATCCGTCGGGAGTCCGGTATCGGTGCGGATCATCGGGGTCGACGCGCTCGAGATAGAGATCCTGCGTGTCGGGTGCGGTGTTGGTGAAACCCCAGGCGAGACGATCGGTACGCCCGAGCACGACGTACGGCAACCCGGGAAGCGTCGCGCCGATCACCTGCAGGCCGGGCGCCGACAGGTGCGCGAGATACCACAACGAAGGGGCGCCCAGCGCCAGGTGCGGATCGTTGGCCAGCATCGGCCTGCCGCTCGGCGTCTTGCGGCCATCGACGACCCAGTTGTTCGAACCGAGGCCGTCGAGCGAGGTCGACGGCAGCGCACGGGTGATCTCCTGCGCGAGCGCGAGCGCCTGCCTCGCGGCAAGGCGCTTCTCCGGCGCAGCGTCGGCATGCACGGCCGCATCGTCGGCATACAGCCTGGCCGGATCGGCGAGCGGCACCGGCGGCGTCGTCCCGACGAGCTCCTCGACCCGTCCGGCATCGAGCCGATCGAGCAACGCCAGGCGCAGCAGTTCGAGTCCGTGGTTGCCCGAGAGATCCCAGGCCATCATCGTCGCCCAGCCGATCGAGTCGGCCGGCTCCCAGTGTCGGGGACGCACGCCGAGCAACAGGAATTCGGGCGACAGCTCCCAGGGTCGCGCGAGCACGTGATCGATCCACGCGTTCACGCCGTCGGCGTAGGCCTGCAGCGCCGCACGGGTCGAGGGATCGAGACATTCCGCGATGCGCTGCGCATTGCGCCGGATGCCGAGCGTGCGCAGGAAGCGATCGGTGACCAGCGCATCGGCGCCGAGCGCCTCGGCCAGCGCGCCATGCACGACGCGGCGGTTCATCTCGAGCTGCCACAGCCGATCCTGCGCGTGCAGCAGCCCGAGCGCACGGAACGCGTCGCGCGGCGAATCGGCGAAGACGTGCGGGATGCCATGAGCATCGCGCACCACGCGAACGGAGGCGTCGAGCCCGTCGAGCACGAACTCGCCGCTCGTCTTCGGCAGCGCCGCGAAGCGCCAGGCGAGCGCGGCGGCGAGGACAAGCAGCAGCGCGAGCGCCAGCAGCGTGCCGGCCCGCCGCACGATCGGTCGCCGCGTTGGCGCGCGATCCATCTTCCCTCCCCGCCGCCTCCGCGAGCGGCGAATGCGGCACCGTATCATGGCCGCATGATCCCCGCCGTGGAGCTGGCCGGCGTGCGCAAGGCGTTCGGCACGCAACTCGTCCTGCACAACGTCTCGCTGCGTGTCGGACGCGGAGAGCGCGTCGCGCTGCTCGGCGAGTCCGGCAGCGGAAAGTCGACGCTGCTGAACCTCCTTGCCGGACTGGAGTCGCCCGACGCGGGGACCGTGCGCGTGCTGGGCCACGAGATGTCGGCTCTCGACGCGGACGGGCGCGCGCGCGTGCGCCGGGAACACATCGGCTTCGTGTTCCAGGCCTTTCATCTGCTTGCGCACCTGAGCGCAGTGCAGAACGTTGCGGTGCCGCTGCTGCTCGCCGGCGAACGCGCCGACATCGCGCAACAGCGCGCGGCGCAGCGGCTCGCCAGCGTGGGGCTCGGCGAGCGACTGCACGCGCTTCCGCGCGAGCTGTCGGGCGGAGAACAGCAGCGCGTAGCGCTCGTCCGCGCGCTGGTGCACGAACCGGAGCTGGTGCTCGCCGACGAGCCGACCGGCAACCTCGATCCTTCGAGCGCGCAGCGGGCGCTGGAAGAGATCGCATCGACGGTCGATCGATGCGGTGCGGCGCTCGTGCTCGTCACGCATTCCGAGCAGGCGGCGCGCATCGCGCAACGACGCGTGCGGCTGCTGCGGCATACGCTCGAGGAGGAACCGGCTGCGGCGCCCGCTGCTGTCGCGCGGTCGACGCAGCCATGAATGCGCGCGGCGCAGGCGCACCGGCCGCGCTGCTGCGCTGGATGCTGCTCGCGCAATGGCATGCGCAGCCCGGGCGCGCCGCGATCGCCGTGCTGGCCATCGCGATCGGCGTCGCGCTCGCGCTCGCGATCACGCTGGTGAACCGTTCGGCGCTCGGCGAGTTCGCCTCCGCGATCGCACAGGCGGAAGGACAGGCGCAGGCGCAGATCCGCGCGACCGGCGACAGCTTCGACGAAATGCTCTACGCGCGCTTCGCCGGCGAATCCCGGGGCGTGGTCGCCAGTCCGGTCATCGACGCCCGCTTCGCGCTGGCCGAGCGCCCGGGCACGTCGCTGCGCGTGATCGGCATCGACGTCTTCCGCGCCGCGCAGGTGACGCCGAACCTGGTTCCGTCCGCCGGGCGCGGCGAGGCCGGCGGCGCCGGGTCGGCGCTCTTCGACGACGACGCGATCTTCCTGTCGAACGCTGCGCTCGCTTCACTGGCGCTGGCCGAAGGCGATCGAATCGAGCTGCTGGTCGCCGGCAGACGAGTCGCGCTGCGCATCGCCGGCACCGTGCCGGGCGCCGCCGCCGGCCAATCGCTGGCGGTGGTGGACATCGGAACTATGCAATGGCGGCTCGGCTGGCTCGGTCGTCTCACCCGCATCGACCTGCGCTTCGATCCCGGCGTGGACGTCACGCGATTGCAGGCGAGGTGGAGCGAAGCGATCGCGCCACAGGCGTACTGGACGACGCCCGACGCGGGCGTCGAACGCGCGTCGACGATCTCGCGCGCCTACCGGGTGAACCTGAACGTGCTCGCGCTGGTTGCCTGGTTCACCGGCGCATTCATCGTCCACTCGACGCTGGCGCTGGCGGTGGCGCGCCAGCACCGCGAACTCGCGTTGCTCGCGGTGCTCGGCGCGCGCGATCGGTGGCTCGCGCGCCACGTGCTCGCACAGGGGCTCGCCGTCGGAACGCTCGGCGCAATCCTCGGCGTCGCCGGTGGGATCGCATTGGCGGCGGTGCTGCTCGCGCGGTCGGGCGGCGACCTCGGCGGCGGCTATTTCGCGGGCGCGCGTCCATCGCTCGCCGTCGACCCGCTCGTGACGCTCGCCTTCGCGCTCGCCGGCATCGGCACCGGCCTCGCCGGCAGCTTTGCGCCGGCAAGAGCGCTGCGCCGGCTGCCGGCGGCGCGCTCGCTGCGGGCCGGCGGCATCGAGGAGGCGGTGCCGGCGGTCGATCGGCGCGGCGCGGCGCTCGCATGCTTCGCCTTCGGAGGGCTGCTGCTCGCGTTGCCTCCTGCAGGCGAGATCCCGTGGTCCGCCTACGCGGCGATCGCCGCGTGGCTCGTCGGCGCGATCGCTGCGCTGCCGCGGATCGTCGGCGTCGTCGGCGCGCTGGGAGCGCGAATCGTCGCCGACGCGCGCGCAATTCCGCTCGGATGGCTCGCCGTGCAACGCCTGCACGGCGCGCCGCGCAGCGCGTCGGCGGCGATGTCGGCGGTCGTCGCCAGCGTCGCGCTGGCCGCGGCGATGGCGATCATGGTCACCAGCTTTCGCGACTCGGTGGCGAACTGGCTCGACACGGTTCTGCCGGCCGATGCCTACGGCCGTGTCGCGGGCGGCGTCGCGGCAGGGCCGATCGACCGCGCGCTGCAGCGCCGGATCGCTTCCACGCCGGGCGTGCAACAGGCGGAGTTCCTGCGCACCGTCGAATGGAACCTCGATGCGCGGCGCCCGCCGGTCACGGTGCTCGTGCGGCCGATCGACGCCCGTGATCCTTCGCGGCGACTGCCGATCGTCGGCGAGTGGCGGACCCCGCCTCCCGGCACGATCGCGATCTACGTCAGCGAAGCGATGGTGGACGTCTACGGCTTCGCGCCGGGCTCGCGGATCGAGCGGGCGCTGCCGATCGGCCCGGCCTCGACGACCTCGGCGACCGCGCCGCACGACGCCGCCGATCGCGCGCGAACGCCGCCGCTGTTCGTCGCCGGCGTCTGGCGCGACTACGCCCGCCAGCAGGGCAGCGTCGTCGTCGACCCGGCCGACTGGCGCGCGCTCGGCGGCGACGACACGGCGAACGACGTCGCCGTCTGGTTCGACGACGCCGTGCCGCGCGACCAGGCATGGCGCGCGCTGCGCGCAGCCGTCGACGCAGTGGCCGGCTTCGAATGGCGCAGCAGCGCAGAACTGCGCGAGCGGTCGCTGCGCATCTTCGATCGCAGCTTCGCCGTCACCTACGCGCTCGAGGCGATCGCGATCGCCGTGGCGCTCTTCGGCGTCGCTTCGACCTGGGCGGGCGAAGGGCTGGCTCGCCGCCGCGAGTTCGCCACGCTGCAGCATCTGGGCCTCGCACGCCGGCAGATCGCCGCGTCCTTCGCGATCGAGGCGCTGCTGCAGATCGCGCTCGCCATCGCCTGGGGAACGATCGTCGGTCTTGCCATCGCGCTCGTGCTGATCCGCCGCGTCAACCCGCAGTCGTTCCACTGGACGATGCAACTGTCGTGGCCCGGCAGCCTGCTCGCCGCTTCGGCGCTCGCCCTGCTCGCCCTGGGCACGCTGGCGGCCGTGCTCGCGGCGCTGCACGCGGTCGGCGATCCGGTGCGCACGCTCGCGGAGGACACGTGAGCCGAGGACAGGTCGGAAGCGAGGCCGGAAGCGAGGCACGGCGCCGCTGGCTGCGCCGCGCCTGCGCCACGGCGCTCGCCGCTACCGGAGGATCGCTGCCCGGCGCGCCGCTGCGCGCGGCAACCGCGTCGTATCCCCCCGTCCTTCGCGGCGTGCCGCTGTCCTTCCCCCGCGACCACGGCGCGCACGACGACTACCGCACGGAGTGGTGGTACCTGACCGGCTGGCTCGATCGCATCGACGGCGCGCATCGCGGCGAGCCCGCCGGCGTGCAGATCACCTTCTTTCGCACGAGGACGCATCACGATCGTGCCGATCCGAGCCGCTTCGCGCCGGTGCAGCTGCTGTTCGCGCATGCCGCGCTCGCGCTGCCCGGGAACGGATCGCTCGCGCACGCGCAACGCGCGGCGCGGGAAGGCTTCGGGCTCGCCCGCGCCTCGCGCGCCGACACCGACGTCGCCATCGGCGACTGGTCGCTCGTACGCGACGCGAACGACGTCTATCGCGCGCGTATCGCCGACGGATCGGTGGCGATCGATCTTTCGTTTCGCGCGCACGCTTCGCCGCTGCTGCAGGGAGACGCCGGCTTCTCGCGCAAGGGGCCGCGCGAGACGCAGGCGAGCTACTACTACAGCCGTCCGCAGCTCGAGGTGCGCGGCACGATCGGCGAAGCGCACGAGCGCAGCGCCGTCGAGGGCGTGGCCTGGCTCGATCACGAATGGTCCAGCGAGATCCTCGACGCCTCGGCCGTCGGCTGGGACTGGGTCGGCCTGAATCTCGACGACGGCTCCGCACTGACCGCGTTCCGGATCCGCACGCGCGACGGCAGCACGCTGTGGAGCTACGCGAGACGGGCCGATCGCGCCACTGCCCGCCCCTCGCTGGCCGGCCAGCCCGACTGGCGTCCAGGGCGACCCGACGAACCGCAGGTGCGCTTCGAGCCGCTGCGCCATTGGACCTCGCCGCGCACCGGCGTGCGATACCCGGTGGCGATGCAACTGCGGATCGACGCGCGCAGCCTCACGCTCGAACCGCTGTTCGACGACCAGGAGCTCGACACCCGCGCAACGACCGGCGTCGTCTACTGGGAAGGCGCCGTGCGCGTTCTCGAGCACGGCGCGCTCATCGGCCGCGGCTATCTGGAGCTGACGGGGTACGAGGGGCGGGTGGTTTTTTGAGTGAAGGGTCAAGGGTCAAGGGTGAAGGGGAAAACCAGCGCGCGATTCGTCGCCGTCGTGGCTGTTGCCCTTCACCCTTCACCCTTCACCTCACCAAGTCATTGATCTCGATGATCGGCAGCAGCACCGCGAGCACGATCACCAGCACGATCGCGCCCATCGCGAGGATCAGCAGCGGCTCGAGCAGGCTGGTCAGCGTGAGCGTGCGGCGTTCGGTTTCCTGCGACAGCGTGGCCGCCGTGCGCTCTAGCATCTGCGGCAGCTCTCCGGTGGCCTCGCCGCTGGCGATCATGTGGATCATCAGCGGCGGGAACTGGCCGCCCGCCTTCAATGCGCGCGCGAGCGAGGCGCCCTCGCGCACGCGCGAGATCGCGTCCTGCACGTTCAGGCGCATCGCCTCGTTGGTCAGCGTGCGCGCGCCGGCTTCCAGCGCGCGGATCAGCGGCACGCCGCTGCTCGCGAGGATGCCCAGCGTCGACGCGAAGCGCGCGGTGTTCAATCCGCGGACCAGTCGCCCGACCACCGGCATCGACAGCGTGCGCCGGTGCCACGACAGCCGGAAGCCGGGCGAACGAAGCGCGGCGCGGAACGCGACGAAAGCGGCAACGGCCAGCCCGAGCAGCAGCAACCCCCAGTGGCGAACGAAGTCGGAAGTCGCGATCAGCGCGACGGTGAGTGCCGGCAGCTCCTGCCGCGTCTGCGCGAACACGCTCACCACCTGCGGCACCACGTAGGCGAGCATCGCGACGATGACGAGCATCGCGACAACGGTGACGATCGCCGGATAGGTGAAGGCCAGCAGGATGCGCTGCGCGAGCGCGGTGCGCGATTCGATGTAGTCGGCGAGCCGGCTCATCACCAGCGCGAGATCGCCCGACTGCTCGCCGGCCGAGACCAGCGCCCGGTACACCTCGGGAAAGTCGCGCGGATGCCTGGCCAGCGCCTGCGCCAGCGTCTGTCCGCCGACCACCTCGCTGCGCACCGCCGCGAAACGCTCGCGCACCGACTGCCGTTCCGCCTGCTCGACCACCGCGTCGAGCGCCTGCTCGATCGGCAGGCGCGCCGACAGCAGGCTGGCGAGTTGTCGCGTGGCGAGCGAAAGCTCGGCAGCGCCGAGCCGCGCGCCGGTCGTGCGCGCGCCGGGCGCCGCATCCTGCAACGCGCTGACCTCGAGCGGCGCCAGGCCGCGATCGCGCAGCAAGCCGCGCGCGTGACGCGGCGAATCGGCATCGATGACGCCACGCGCAAGCTGCCCCGCGGCATCGGCGGCTTCGTAGCGATACGCGGGCACGGGCGGCCTTTGCTGCGACGGTTGCGGGCTATTCGCGCGTCACGCGCAGCACTTCGTCGGCCGACGTGACGCCAGCGTCGACCCAGCGCCTGCCGTCCTCGCGCATCGAGCGCATGCCCGCGCGTCGCGCCTGCGCGCGGATCTCGTTCTCCGGCGCGTTGCGATGGATCTGCGCGCGCACCCCGTCGTCGACGATGAACAGCTCGTAGACGCCGGTGCGGCCCTGGAAGCCGGTGCGGTTGCAGGCAAGGCAGCCGGCGGCGCGCCATCCGCCGGCCACCGGATCGGGCTGGCGACACTGCGGGCACAGCTTGCGCACCAGCCGCTGCGCGACCACGCCGAGCAGCGACGAGGACAGCAGGAACGGCTCGATGCCCATGTCGATCAGGCGCGTGACGGCCGACACCGAATCGTTCGTGTGCAGCGTGGCGAGCACCAGGTGGCCGGTGAGCGAGGCCTGCACCGCGATCTGCGCGGTCTCCAGGTCGCGGATCTCGCCGATCAT
>CALCZN010000025.1:0-6244 GCA_937903095.1 uncultured Burkholderiales bacterium
CTTTCTCGATCTTGATCAGCCGCTCCATCGCGTCGGTGACTTTCGCCGGGTCGCTCTGGTCGTCGGCGATGACGAGCCGCACCGGCAGTTTCTTGTTCGCCTCCTTGATGAAGATGCCGCCCTTCGCGTTGACGTCGGCCACCGCCTGCTCGTACGACCACTTCTGGTCGAGTCCGTCGGGTGCGAGCAGGCCGGTCAGCGAGATCGGCGCCCCGATCAGGATCTCCCTGGGCGCGGCGAGACCCGCCTGCGCGATCGTCGCGGCCGCCGCCACCGCGGCGACCTTCCACCAACTGCTCGTCTTCATGGTTCCTCTCCGGGTTGTGCCCCACGCCACGAGCCCGCCGGCGCGCGCGTTGCGACGCCGACGGAGCCCGGGGGCTGTTCGATACCGCGCAGCAGCCGTTTCGGTCTCCACCCTCCACCTGGCGCGCGACGGCTGCGAGCGACGCGCACGCGGAGGATTCCATTGGGCATGAACAGCATGACCGCGATGATCATCGCGCCCGACAGGATCGGGTGCGCGGCGGGCAGCCACAAGGTGGCCGCCGAAAAGACGGCGGTCATCAGGAACGCACCGATCACCGGGCCGAACACGGTGCCGCTGCCGCCCATCACGCACATCAGGATCGGATAGAGCGTCCAGTTCAGGTTCAGGAAACCGACCGGACTCACCGCGAACACGTAGAAGGCGTACAAGCTTCCCGCGATGCCGGCGAAGAACGCGCCGATCGCGAAGGCCAGCACCTTGAAGCGAAGCACGTTCACGCCGCTGGCCGCCGCCGCCATCGGGTCTTCGCGCACTGCCATCAGCGCGAGCCCGAGACGCGAGCGCGAAACCGCGTAGACCGCGGCGGTGGCCGCCACCGCGAGCCCGAGCCCCACCCAGTAGTGCGGCGCGAGCGTGTCGAAGGGCGCCGGCGACATCGCGATGCCGAAGGAGCCGCCGGTGAACGAGCCGCCCTTCACCAGCACGACGCGCACGATCTCGCCGAAGCCGAGCGTGCCGAGCGCGAAGTAGTCGCCGGCGAGCTTCGAGAGCAGCGGCACGCCGATCGCCGCGGCGAACAGCGCCGCCACCACGCCCGCGGCGAGCATCGCGAAGGGGTTGAAATAGAAGGTCTCGTCGGAGAGCAGTCGCGTGGCGACGATCGCGGTGGTGTAGCCGCCGATGCCGAAGAAGGCGTGCTGCGCCAGGCTGATCTGCCCGGCGTAGCCGGCAACCAGGTTCCAGCTCTGCGCGAGCACGATGTGCACGAAGACCAGGAACAGGTAGAAGGCGCCGTAGTGGTCGAGCGCGCCCGGCACCAGGGGCACGCAGGCCAGCACGACGACGAAAGCGGCGAGCGCGGCCAGCGAAGATGCGTTCGTCTTCATGCCTTCTTCACCGAGCGCACGAACAGTCCTTCGGGGCGGAACATCAGCACGAGCAGGAACACCAGGTAGCCGATCGCGTCGCCCCAGCCGGGAATGAAGAACGACGAGCCGCTCTCGATAACGCCGAGCAGCAGTCCGCCGGCGAGCGCGCCGCCGACGTTGCCCAGGCCACCCAGCGCGAGCGCGATCAGCGCCTTCAGGCTGAAGAGAAAGCCGAAATACGGATCGATCGCGTAGGTGCTCGCCAGCGTGCAGCCGGCCACGCCGGCCAGCGCGATGCCGACCGCGAAGGCGACCATGTTCACGCGATGCGGGGAGATGCCGACGAGCATCGACGAGGTCATGTTCTCGGAGACCGCCCGCACTGCCTTGCCGATCAGCGTGCGCTTCAGGAACAGCGTGACGAGGGCGGTGGCGACCAGCGCGACGACGAAGGCGATCGAGCGCGTGATCGAGACCGGCATTCCTCCCACGTCGAAGCTGGTCGCCGTGTAGGTCGTCGTGATCGAGCGCGGATCGGGCGTCCAGGCCACCGACATCAGGCTCTCGAGCATGAACATCAGGCCGACGGCGATCAGCAGCGACGTGTTCTTGTCCTCGATCGCGGCCGCGCGGCGAAAGAGCAGCTGGTAGATCGCCGCGCCGACGACGAGCGACACCGGCAGCAGCGCGATCATCGTCACGTAGGGGTCGACGCCGAGCAGCGCAAAGGCCCAGTAGGCGCAATAGCCGGCCAGCACGATCATCGCCCCCTGCGCGAGGAAGATGATGCGCATCGTGCCGAAGATCAGGCTCAGCCCGATCGCGGCCACGCCGTACATCGCGCCGAACAGCAGCCCGTTGACGAGCAGCTCGCCGACCAGCCGCGGGGAGAGAATCTCCAGCATCTCAGGCGAGGCTTCCGATGTAGGCCTTGCGGACCGTGGGATCTTCGAGGAGCGCCGGGCCGCTGCCCTGCATCACGATGTGACCGGTCTGCAGCACGTAGGCGTGGTGCGCCACCTGCAGCGCCTGGTGGATGTTCTGCTCGACCAGCAGGATCGTCATTCCCTGCTCGTTGAGCGTGCGCACCAGTTCGAACATCGTGCGCACGATGATCGGGCTCAGCCCGAGAGAGGGTTCGTCGAGGATCAGCAGCGACGGGTTGGCCATCATCGCCCGGCCGATCGCCAGCATCTGCTGCTCGCCGCCGCTGAGCGACCCCGCCTTCTGCCCGCGCCGCTCGTCGAGCCGCGGGAACAGCTCGAAGACCCGCGCGAGCGATTCGCGCATGCGCGGGCGCTGGCGCGACGGATACGCGCCCAGCTCCAGGTTCTCGAGCACGGTCATCTGCGCGAACAGCCCCCGCCCTTCCGGCACGTGCGAGATGCCGATGCCGACGATCTCCTGCGCGGCCATGCCGACGATCGAGCGGTCGCGAAAGCGGATCTCGCCGTCGGTGGGCGCGACCAGCCCCGAGACGGCCTTGAGCAGCGTCGACTTGCCCGCGCCGTTGGCGCCCACCAGCGAGACGATCGCGCCCTCGTCGACATGCAGGTCGACGTCGAACAGCACGTGCGCGTCGCCGTAATGCACGTCAAGCGATCGGATCTCGAGCAGGCGCTTCGCCAAGGTAGGCCTCGATGACTTGCGGGTTCGCCACGACCTGCACCGGCGTGCCGTCGGCGATCTTCTCGCCGTGATCGAGCACGACGACGCGATCGCACAGCTTCATGATCGCATCGACCTTGTGCTCGACCCACAGCACGCTCACGCGCAGCTCGTCGCGGATGCGGCGGATGGTGTCGATCATCTGCCCGATCTCGGTGGCGTTCAGTCCGGCCATCGGCTCGTCGAGCAGCAGCACCTTGGGGTGCGTGGCGATCGCGCGCGCGATCTCGAGCAGCCGGCGATCGGACAGCGTCATGTGCGCCGCCTCGCGCGCTGCCTGTGCACCCAGGCCGACGCGATCGAGCGCCTCGTGCGCCACGCGCATCGAATCGCGGCCGGCGGCGTGCCGTCCGTAGGTGGCGCCGACCAGCACGTTCTGCAGCGCGGTCATCCGCTGGAAGGTACGAACCAGCTGGAAGGTGCGCGCGATGCCGAGCCTGCAGACGCGATCGGGACGAAGGCCCGAGATGGGCTGCCCGTCCAGGCGAACCTCGCCGTGATCCGGCCGGTAGATCGACGTGACGACGTTGAAGCAGGTGGACTTCCCGGCGCCGTTCGGTCCGATCAGGCCGACGATCTCGCCGGCGCCCACCGCGAAATCGATGTCGGCGAGCACGTGCAGGCCGCCGAAGGACACGCCGACGCGGTCCAGGCGCAGCAGTTCGGCGTTCGCGTTCATGCGTGCGCGGCCTGGCGCGACGGCTTCGACGGCGCACGCACCGACTGCGCCTTCGCCTCGCCGTCGAGCAGGAACTGCGCGCAGCGCTCGGCGATCATGATCGTCGGCGCGTTCGTGTTGCCGCTGGGCAGCGCCGGCATCACCGAAGCGTCGGCGATGCGCAGTCCGCCGACGCCGTGCACGCGCAACTGCGGGTCGACGACCGCCATCGGGTCGGCGCCCATCCGGCAGGTGCCCGCCGGGTGGTAGACCGTCTTGGCGCGAGCGCGCACGTAGGCTTCGAGCGCTGCGTCGTCGATCGCCTCGGCCGCCGCCGGCTCGATCTCCGCGCTCACCACACGCTGCATCGCCGACGCGCGCAGGATGCGCCGCGCGAGTCGCACGCCACGCATCAGCGTATGCACGTCTTGCGCTTCGCTCAGGTATCCGCCGTCGAAGCGGATCGGCGCCATCGGATCGGCGCTCGACAGGCCGACGCGTCCGCGCGAGCGCGGTCGCAGGAAGCAGGGGTTGATCGACAGGCCGTGACCGGCGTGCGGCTCGCGATCGACGTCGCCGACCAGCACGGGAAGCACGTGGAACTGCAGGTCGGGCCGTCCTTCGCCCGTGGTGTCGACGAAGCCGCCGCATTCGACGACGTTCGACGTCAGCAGCCCGGTGCGCGAGCCGAACCAGCGCAGTCCGTGCCACATCGCGCGCGCGCCCGCGTCGTTGCCGGCCAGGCTGTTTGCGCGCCGCGCACGGCCGTAGACGCCGACCTCGAGATGATCGTGGAAGTTCCCGCCGACGCCGGGCAAGGGCGCGACGACCGGGATGCCGAAGCGCTGCAATTCGTCGCCCGGCCCGATTCCCGACAGCTGCAGGATCTTCGGCGTGGCGAGCGCGCCGGCGGCGAGCACGATGTCCGAGCGCGCATGCGCCACGCGCTCATGGCCGGCGGCGTCGCGCCAGACGACGGCGCGCGCGCGTCCGGCCTCGCAATGCACGCGCAGCACATGCGCGCCGGTACGCACGACGAGCTTGTCCTGATCGCGTGCGGCGCGCAGGAAGCTCGCCGCCGTGCTGTCGCGCCGGCCGCGGAAGGTCGTGGTCTGGTAGAAGCCGACGCCCTCCTGGCGCTCGCCGTTGAAGTCGTCGTTGGCCGGCAGCCCGATCTCGCGCGCGGCGGCGACGAAGGCGCGGCACAGCGGGTGCCGGTGCCGCGGATCGCTGACGTGCAGCAGGCCCTCGGTGCCGTGCCACGGGCCGGCGAAGCGCTCGTTGCGTTCGGAGCGAACGAACACCGGCAGCACGTCGCTCCACCCCCAGCCCGTACAGCCCGCATCGCGCCAGCCGTCGTAATCGGCCGGCGTGCCGCGGATGTAGACCATCGCGTTGACCGAACTGCCGCCGCCGAGCGTGCGCCCCTGCGGCACGTGCAGCATGCGGCCGGCCGCGTCCGGCTGCGGCTCGGTGCGATACATCCACGTGCGCTCGGTGCCGATCACGCGAACGAAGGTGGCCGGCATGCGGATGAACCAGTCGTCGTCGGGCGGACCCGCCTCGAGCAGCAGCACGCTGCGCCCGGCCAGCGCCAGGCGCGCCGCGACGACGCAACCGGCGCTGCCGCCGCCGACGACCACGTGATCGAAGCTCTCGCCGGCGATGCGATCGAAATCGGTATTCATACGGCCAGGCACACGCTCTTGATCTCGGTGAACGACTCGACCGACGCGCGACCCAGCTCGCGGCCCACGCCCGATTGTCGAACGCCGCCGAAGGGCAGCGCGTTGTCGAGCACGTTGTGGGAATTGACCCAGACGATACCCGCGTGCAGCAGCGGAACGATGCGGTGCGCGGCCGACAGGCTCTTCGTCCAGACGCTCGCCGCCAGTCCGTAGGGCGTGTCATTGGCCAGCCGGATCGCCTCGTCGACGTCGTCGAAGGCGGTCGCGGTGAGCACGGGCCCGAACACTTCCTCGCGCGCGATCGACGTGGCCGCCGAATCGTCGACGAAGATCGTCGGCTCGACGAACCAGCCCGCCTCGCCGCAACGCACGCCACCCGTGGCGAGCGCGGCGCCCTCGTCGCGGCCGCGTTCGATCGCGGCCATCACGCGCTCGAAGTGCCGCGCGGAGACGAGCGGACCGAACTGCGTGCGCGGATCGAAGCCCGAGCCGATGCGAAGCGCACGCGCGGCGCGCACGAGACGATCGAGCAGGCGATCGCGCACGCCGCGCTGCACGAGCAGGCGCGAACTGGCCGTGCAGACCTGGCCCTGGTGCAGGAAGATGCCGGCGCAGATGCCTGCGGCCGCTTCATCGAGATCGGCGTCGCCCAGCACGATCGCCGGCGACTTGCCGCCCAGCTCGAGCGTGAAGCGCGCGAGCTTGTCGACGGCGCTGTGGCCGACCCGCTTGCCGGTCTCGGTGGAGCCGGTGAACGAGATCTTGCGCACGTCGGGATGCGCGGCCAGCGCTGCCCCGACCTCCGCGCCGCCGGTGACGACGTTCAGCGCGCCGGCGGGGAAGCCCGCCTCGATCCCCAGCTCGGCCAGGC
>CALCZN010000026.1:0-5113 GCA_937903095.1 uncultured Burkholderiales bacterium
GAAGTGCGCATCGAAATCGAACAGATAAAAAGAGTTCTCGCTGAAGAAGTGATCAAGCGCGACGTAATGGAAGGGGAAAAGGCAGAGGAAGCGCGTCGTAAGCTCAGCAGAGCTGCTGGCAAGGCGCTTCGCGTAGCCAGGGAATCCAAGTCACCACCGAAATCAGGTAGTGCTCCTGACAAACCCGTAACGGAAATCTCGCTCGAATCTGAGCAATCCGAGAGCTAGAAAATACCTCTATCCGCGTTGAATGGGGCGGCGCCTTCGTTAATGCTATTTTGATTGCTTACGTTGACAGGGGCAGTTCAACTTGAGATACATGGTTTTCTGCAAGTCTCCGGCATCCGCGTGCGGTAAGGCGCCGAATGGTCGCATATTGTTTTCTCACGAGCTATTCACGTCTTTCTCTCTCTGACAGGGATCGACTCCACGGCGACGACCAGTTCGGCCAGTCGATCCGCCTCGAAGCCGAAGTCTCGAAGGCGCGCAGTATGCGCCCGATGCTCGGATGTTTCATTTTCGCGATCCTCTGGGCTGCAGCGATTAGGGTCTCGAGTTGTCCGATCTCCGTTTCGATGACATCCTGCTGGCGTAACGCGCTAACCAGATCCTCATCATTTTGCTCTCCGCTGCGGGGTATGAATGCGATCGAAGGTACTTTCGATCATTTCACGGAATGCATTGTAAAGCGTGTGCACGGGGGGCCTTATGCGTAGCGGGTAACACTGGCGATCAGCTTGAACTTTGCGCGACGTCTCGATGAATTCCTCGCTTCACTCGACACGATGCTAAACCGGAGCTGGGTAAGCGATATTTCCGTCGAATCAACGGACTGACGACCGCTGAAAGCCCGAAACGTCCCATTCGGCCGGAGATGTGCGATGGCCGATTCATCTGCGGGATAATCAGCAGCATAGAGCCTTGCGGCCATCATTGGCCTCTCGAGCCGTACTTTCGAAGATCCGACCACAGAATCACGCCGGCATCGCGTCACGTGAGTACGTCGCCATGCAAGCCACGTTGCCTACGATCGAAGAGACGCACTCCGCCGTCCCGGCCAGTCACCTCGACGGCCTGGCCTGCCTGTCGATCGACGTCGAATCCAACCCCGACAAGAACAACCGAATCTTCAAGCTCGGCGCGGCACGTTCGGACAGCGACGCAACGCTCGATCTCGACACCGGTCGCACCTCGAAGCAGCAAGTCGTACAGCGCCTGAACCAGTTCGCCCAAGGCGCCGACCTAGTTCTCGGTCACAACCTCCGCCGCCACGACCTCCCCGCTCTCGAAGCCCAGTTCCCGGGCCTCGATTGCCCGCGCCTCCCGATCCTCGACACGCTCGAACTCTCGCCGCTTGCTTTTCCACGCAATCCGTACCACCGCCTGATCAAGGCCTACAAGCTCGCCTCGGACAGTCGCAACGATCCGCTGAAGGACGCGCGCCTCGCGCTCGACCTGCTCGCCGAAGAGATCGAAGCGTTCGCGCAGATGAATGCGAACGATCCGACGTGGACGGGCGTCCTGCATTTCCTGTTGCGTGACGACGCGGCGCTGAGTCGTATCTTCGGAAAGCTTCGCGACAAACCCCCGCCAAACCTCGAGCAGGCGCGCAAGGCCGTTCGCAGCGGATTTTCCGATTCGTGTTGCTGTACCCGCCTCGAACAACTCCTGCGCGTCGACCTCGACGGAGACCTCGAACTTCGCTGGGCGCTCGCCTATAGCCTTGCGTGGCTGCGCGTCGCCGGTGGCAACTCGGTCCTCCCACCCTGGGTCTATGCCGCCGCCCCCAAGGTGCGAGCCCTCATCCAGGAGTTGCGCGAGATCGACTGCAGCCACCCGGACTGCGGCTACTGCAGGCATCAGCACAACCCCGAATCGCTGCTGCTGCAGAACTTCCAGCTACCCGGCTTCCGCGCAAAGCCGGCGAACCGGAACGGTGGCTCCCTGCAGCGCGACATCGTCGACGCGGGCCTGAAGCGCCGCAGCCTGCTCGCCATCCTGCCCACCGGCGGCGGCAAGTCGATCTGCTACCAGCTGCCCGCGCTCGCCCACTACTGGCGCAGCGGCAAGCTCACGGTGATCGTGTCGCCGCTGCAGTCGCTGATGAAGGATCAGATCGACAACCTGATCGCTCGCGGCATCCAGTGCGCGGTCACGATCAACGGTCTGCTGACCGCGCCCGAGCGCACGGCCGCGCTGGACAAGATCCGACTTGGCGACGCTGGCATCGTGCTGGTTTCGCCCGAGCAGTTCCGCAACCGGCGTTTCGTCGAAGCGATCCGTCTGCGGCAGATCGCCACCTGGGTCTTCGACGAGGCGCACTGCCTGTCGAAGTGGGGCCACGACTTCCGCACCGACTATCTCTACGTGGCGCGCTTCATCCGCGAGAATTTCTCGGCGCAGGGCGCTCCGGTGGCCTGCTTTACGGCCACGGCCAAGCCGGACGTCATCGACGATCTGCTCGACCACTTCAAGGCGGAGCTCGGCCTCGAGTTGCAGCAGTTCCTCGGCGGGCACGAGCGCAACAATCTCGAATACGTCGTGGTTCCCGTGGAGGAGGCCGGCAAGGCGCAGCGCATCGTCGAGCTGCTCGCACGCGAACTGCGCCACGGCGGCGCGGGTGTCGTCTTCTGCTCGAGCCGCAGGAACACCGAGCTGTACGCCGAACTGATCGCGGCCTCGCGCCTGCGTTGCAGGCGCTTCCATGGAGGCCTGCAACCGAACGAGAAGAAGGAAATCCAGCAGGAATTTCTCGACGGTGCGCTCGATGTGATCACCGCCACCAACGCCTTCGGCATGGGCGTCGACAAGCCGGATATCCGCGTCGTCATCCATGCCGATATTCCAGGCTCGCTCGAAAGCTACCTGCAGGAGGCCGGCCGCGCCGGACGCGACGGCAATCCGGCGAAATGCATCCTGCTCTTCGACGAGAAGGACGTCGAAGCGCAGTTCCGCCTCGCCGCCACTTCGCAGCTGAATCATCGCGATTTCGTCGGCTTGCTGAAGGGCATCCGTCGCCGCGTGCAGCGCTTTCGCAGCCCGGAGATCGTCGTCTCGGCGAAGGAACTGCTCGCCGAGTCGGAGGGCGTCGACATCGAGCTCGACGCCTCCGACGCCACCACGAAAGTCAACACCGCCGTGGCGTGGCTCGAGCGCAGCGGTTTCCTGAAGCGCAACGAGAACCGCAGCCGTGTGTTTCCGGCGAGTCTGCGCGTGGCGTCGCTCGACGAAGCGTTCGCGAAGATCCGTTCGGCGTCACTGAAGAACGAGGACAGGGAGCACTACGAGGCGGTCGCGACAGCGCTCTACCGCAACCCGACCCCCGACGGACTGAGCACCGACGACCTGCGGCTCGAGGCCGGTATCGCGCCGGAGGATTGCTTTCGCATCCTGCACGGCCTCGAGCAACTGGGCATTCTCGCCAACGATCTCGGGCTGACGGCCACCGTCACCAAGGGCGTGAACGGCGCGTCCGACAAAGCGCTCGAGCGGCTCGATCGCTTCGAGCGCGCATTGCTGCAACTGATGACCGAGCAGGCGCCCGACGCCGGCACCGATGGCACGCCGCAGTTGTTGAGTATCCGCCCGATGTGCTCGGAGCTGCGTCGCCGGATGGAGCTGCCCGAGGGCGACCAGAGCGTGAACCCTGCACAGCTCTACAAGTGCATCCGCTCGCTCACGGAGAGCTTCGGCTCGGGTCACGAGCGGCGCAGCGCGATGCAGGTGCGCAAGGTGGGCGCCGACAGCCTACGCATCGAGCTGCATCGAAGCTGGCAGAACATCCGCGAGATCTGCGAGCGCCGGCGGGCCGTTTCGCGCGTGGTGCTCGCATGCCTGATGTCGAAGGTTCCGGCGGACACGCGGCAGGCGAACTACCTCGTCGAATGCAAGGCGAAGGAACTGCTGGACGCGATCGACGCCGACCTCGAACTGCGCGGCAGCATCCAGGAACCGGCAACGGCGCTCGAGCACGCGCTGCTGTACCTGCACGAGACCGGCGTCATCCAGCTCGACAAGGGCCGCGCGGTGTTCCGCGCAGCAATGACGATCGAGATGAGCGGCGAAGACCCGAAGCGCCGCTTCCTGAAGGAAGACTACGCGCCGCTGCAGGAGCATTACCGCGAGCGCACGTTCCAGACGCACGTGATGCACGAGTACGCGAAGCTCGGCGCGCAGAAGGCGGCCGGCGCGCTCGCGCTCGTCGCCGCGTACTTCACGTGGCCGCGTAGACGCTTCGTCAAGGAGTTCTTCCGGGGCCGCACCGAGCTGCTCGAGCTGGCGACCACCGACGATTCGTACCGGCGCATCGTCGACGCGTTGCGCCATCCCGTGCAGCAGGAGCTGGTGAAGAAGCCCGATCGCGGCAACCACCTGGTGCTCGCCGGCCCGGGCTCGGGCAAGACGCGGGTGCTGGTGCACCGCATCGCGTACCTGCTGCGCGTGCGGCGCATCGCCGGCACGCGCATCATCGCGCTGGCCTTCAACCGCAGTGCGGCCGCCGAGCTGCGGCGCCGTCTGTTCGTGCTCGTGGGCGACGATGCGCAGGGGGTCACAGTGATGACCTATCACGCGCTGGCACTACGGCTCACCGGCACGAGTCTCGCCGGGTCCGAGTCGCAGGGTCGCACGATCGACTTCGACAGGCTGCTCGGCGACGCGGTCGAATTGCTCGAGGGGCGCACCGACGCCTTTAACGACGCCGACGAGGCGCGCGATCGTCTGCTGCAGGGCTACGAGTACATCTTCGTCGACGAGTACCAGGACATCAACCGCGTGCAGTACGCGCTGGTGAGCGCGCTCGCGGGCCGTCGACTGCCGGACGCCGATGGGCGTCTGAGCATCATGGCGGTGGGTGACGACGACCAGAACATCTACGCGTTCAACGGCGCCAGCGTCGAGTTCATCCGGCGCTACCAGAAGGACTACGACGCCGAGATCACGTACCTGGTCGAGAACTACCGCTCGACGCAGCACATCATCACCGCGGCCAATCACGTGATCCAGCCGGCGCGCGACCGGATGAAGATCGATCACCCGATCCGCATCGACGCGCGGCGTGCCGATCATCCGCCCGGCGGGCGCTGGAGCAGCGTCGATCCGGAGAATGGCGGGC
>CALCZN010000027.1:0-9189 GCA_937903095.1 uncultured Burkholderiales bacterium
CCGCCGCAGGAAGTGGCCAATCTGCTGACGGATCTGGAGCGCTTCACCCATGCCGCCGACGCTGACCTGCCATCGCTGGTCAGGGTCGCGTTGATCCACGCCCAGTTCGAAACCATCCACCCTTTCCTGGACGGCAACGGGCGTATCGGGCGGCTGCTGATCGCCGCACTCATGGAGCACTGGGGGCTGCTGGGAGAGCCGCTGATGTACCTGAGCGGTTATCTCAAGCAGCACCAGGCCGAGTACTACCGGCGCTTGTCAGCCATCCGGGACGAAGGCGACTGGGAGGGCTGGGTGTCCTTCTTCCTGGAAGGCGTAGCTTCGGCGTCCGCAGATGCCGAGCGCAGCATCATCGACGTGGCCAGCCTGATCACGGCCGACCGCAAACGACTGTTGAATTCCCCCAAGGCCGGGCCAATCAGCTACCGCCTGTTCGAGCTGCTGCCGATGATGCCGCGCTTTAGCGTCGAGCACGTTCGCCAGCGGCTGGAGACGACGTTTCCGACCGCCAGCGCTGCGGTCAAGTTGCTGGAAGACCTCGGCATCCTTGTCGAACTCACCGGGCAGAAGAAGAACCGCGTCTACAGCTACCAGGCGTATGTGGAACTGCTCTCTCGGTGACGATGTCCCGTAAGGCCGCAGATGCCCGCGGCAATGCTCGTAAGCCACGCCTCGTGTTATTGGATGGGTGCGACCGAATTGCCCGAGGGGCAGGGATGAGGTCCTCGACAATGCGCGGGCACGTGCGTCGTGCGGTCGAGCCATGCCGCAAGACCTGATTTTCTCACCGAACCGACGAGACGAAACGCTTGAAACCGGACCGCAACTTCGCATTCCTGCGCAACCGCACTTTCGACGAAATCGCCGTCGGCGACCGCGAAAGCCTCGAACGCACGCTCACCGCGCAGGACATCCAGCTCTACGCGGTGCTCTCGGGCGACGAGAGCCCGCTGCCGCTCGATCCCGCGATCGCGGCGTCGAGCGGCCTGCACTCGGTGATCTCGCACGGCATGTGGGCCGGCGCGCTGATCTCGGGCCTGGTCGGAACGCGGCTGCCCGGCCCGGGCAGCCGCTACCTGGCGCAGTCGCTGCGCTTCCTCGCGCCGGTTCGCGTCGGCGACACGCTGACGATCACGATCGAGGTCAGGGCACGCGACGAGGCCACGCGGCGCATTCGCCTCGCGTGCCGCGCGGTCAACCAGCGCGGCGAGGACGTCGTCGACGGCGAGGCCGAGGTGGTCGCGCCCGACGAGCGCGTCGAGCTCAGGCGCACGGCCCTGCCCGAAGTGCGGCTGTCGGTCGGCGACGGCGGCCTGCGGCGGCTGCTCGACCACGTCGCCGAATGGGCGCCGATCCGCGTAGCCGTCGTGCATCCGTGCGACACGTTGAGCCTGGGCGGGGCGATCGATGCGCGCGACGCCGGGCTCATCGAGCCGGTGCTGGTCGCGCCGCGCGCGCGCCTCGAGGCGGCCGCGCGCGAGGCCGGAATCGATCTCGCCGGCATCGAAATCGTCGACGTGCCGCACAGCCATGCCGCGGCGGAGCGCTCGGTGGCGCTCGCCGCGCGCGGCGAAGTCGAAGCGCTGATGAAGGGCAGCCTGCACTCCGACGAGCTGATCGCCGCCGTGGTCGCGCGCCACGGCGGGCTGCGCACGAAGCGGCGCGTCAGCCACTGCTTCGTGATGCAGACGCCGTCGTATCCGCGCCCCTTCCTGATCACCGATGCGGCGATCAACATCGCGCCCACGCTCGAGGAGAAGGCCGACATCGTGCGCAACGCGATCGACCTCGCGCGCGTGATCGGCGTCGAGCGGCCGCGCGTGGCGATCCTCGCGGCGGTGGAGACGGTGAGCCCGACGATGCCTGCGACGCTCGATGCGGCGGCGCTGTGCAAGATGGCCGACCGCGGACAGATCGCCGGCGGCGTACTCGACGGGCCGCTCGCCTTCGACAACGCGGTGTCGCCGGCGGCGGCGCGCGTCAAGGGCATCGACTCGCCGGTCGCCGGACAGGCCGACATCCTCGTCGTGCCCGATCTCGAGAGCGGCAACATGCTCGCCAAGCAGCTCGAGCACATGGGCGACGCGTCGAGCGCCGGCATCGTCGTCGGCGCCCGGGTGCCGATCGTGCTGACGAGCCGGGCCGATTCGCGCGAATCGCGCATCGCCTCGTGCGCGATCGCGTCGATGCTCGCGCGGCATTATCGGCAGAACCCGCCCTGAGTGCGGGCGGGCGAGCGAAACGGTACGATCGATCGGTGACCCGCCGGAGCGGGGCGCGCGGCCCTGTAGTGCGCCCCCCTGTCGCGCGTCGATCGGCATTCGAATCGGAGATCGAGATGGACGAGGAAGCGTTCCAGCAGAGCATCCGCAAGTTCCTGCGCACGGTGGGCGTGCGCTCGCAGCAGGAGATCGAGAAGGCGGTCGCGCAGGCGCGCGCCGACGGGCGCATCGGCGACGACGACTCCTTTCCCGCGACGATGACGCTCGACGTCGCTGGGTTGAAGCTGAACGTCACCTTCGACGGCGAGATCCGGCTCTCGTGATCGCTTTCGTGACGCTGCGGCTGCGTCCGTGCGGGCTCGCGCGCCGGCAACCGCGTTCGGGCACGCTCGCGCCGCTGCAAGCGCGCTCGGGCGCCCTCGCGCCGCTGCAAGCGCGTTGAGCGACGCCGCCCACGCGCACGACGCCGCGCGCGCACTGCGCGTGGCCTTCGCGCTCGCGCTGGGTTCGGCGATCGCGCTCGGCCTCGGGCGCTTCTCGTATGCGCTGCTGCTGCAGCCGATGCGCGACGACCTCGGCTGGAGCTACCTGACGGCCGGCGCGATGAACACGGTGAACGCGGCCGGCTATCTGGTCGGCGCGCTGCTCGCGCCGCGCTGGCTCGCGAAGTACGACGCGCGCACGATCCTGCTTGCCGGCGGCGTCGCCGCTTCGCTGCTGCTGGTCGCGCACGGCGTCGTGCTCGCCGATGCGCCGCTCTACGCGCTGCGGCTGCTCACCGGCGTGGCGAGCGCGGCGCTCTTCGTCGCGGGCGGCGTGCTCGCGGCGCGCCTGGGCGCCGCGCATGCTTCGCGCGCGGGGCTGCTGCTCGGCGTGTATTACGGCGGCACGGGCCTGGGCATCGTCGCGTCGGCGCTGCTCGTTCCGCCGCTGCTCGCACTCGGCGTGGCGCACGCCTGGCAGTGGGCGTGGGTCGCGCTCGGCGCGGCTGCAGCGCTGTCGACCTTCGCGATGTCGTCGCCCACGCGTCCACTGGCGGCCCGGCCGGTGCCGCGCGACCCCGGGCATCGCGGCTTCGAGTGGCGTCCGTTCTCGTTCGGCCTGGCCGGCTATTTCATGTTCGGCATCGGCTACATCGGCTACATGACCTTCGTCATCGCGCTGCTGCGCGAGCAGGGGCTCGGACACGGGCAGACGATCGCCTTCTTCGTGCTGCTCGGCGTCGGCGTGGTCGCGTCGTCGTGGCTGTGGGCGGGGCTGCTGCAGCGCGCGCGCGGCGGCGAGGCGCTCGGCCTGCTCAACGCGCTGCTCGCGGTGGCCACCGTGCTGCCGGTATTCAGCGCGCATCCGGTCGCGGTGTTCGTCTCCGGTGCGCTGTTCGGCAGCGTGTTCCTGTCGCTCGTCGCGTCGACCACCGCGCTGGTGCGCCACAACCTTCCGGCGTCGCTATGGGCGGGCGGCATCGCCGCCTTCACCATCGTCTTCGCGTTCGGACAGATCGTCGGCCCGAGCATCGTCGGCTGGATCGCCGATGCGGCGGGCGGGCTGCAGCGCGGGCTCGGCTTCTCGGCGCTGGCGCTCGCGCTGGGCGCGGTGCTCGCGTTCCGCCAGCGCCCGTTGCAAGCGGCTACGATCGGCGTCGCGCGCTCCTGAGTGGCGCATGAGTTGGCGCCCTGGCGGCCGCTGGACGATCATTGCAGGGAATCACAGGAGAAACGAAGGTGAACGAAGCTGTCTCGCTGCCGGCAATCCTCGGCCGCTCGCGCAGCGCACTCGCCCGTGCGGTGACGATGTTCGAGAACGACCGACCGGGCGCCGACGAACTGCACGCCGGTCTCGCCTCGCATCTGGGACGCGCGCACGTGGTCGGCATCACCGGCGCGCCGGGCGCCGGGAAGTCCACGCTGATCGACGCGCTGCTCGGCGCGTTCGTCGCGCGCGGGCGCTCGGTCGCGGTCGTCGCGGTCGACCCGTCGAGTCCGGTGAGCGGCGGCGCGATCCTCGGCGATCGCGTGCGCATGGGCGACGCGGCCTCGCACGACGACGTCTTCGTGCGCTCGCTGTCGTCGCGCGGGCATCTGGGGGGGCTGTCGCGCGCGGCCGGTCGCATCATCGACCTGTTCGACGCGGCCGGCTTCGACGTCGTGCTCGTCGAAACGGTCGGCACCGGGCAGTCCGAAGTCGAGATCCGCGAGTTCGCCGACACGAAGATCGTCGTCTGCCCGCCGGGGCTCGGCGACGAAGTGCAGTCGATCAAGGCCGGCATCCTCGAGATCGCCGACATCCTCGTCGTGAACAAGGCCGACTCGCCGATCGCCAGGCGCACCTACGACGACATGCGCGCGCTGTCGCGGCTGCGTCGCCGGCCGGAGTGGTCGGTGCCGGTGCTGCGCACGATCGCGACGACCGGCGAGGGGATCGACGAACTCGTCGATGCACTGGGCGAGCACGCGAAGGCGGCAGGCAAGGGCACCCGGCTCGCGCGGCGCGCCGGCATGGCGGCGGGCACGGCGGCATCGGGCGGTGCGTCGTCCAGTGCCGCGGCGTCGAGCGATTCGTCGACCGGCCCGAAGCGCGCACCCGCCGCGCACGCGAGCGACGACGAGCTGTTCGAGGCGATGCGTGCGTGGCGCGCGGCGGGCAAGGGCGTCGCGCTGGCCACCGTCGTGCGTACCTGGGGCTCGTCGCCGAGGGCCGAGGGCAGCCTGCTTGCCGTGGAGCAGGGCGGCGGCTTCCTCGGCTCGGTTTCCTGCGGCTGCGTCGAGGGAGCCGTGATCTCCGAGGCGCTCGAAGTGATCGCCGACGGCAAGCCGCGCATGCTCGAGTTCGGCGTCAGCGACGAGCAGGCGTGGGAGGTGGGGCTCGCCTGCGGCGGGAAGGTGCAGGTGTACGTCGAGCGGGTCGGCTGAAGCGGAAACGGATCAGCGCGCCGCGCGGGCGCGGGGCCGGTCAGATCAGCGACCCGCGATTCGCCATCCCGCCGTCGATCGTCACGATCGTTCCCGTCGTGTAGGAAGAACGATCCGAGGCGAGCAGCACGACGGTGGATGCGATCTCCTCGACGGTTGCCGCGCGACCGAAGGGGAAGCCCTTGCCCAGCTCCGCCCAGCGCTCGGCGTCGTCCAGCTTCGTCGTCGCTTCCTTGCGCATCAGTCCGACCAGGCGCTCGGTGGCGACCGGGCCCGGGTTCACGCCGACGACGCGAACGCCGAAATCGGCGCTGGTTCCGCCGAGCGCGCGCGTGAAGGCCATCAGCGACGCATTGCAGGCGGCGCCGGCGATGTAGCCGGCGTCGACGCGCTCGCCGCCGTTGCCGAGGATGTTGACGATGACGCCGCTGCGGCGCGCCTTCATCCGCGGGAAGAAGTGCCGGCACATGTCGATATAGCCGAACACCTTCAGATCGAAGGCGGCGCGCCAGCGTTCGTCGTCGACCTCCTCGATCGTGCCGCGCGGGGTCGAGCCGGCGTTGTTGACCAGGATGTCGACGTCGCCGCAGCGCTGCGCGAGCGTCGCGGCGCAGCCGCGCTGCGAGAGATCCATCGGATGCACCTGCACGCGCACTCCCGCGCGCTCGCCGATGCGCGCGGCCGCTTCCGTCAGCTCGGCTTGCGAGCGGGCCACGAGGTGCAGGTGGCAGCCCTCGTCGGCCAGCATGCTCGCGATGCACAAGCCGATTCCCTTCGACCCGCCGGTGATCAGCGCGCTACGGCCGCGCAGTCGCATGTCCATCGTCGTCTCCTCGCTGTCTTTCGATCTGGATGTGCTTCGTCTTGCCTGCCTCGCGCGGCAGCGTTCCGGGCGCGAGCCACTCGAAGGTTGGACGGATCCGAAGCCGGTCGCGGAACTGCGCGAGCAACTCGCTTTCGAGCGCGGCGAGCGCTGCGCCGTCGATCCCTGCGTGCTCGAGCCGAATGCGCAGCGGCGGCCTCACCTGCGGGCCGGGCGCGTCGAGCACGATGCGGAAGGCGCCGGTCACGCGCGGGAAGAAACGGAAGATCTCGTTGGCGATCGCCTGCGGGTAGACGTTCACGCCCTTGACGGTGAGCATATCGTCGGTGCGGCCGAGGATCGCGAAGCGGATTCCCGGCAGGCCGCAGCGGCACGGTTCGGTGTAGACCTGCAGCAGGTCGCCGAGCGCGTAGCGCAGGAAGGGGCCGCCGCGCCAGTCGAGGAAGGTGAACACCATCTCGCCGATCGCGCGGTGCGTGAGTTCGATCGGCGATTTCGTTTCCGGATCGACCAGCTCGAGCAGGCAGTGATCCTCCGAGACGAAGTGCATGCCTTCGCAGCCTTGGTCGACCGCTTCGCACGAGATGCCGTGGAAGGCGTGCCCGCCGCCGGTGTGGTCGAAGACCTTCGCGCCGAAACCTTCGGCGAGCGTGCTGCGGATCGCCGGATCGGAGCCGCCGCCTTCGCCCGCGCAGAAGAACCAGCGCAGGCCGAGATCGTGCGCGGGGCGGCCGGTGAGGCGAGGCGCTTCCTCGATCAGGTAGCGGCCGAACGACGGCGTGGCGACGATCGCGTGCGGTCGGGTGATCCGCGCGATGTCGATGACGCGCTGCGTGCCGCCCTCGATGCCCACGGGCACGACGCAGGCGCCCAGGTGCATGATTCCCTGCGACAGCGGCAGGCCGCCGGTGAACATGCTCAGCGACAGCGCCTGCAGCATCACGTGGCCCGGGCGGATGCCGGCGCGCCAGTACTTGCGCGCGTGCATCTCGTTGACCACGCCGACGTCGTGCGCGGTGAGCGTGTACAGCGTCGGCGTTCCGGTCGTGCCGGAGGTGGCGTTGATGCGCACGATCTCGTCGGGGCGCGCGCAGGCGAGCAGCGCGAAGGGGTCGCCGTGGCGTTCGAGCGATTCCTGCTGCGCGCGCCGGTGCTCGTCCTTCGTGGTGAGCGGAATGCGCGCGAAGTCGTCGAAGCTGCGCACGTCGTCGGGCGTGGCGCCGATCGCCTCGAACTTCGCGCGCAGGAAGGGCGAGCGCTCGAAGTCGTAGCGCATCTGGCGCTGCAGCCGCTCCCACTGCAGCGTGCGCAACGCGTCGCGCGGCATCGCCTCGACGCGCTCGTTCCACAGGCGCCGTTCGCGTCCGTCGGGATCGCCTTTCGACGCCGGGAGGCGCGGCGGGTCGGCGTTCATCGCCTGGGCCGGGACACGTCGGGCCCGTGCGCGTCGGGCTCGCACAACTCGAACAGCAACCCGGTGTCCGCGTCGCGCGGCAGGAACGCGACGCGACCGTGCGCGCCGCGGCGCGGAAAGCCGTCGGCGGGCTCGACGCCTTCCGCACGCAGCGCGGCGAGCGCGCCGTCGAGGTCGTCGACGGCGAGCGACAGGTGGTTCACGCCGGCGGCCGATCCCATCACCGCGCGTCCGAAGCCGTCGCCGTCGTCGGTGTACTTCAGCAGTTCGACGACGACGTTCGCGGTGGCGAACTCGGCGACCTCGAGGCCGGCATCGGGTATCGAGCGCCGCACGAGCGGCGCACCGCGCAGCATTCGCTTCATCGATGCGATCGAAGCTTCGAGATCGTCGACGACGATGCCGATGTGATCGATGCGGGGAAGCTTCATGGCAGGCTGCGCAACCCGGCCGTCGCCGCTTCGTCGAGCGCCCCGGTCACCGGATCGACGACGACGCCGTAGTCGGCGTACGCAGCCTCGACGCTGAGCACGCCGTCGAGCACGTCGTCGACGACCTTCTTCACCGGCCGCTCGCGCGGATCGCCGTATCCGCCGCCGCCGCCGGCGTGCTGGCGATACACTGATCCGCGCGGAATGCCGCGCAGGATTTCCTTGGATTTCGGACGGCGCACGGTGCCGTCGGGCTGCACGATCTCGAGCCGGTTCACGCTGCCCGGACGCCCGCCGAACAGCCCGAAGGCGCGCGCCCGCTCCTCGATTCCGTCGCCGAAGGCGATGCCGGTGACGTCCTCGCCGTCGATGACGAACTCGGTTTCCACGCCGAGTCCGCCGCGCCAGCAACCGGCGCCGGCCGAGTCGGTCGCGTACTCGTGGCGCAGGAGCCGGTGCGGGTCGTGCAGCTCGAACATTTCGTAGTCCTGCGCGAGGATGCCGCCGGCGCAGTTGATCAGCCCGATGTGATCGTAGCCGTCGGCGCCGAAGGTCGCGCCGGAGCCCCCCTTCAGCGCGAGGAAGAGGATGTCGACGTAGGGACGATCGCGCCGCGGGTCGCGCCCGGTGATCGTGAAGCCCATCATCCGGTTCCAGCCGGCCGTCACCATCTTCGGCAGCGCCTGCGCGAAGGCGCGGAAGATCGCGTCGGAGGTCGGCCCGGTGATCGAGTTGCCGAAGGTCGTGGCGGCCGGAAAGCGGGCGTTCAGGAACGAGCCTTCCGGATTCACGATGCGGATCGGGCGCAGGATGCCGGCGTTGTGCGGCACCTGCGGGTCGATCAGCATCAGGAAAGTGAGCAGCAGCGCCGAGGCGGTCGCCGAATAGGGTGCGTTGACGAAGCCGGGCGTCTGCGGCGACGAGCCGCTGAAGTCGAAGACGATCTCGTCCCCGGCCACGCGCACGGTGAGCGCGATGCGCATCTTCGAGCCGTCGCGCACGCCGTCGTAGAACGCCCAGCTCTCGCCCTCGTAGTCGCCGTCGGGGATCGCGGCGATCTCGCGGCGGACCATCCGTTCGGAGGCGGCGAACAGGTAGTCGATGCACGCATCGAAGGTCGCTTCGTCGAAGCCGTCGAACAGCTCGTGCATCGCGCGCTCGCCGATGCGCGTGGCGCCGATCTGCGCCTTGATGTCCTCCTCGACGATCGGATAGCGGATGTTGGCGAAGACCATCCGCCAGACGTCGCGACGCAGCCGGCCGCGCTCGTACACCTTCAGCGGCGGGATGCGCAGCGCTTCCTGCCAGACCTCGCGCGCCTCGGGGTTGTAGCCGCCGGCCTGCGCGCCGCCGATGTCGGCCTGGTGCCCCTTGCACGCGGCCCACGCGA
>CALCZN010000028.1:0-8873 GCA_937903095.1 uncultured Burkholderiales bacterium
AGGCCGGGGTGCTCAACGAGCTGGGCGGCGAACTCGAGAACGTCGCGATCATTCGCCAGCTCGCCGACGCCGGTTCGGCGATGCTCGTCGCGCGTACGAAGGACGAGGACGCGGTGCGAAAGCTGCTGCGGGCAGCCGCCGGCAAGGGGGTGCGCAAGGCCTTGCGCTACCATGCGCTGGCGATCGAGGAACTGCCGGTAGGCAGCGAGGACATCCCCGGCGACAGCCCTTACGCGGCAGGCGAGGTGCCGCGCAACAAGCCTTCCGATGCACGGCTGAAGCCACGGCGCTAGCCGCGAAGCCGGCAGTCGAAGGGAAAACGGCGCGCCCGAGGCGCGCCGTTTTTCACGAAGACTGGATGTTCGACGCCTGCTTGCCTTTCGGGCCCGAGACGACGTCGAATTGCACCTTCTGGCCTTCTTTCAGACTCTTGAAGCCGTTCATCTGGATCGCGCTGAAATGCGCGAACAGATCCTCACCTCCATCGTCGGGGGTGATGAAACCGTACCCCTTCGAGTCGTTGAACCACTTGACGGTACCCGTTGCCATGCTTTCGTCTTCCCCTGACGCGATCGACTGGACGCTGCCTGCGTCGCCCGAAGGCGGCTGACGAGAACGTCGCAGGTTCGTAGTTGCGTCGGTTTTCTGTAAAAGCCCGGCGCCCCCGCTCGCGAGGACATCTCCCCGGGCAGCGCACGGATTCTTTGTGAAAAGACAGGTTGCGTCAAGACAGGACTGGGGCTTTCCGGCGACATTCCATGGGCTTACGCATTGCTTCGTGAAGCCCGTCACGGTCGGCCGGGCAGGGCCGATCGGCGTTGTTGCAGTGGAAGCAACACTGGCTAGAATGCATTCATGGCGACGCGTCAAGATCCGACTCCGGTACTGGAGCGCAGAGGGTCGCGGCTGAAGCCGCCGCCGATGTACCAGGTGATGCTGCTGAACGACGATTTCACCCCGATGGAATTCGTCGTCAACGTCCTCCAGAGGTTCTTCGGGATGGGCCGGGAGAAGGCGACACAGGTAATGTTGAAGGTGCACCGTGAAGGGCGTGGCGTGTGCGGCGTCTTTCCTCGTGATGTGGCAGCCACGAAGGTGGAACAGGTTAGTAGTTACTCACGCCAGCATCAGCATCCGCTGCAGTGCGTGATGGAGGAAGCATGATCGCGCAGGAATTGGAAGTCAGTCTGCACATGGCCTTCGTCGAGGCCCGGCAGCAGCGCCACGAGTTCATCACCGTGGAGCACCTGCTGCTGGCGCTGCTCGACAATCCGTCGGCCGCCGAAGTGCTGCGCGCGTGCGCGGCCAACGTGGAAGACCTGCGCAAGAACCTTACCGGCTTCATCAAGGAAAACACTCCGGTCGTGCCGGGCGCCGAGGAGATCGACACCCAGCCCACGCTCGGCTTCCAGCGCGTCATCCAGCGCGCGATCATGCACGTGCAGAGCACGTCGAACGGGAAGAAGGAGGTCACCGGCGCCAACGTGCTGGTCGCGATCTTCGGCGAGAAGGATTCGCACGCCGTCTACTACCTGCACCAGCAGGGCATCACGCGCCTGGACGTCGTCAACTACATCTCGCACGGCATCACCAAGGCGCCGCAGCCGAAGGAGCCGGTCAAGGAAGAGCAGGCCGAGACCGAAGCCGAGGCGGGCAGCACGCAGCAGGGCGCGCTCGAGCAGTACACGCAGAACCTGAACGCGGCGGCGCGCGAAGGCCGTATCGATCCGCTGATCGGCCGCGAGAACGAGGTCGAGCGCGTCATCCAGGTGCTGTGCCGGCGGCGCAAGAACAACCCGCTGCTGGTCGGCGAGGCGGGCGTGGGCAAGACGGCGATCGCCGAGGGGCTCGCCTGGCGCATCACGCAGAGCGACGTGCCCGAGGTGCTGGCCGACGCCACCGTCTATTCGCTCGACATGGGCGCGCTGCTGGCCGGCACCAAGTACCGCGGCGACTTCGAGCAGCGCCTGAAAACCGTGCTCAAGCAGCTGAAGCAGGCGCAGAGCGCGATCCTCTTCATCGACGAGATCCACACGCTGATCGGCGCGGGCTCGGCCTCGGGCGGCACGCTCGACGCGTCGAACCTGCTCAAGCCGGCGCTGTCCTCGGGCACGCTGAAGTGCATCGGCGCGACCACCTACAACGAATACCGCGGCATCTTCGAGAAGGATCACGCGCTGTCGCGCCGCTTCCAGAAGATCGACGTCGTCGAGCCGACGGTGGAGCAGACCGTGCAGATCCTGCGCGGGCTGAAGTCGCGCTTCGAGGAGCACCACGGCGTGAAGTACTCGTCGTCGGCGCTGTCGGCGGCGGCCGAGCTGTCGGCCAAGTACATCAACGACCGCCACCTGCCCGACAAGGCGATCGACGTCATCGACGAGGCGGGCGCGGCGCAGCGCATCCTGCCCAAGAGCCGGCAGAAGAAGGTCATCAACAAGGGCGAGATCGAGGACATCGTCGCCAAGATCGCGCGCATTCCGCCGGCGTCGGTCTCCAGCGACGACCGCGGCCGGCTGCAGACGCTCGACCGCGACCTGAAAGCCACCGTCTTCGGCCAGGACCCGGCCATCGACGCGCTCGCCGCCGCGATCAAGATGTCGCGCTCCGGGCTGGGCAAGCCCGACAAGCCGATCGGCGCGTTCCTGTTCTCCGGCCCCACCGGCGTCGGCAAGACCGAGGTGGCGCGCCAGCTCGCGTTCATCCTGGGCATCGAGCTGATCCGCTTCGACATGTCCGAGTACATGGAGCGGCACGCGGTGTCGAGGCTGATCGGCGCGCCTCCGGGCTACGTCGGCTTCGACCAGGGGGGTCTGCTCACCGAGGCCGTCACGAAGAAGCCGCACGCCGTGCTGCTGCTCGACGAGATCGAGAAGGCGCATCCGGACATCTTCAACATCCTGTTGCAGGTGATGGACCACGGCACGCTCACCGACAACAACGGGCGCAAGGCCGACTTCCGCAACGTCATTCTCATCATGACGACGAACGCGGGCGCCACCGAGTTGCAGAAGCGCGCGATCGGCTTCTCCGACAGCCGCAAGGCCGGCGACGAGATGAACGAGATCCGGCGGATGTTCACGCCCGAATTCCGCAACCGGCTCGACTCGATCATCAGCTTCGGTGCGCTCGACGAGCAGATCATCCTGCGCGTGGTCGACAAGTTCCTGATGCAGCTCGAGGAGCAGTTGCACGAGAAGAAGGTCGAGGCGATCTTCACCGACGCGTTGCGCTCGATGCTCGCGCAGAAGGGCTTCGACCCGCTGATGGGTGCGCGTCCGATGCAGCGGCTCATCCAGGACACGATCCGCAAGGCGCTGGCCGACGAGCTGTTGTTCGGGCGACTCGTCGGGGGCGGGCGCGTCACCGTCGATGTCGACGAAGCCGGCGAAGTCACGCTATCGTTCGCCGAAGCGCCGCCGGCCGCCGGCGGCGAGGGCGAGGAACGCATCGAGGTGCTGCCGGCCTGAGTTCGCTCGCCTTCCCGGCTCGGAGGCTGCACGCGGGGTCGCCCGGCGCCATGACACGGATCAAGGCACCGGGCTTCTGCGGCTGACAGCATGCGCTGCATGACTACAAGAATTCGAGGGGAGACGACGATGCGCCGACGGCATTCGGCGTCGGCGCCGCGCGCGCATGGCTTCGAGGCCGCTGCGTGAGGTCGATCCGCAAGCTCCTTCGCACGCTACGCAGTTCACCCCGGCCCGGCACGACGGTAGGGCGGCTGGTCGGCGTCGGCATCGCCACAACGGTAGTCGTGGCGCTTGCCGCGTACGCGCTGGTCCTGCATCCGCTGCTCGAGCGCACGAACACCACCGAGTTCTGCGTCTCCTGCCACTCGATGGAAGCTACCGTATACCGGGAGTACCGGACTTCCGTGCACTACTCGAATGCCTCCGGTGTGCGGGCGGGGTGTCCCGACTGCCACGTGCCCAAGCCGCTCGTTCCGAAGCTGATCGCGAAAGTGCGCGCGGCCAAGGACGTCTGGCACGAGATTCTCGGAACGATCGACACGCCGGAGAAGTTCGAGGCGCATCGCTGGCGCATGGCCAACGCAGTCTGGTCGATGATGGAGCGCACCGACTCGATGACCTGCCGCAGCTGCCATTCGTGGGAAGCGATGAACGCCGACGAGCAGGATCGCAGCGCGCGCAGCAAGCATCGCGCGGCACGGGAAGAGGGACGCACGTGCATCGAGTGCCACAAGGGCCTGGTGCACAAGCGACCGAAGGCTCCGGACGCCGCGGACCTGTAGCGGCGCGCGGAGGAGAGGGATGCGGGGCGAGGCGCCGGCATTCCGCGGGGTGTGACCACGAGGGGGGAGCGATGAGAAAGACGGCATTGGGAACCGCGCTGCTATTCGCCGGTGCGGCGTGGGCGGCGGGCGCGTCGGCACAGTCGGCGCCGGTGCCCGTACTGGTGGGGAACTGCGTCGCCTGCCACGGCACCGACGGCAACAGCGGCGGTCCGGCGACGCCGTCGATCGCGGGGCTGTCGAAGATCTACTTCGTCAACGCGATGCTCGCCTACAAGTACGGCAAGGAGACGGCGAAGATCGAGGCCGCGGCGCAGACGCTGAAGCTCGATGCGGACGACATCGAGGGCTTCGAGCGCCTGGCCACGGTGATGGACCGCATCGCCAAGGGCTACAGCGACGAGGAGATCGGCGCGATGGCCGATTACTTCGCTCGCCAGACCTTGCGGCCGGCCGAGCAGCCCTTCGACGCGGCGCTGGCCGCGAAAGGCAAGGCCGTGCACGAGGATGCCTGCGAGAAGTGCCACGAAAAGGGCGGGCGCAAGGGAGACGGCTCGGGAACGCTGGCCGGCCAGTGGACGCCGTATCTGGGCTTCACCTTCGCCGATTACGAAGCCGGCCATCGCCAGATGCCGAAGAAGATGCGCGCGAAGATGAAGGACCTGAACGAGAAGGACTTCCAGGCGCTGCTGCAGTTCTACGCCAGCCAGAAGTGAGGAGAAGACCATGACGAACATCGCACGCAGGGACTTCGTCCTCGGCGCCGGCGCTGCCGGCTTCGCACTGGCCGCTCCGCGCTTCGCCATCGCGCAAGGCAGGAAGAAGGTCGTCGTCGTCGGCGGCGGAATCGGCGGATGCACGGTCGCGCACTACCTGCGGCTCGCCGATCCGTCGATCGCGGTGACGCTGATCGAGCCGAAGAAGAGCTACCAGACCTGCTTCATGAGCAACGAGGTGATCGCCGGCGTTCGCAAGATGGAGTCGATCACCTTCGGCTACGACGGGGTGCGCAAGCGCGGCGTGGAGGTCGTGCACGACAGCGTCACCGCCATCGACCCGGCTGGTCGCACGGTCAAGACGGCGGGCGGCGCGAGCTACGGCTACGACCGGCTGGTGGTGGCGCCGGGCATCGACTTCAAGTTCGGCGGCATCGAAGGCTACGACGCGACGGTCGCCGAAAAGATTCCGCACGCGTGGAAGGCCGGTCCGCAGACCGAGCTGCTGCGCAGCCAGCTCGAGGCGATGGCCGACGGCGGCACCGTGATGATCTGCCCGCCGACCGCACCCTATCGCTGCCCGCCGGGACCGTACGAGCGCGCGAGCCTGATCGCCGCATACCTGAAGCGCCACAAGCCGAAGTCGAAGGTGCTGATCGTCGACGCGGCCAACGGCTTCTCGAAGCAGCCGCTGTTCATCGAGGGCTGGAAAGCCCTGTACGGCTACGGCACGCCGAACGCAATGATCGAATGGATCAGCGGCGAGCAGACCGACGGCGGCATCGCGAAGCTCGATGCGGCGACGCGCACCGTCACCACGCGCTTCGGCGACAAGCACAAGGCGGACGTCCTGAACCTGATCCCGGCGCAGACGGCGGGGAAGATCGCCCTCGATGCCGGCCTGACCGGCAGCGGAGCCTGGTGCCCGATCGACGTGGAGACCTTCGAGTCGACGATCCACAAGGGAATCCACGTCATCGGCGACGCATCGATCGCCTCGACGATGCCCAAGTCGGGCTACGCGGCGAACTCGCAGGCGAAGGTCACCGCGGCGGCGATCGTCACGCTGCTCCAGGGCAAGGAGCCGGGTCCGCAGGCGTACGTCAACACCTGCTACAGCCTGCTGAACGACAGCTATGGAATCTCGGTGGCCAACGTCTACCGGCCGGGCAAGGACGACAAGGGCGCGCCGGTGATCAAGTCGGTCTCCGGCGGCATCAGCCCGCTGGGCGCCTCGCCCGAGTTCCGGCGCCGCGAAGTGGCGTACGCGCACAGCTGGTTCAAGAACATCACGCACGACGTGTTTGGGTGAAGGCAGGGAAGGGTCAAGGGAGAAGGGTGAAGGGGAACGGCCTCGGCTGCCGAGGTCGGGCATTCTCCCCTTCACCCTTCACCCTTCACAGTCTTATAGTTCTTCGATGAGCGATCGAAGCCGCTCGCTGTTGCTCGGTTGCGCGGTGTTCGCGCTGGCGGTGGTAGCGGTTGCGCTGGTGCTGCAGCACGTGTTCGACATGCGTCCTTGCGCGTGGTGCGTGTTCCAGCGGCTGCTCTACCTGCTGGTCGCGGCCTTCGCGCTCGTCGGCCTGGCCTTCGGGAGCGGCGGGGTGCGGCGCTCGTTCGCGGTGCTTGCCGCGCTCGCTGCGCTGGGTGGCGTGTGGGCCGCGCTGCACCAGCAGCTCGTTGCCGCGCAGACGCAGTCGTGCGCGTTCACCTTTGCCGATCGGGTGCTGATGCAGTTGCGGCTCGACGAAACGCTGCCGTGGCTGTTCTTCGCCGACGCGTCGTGCAGCGAGGCGAACGTGCCGTTGCTCGGCATGCCCTTCGCGCTGTGGAGCGTCGCGGCCTTCGTGCTGCTCGCCGCGGGCGCGTCGTTCGCGGCATTGTCGTCGAAGGCGCCGCGCGCGCGGCGCTCGCCGCTTCCGGAGGTACCGTCATGAACGCTCTCGAACAGCTCAAGCAATTCACCGTCGTCGTCGCCGATACGAGCGACTTCCGCACGATCCAGCAGTACGGCGCGCGCGACGCGACCACCAATCCGTCGCTCGTGCTCAAGGCCGCGCACAAGGACGAATACGCGCAGCTGCTGCGACAGTGCGTCGCCGACCACGCGAAGGAGGACACGCAGTCGCTCGCCGATCGCCTGCTCGTGCGCTTCGGGCAGGAGATCCTGAAGGTCGTCCCGGGCCGTGTGTCCACCGAAACCGATGCGCGCCTGTCCTTCGACACGCAGGCGAGCATCACGCGCGCGCAGCGCATCGTCTCTTTCTACGAGGAGGCGGGCGTTTCGCGCGAGCGGGTGCTGATCAAGGTAGCCTCCACGTGGGAGGGGATCCGCGCCGCCGAGCAGCTCGAGCGCCAGGGGATCCACTGCAACCTGACGCTGCTGTTCTCGTTCCCGCAGGCGGTCGCCTGCGCCGACGCGGGCGTGACGCTGATCTCGCCCTTCGTCGGCCGCATCTACGACTGGTATCGCAAGCACGAGAACCGCGACTACGCGCCCGAGGAAGATCCGGGCGTGCTGTCGGTGCGCCGCATCTACGACTACTACAAGAAGTACGACTATTCCACCGAAGTGATGGGCGCGAGCTTTCGCAGCCCGGGGCAGGTGCTGGCGCTCGCCGGCTGTGACCTGCTGACGATCAGCCCCGACCTGCTCGGGAAGCTGGCCGAATCGAACGAGCGAATCGAGCGCAAGCTCGACCCGAAGGCCGCGCACGGCAAGAACATCGAGCGGGTGTCCTTCGACGAGAAGACCTTCCGTTACGCGGTCAACGAGGACGCGATGGCCACCGACAAGCTGGCCGACGGCATCCGCGTCTTCGCCGCCGACGTGGTGAAGCTCGAGGAGCTGGTGGCGAAACTGCGCTGAGCGCGACGGCGACTCACCAGATCCCCATCGCCAGTCCGGTGCCGAGTGCGCGGCCGAGTTCGCGCGCGCGCTCGAGTTGCGCCGGCTCGATGCGCTTCGGTGCGAGGATCTGCTCTGGCGTCTGCGCTCCGACGACCACGATGAGTGGTTCCGCGATTTCCTTCAGCCGCCAGCCGGTGGCGATGCGCGCGATCTGGCGCGCGGCGCCAGTGCCGTCGGTGCCTGCGCAGACGAGCGTGGCGTAGGGCAGGCCGTCGACGCGCCCGAGCACCGGGTAGTAGGTGCGGTCGAAGAAGTCCTTCATCATCCCCGCCATCGATGCGAGGTTCTCCGGGGTGGCGAAGACGAAGGCCTGCGCCGCGAGCACGTCGGCGGCGTGGGCCTGGTCGGCGCGAAGCGACACGACCTCCGTGCCCGGCTCCTCGCGCGCACCGTCGGCCAGCGCTTCGGCGAGCTGGCGCGTGCCTCCGGTCATCGACCACCAGACGATCAGCAGGCGGGGCATCGAGGAGGGGAAGGGGGGAGGGAGAAGGGGGGAGGCCGGGCGCGCGGTTTCGGCCTTCGCCGCGATCCGCCAGTTGCCGAGGCGCCGCCCTTCTCCCTTGATACTCGAGCGTTCACCTTCCCGTACTGCCGAACCCACCCGCGCCGCGCGGGCTGTCCTCGAAGCTTTCGACCACGTTCCACTGCACCTGGACGACCGGTACGACGACGAGTTGCGCGATGCGATCCAGTGGCTCGATCGTGAACGCGTCGCGGCCCCGGTTCCAGCACGAGACCATCAGCGGACCCTGGTAGTCGGAGTCGATCAGCCCGACGAGGTTGCCGAGGACGATGCCGTGCTTCGCGCCCAGGCCCGAGCGCGGCAGGATCATCGCGGCGTAGTGCGGATCGCCGATGTGGATCGACAGGCCGGTGGGCAGCAGTTGCGCGGCGCCGGGTTCGAGGACGAGCGGCGCGTCGATGCACGCGCGCAGGTCCAGGCCGGCGCTGCCTTTCGTCGCGTAGGCGGGCATCTGCGCGGCCAGGCGAGTAT
>CALCZN010000029.1:0-4324 GCA_937903095.1 uncultured Burkholderiales bacterium
CTCTTTCCCTACACGACGCTCTTCCGATCTGGCCCTGCGTTATGGGGTACGGCCTGCATGCCCTGGTCGAAGGCGCCGGCAGGACGAGTGTTCGCGACGCGGTGACGCTCACCGTCATGGTGGCGGCTGTCGCTGCGATCTCCAGCCAGCACGGGGCTGCTGCCGAGGAGGGCTGCCAGCATTCCGATCGAGGCGAGAAATGCGGTCGATTGCATGATGAACTCCTTTGCGCGGAACTCCAGTCGATGGCGACTGTGCTTGCAGTGTGCGCACGTGAAGTTGAATCGATGCTGAACGGTGGCTGGTTTTCTGTTTCTCGGAAGGGAGAATTGCCATGCCTGACCTGTCGAAGCGTCCGTCGGTGATTCCGGCGGTGTTCTACGAAGACCCGATGGCGGCCTTCGAGTGGCTGCAGAGCGCCTTCGATTTCGAGCCGGCGATGCTGATCACCGACGCCGAAGGCAATCTCGTGCACTCCGAATTGGCCTTCGGCGACGGCCTGATCATGGTCGGCAGTCAGTGGAGCGAAGATCATCGCAGCCCGGCCAACGTCGGCGGCAAGAACACGCAGACCATCCATCTGCACATTGCTGTCGACGTCGATGCGCATTGCGAGCGCGCCCGCCGGGCCGGCGCCGAGATCCAGACGGAACCTGAGACGCAGTTCTATGGCGACCGCAGCTATCGGGCGCGCGATCCGGAAGGGCACATCTGGACTTTCGCGCAGACCGTCCAGCAAGTGGCGCCGGAGGATTGGGACAGGAAGACGGGCCTGAAGACCCGGGTCTGGCCCTGAACCCGAAGATCGAGAACTAACTCAGCCCCGCCGGGCCGCTTCGATCGCAGCGATGTCGATCTTCTTCATCTGCATCATCGCGTCGAAGGCGCGCCGGGCCGCGGCGGGATCGGGGTCGGCGATTGCGTCCGTGAGGGCCCGCGGCGTGATCTGCCACGACAGGCCCCATTTGTCCTTGCACCAGCCGCAAACGCTTTCCTCACCGCCGTTGTCGATGATCGCGTTCCACAGGCGATCGGTTTCGGCCTGGTCGTCGGTTGCGACCTGGAAAGAGAAAGCCTCGGTGTGGCGGAATTCCGGGCCACCGTTCAGGCCGAGGCAGGGAATGCCGATGACGGTGAATTCGACCGTCAGGATGTCGCCCTGTTTGCCGGCGGGATAGTCGCCGGGCGCCCGAAGGACGGCTCCCACGGCGCTGTCCGGAAACGTGTCGGCGTAGAACTGCGCTGCCTCCAGCGCGGTGCCGTCGTACCAGAGACAGATCGTGTTCTTGCTGACCATTTTCCCTGTCGTCCATTCGAGGTGCCGACCGACTGCCGACTGCCACCTTGCCACCGGCTTCGAGGCGCTCCGCGACAAGCCCCTTCTTGCGGCTCAACCTCATGGTTGCCGGATTCGTTCCTGTCGGACGACGGTTTCAGCCGGTGAAGCGGACGCCCGCGCGCGATACCAACGCGTCGAGGTTCCGGTCGAGCGTCCACAGGGACGCGTCCGGCGTGAGAAGGGTGGCTGCCTGTTAGCATCGGCGCGCCCCTTCCGAACGGCATCTTCATGAAACTCCGCAACATCGCCGCCACCTCCCTCGTCGCGCTCGTCGCGGTCGGCGCCGCCGGCTGGCTGAGCCTCGACAAGGAAACGCGCGGCCTGCTGGCGACCTTTCCGACCAACCGCGATCTCCTGTTCTGGACGCAGCCGCAGCGCGATGCGGCGTTTCGAGCGCTCGATCGGTTGCCGGTGCTGGCGAAGGCGCGCGACGTGCTGGCCGCAGACAAGGTGCTGCCGCTGCCGCCGGGGCCGCCGCTGAAGCTCGCGCTCGATGTCGACGACTACATGGCCGCACAGCGCAGCGCAGCGCTGCTCATCGTGCACGACGGCAAGCTGCGCCTCGAGCGCTACGGGCTCGACTTCGACGCGCGCGGCCGCTGGACGAGCTTTTCCGTCGCGAAGTCGATCACTTCCGTGCTGGTGGGCGCGGCGCTTCGCGACGGCTTCATCCGCAGCATGGACGACAAGGTCAGCGACTACATCCCGGAGATGAAGGGCTCGGCCTACGACGAGGTGAGCATCCGGCAGTTGCTGACGATGACTTCGGGCGTGCGCTGGAACGAGGACTACGCCGATCCCGAATCGGACGTCGCGCGCTTCAACAATCACAAGCCCGCAGACGGCGTCGATGCGCTGGTGAGCTATCTGCGGCGGTTGCCGCGCGAAGTGCCTGCGGGCACTCGCTGGCACTACAGCACCGGCGAGACGAATCTCGTCGGCATTCTCCTCGGGCGCGCGATCGGCAAGCCGCTGGCCGACTATCTGTCGGGGAAGATCTGGAAGCCTGCCGGCATGGAGCAAAAGGCCACGTGGATCCTCAGCCGTACCGGCAACGAGATCAGCGGCTGCTGCATCCAGGCGGCGGCGCGCGATTATGCGCGCTTCGGGCTCTTCGTGCTGAACGGAGCGCGCGTCGACGGCCGGAGCATCGTTCCCGACGGCTGGCTGGCCGAAGCGACGACGGCGCGAACGGAGATCGACGTGCCCGAGCGCGGCTACGGCTACCAGTGGTGGACCTACGCCGACGGCAGCTACGCTGCACGGGGGATCTTCGGGCAGGGCATCTTCATCGA
This sequence comes from uncultured Burkholderiales bacterium, assembly GCA_937903095.1. GTDB lineage: Bacteria > Pseudomonadota > Gammaproteobacteria > Burkholderiales > Burkholderiaceae_E > Zeimonas. Next base: position 2,635 of record CALCZN010000029.1, read on the forward strand.
CCCGAAGCGCCGCATCGTGATCGTCTCGAATGCGAACTGGAGCGGCGGCGCGCGGGATCCGAAGGCGATGCAGGCGCGCGACGATTTCCATCGAGTCGTGCAACAGGCGATCGACGACGAGGCGCGACCCTGACCGGAACTGTCTGCGGAAGTGACCCTCGGTCATCCCGGTAGTGGTCTACTGCTCGGATCTGGCCTCGAGGAGGACGATGATGGCGAAATACTCGATCGGCGATCACGTGAGCTGGAATTCCGAAGCGGGCCGGGTGACAGGCCGGATCATCCGGATCCATCACGCGGATTTCGATTACAAGGGCCATCGGCGTCGCGCGTCGAAAGACGACCCCCAGTACGAAATCAAGAGCGACAAGACGGAGCACGTCGCTGCGCACAAGGAAGCCGCGCTCACGAAGATCGACTGACGAAAGACGGCACTCGTGGAGCCCGGGAGCCGCCGTCCTATCCGCCCGAACGAGCCTCGCGCTCCAGCAGCGCCCGCTTGCGTTCGACTCCCCAGCGGTAGCCCGACAGATCTCCGTCGCGCCGCACCACGCGGTGACACGGAATGGCCACCGCGATGCGATTCGCCGCGCATGCCTGTCCGACCGCACGCACCGCGCGCGGGGCGCCGATGCGCTCGGCGATCTGCGCGTAGCTGAGCGTTTCGCCAGGCGGGATCGCGCGCAGCGCCTGCCAGACGCGCTGCTGGAACGCCGTGCCGCGCACGTCGAGCGGCAGCTCGAGCCCGAGCTGCGGCGCCTCGATGAAGCCGATCACCTGTGCGACGTTGCGCTCGAAGCCCGCATCGCCGCCCACCAGCCGAGCATGCGGGAACTGGTCCTGCAGTTCGCGTACCAGCGCGTCCGGGTCGTCGCCCAGCAGGATCGCGCATACGCCTCGCTCGCTCTGCGCGACGGCGATTGCGCCGAGCGAGCACTGTCCGACGGCGAAGCGGATCTCGGTGTCCCGGCCGCCGTCGCGCCACGTGCTCGGCGGCATTCCCAGGACGGCGTCGGACGCTTCGTAGAGACGGCTGCTCGAACCGAAGCCGGCGCGGTACATCGCTTCGGTGATCGTCGCGGCCTCGCCCAGCGCGCTGCGCAGGCGCCGCGCGCGATGCGCGGCGGCATAGGCCTTCGGCGTCAGTCCGGTCGTGGCCTTGAAGACGCGATGGAACCAATGGCGGCTCATTCCGGCATGCGCGGCGAGCGAGGCGAGGTCGGGCACGACCTCGGCCGCTTCGATGCGCCGGCACGCCTCGGCGATGCACGCGGCACGCCGTGCGTCGAGCGCGCTGCGCCGGTTACGGCGCGCGGCAGGGCGCGAATCCGGTGCAGCGCCGGTGCGGCTTGTCGCGGCATGCGATGCGGGCAGGGCGACGTTCATCGTCGACTCCGTGGCTTTTCCTTCCATGCGACGAAGATAGGACGAATCTCGCGCCCGCGCACTCCGTTTCTTGCGCTCGACGCGCTGCTTCGAATGAGCGGGGGCGATCGTAGTGTGAACAGGCCCTACCGCTTCGCGCCGATCAGCTCGAGCACGGTCTCGGGCGGGCGACACAGCCGCGTGCCCTTCGGCGAGACGACGATCGGCCGTTCGATCAGGATCGGGTTTGCCGCCATCAGGTCGAGCAACTGGTCGTCGCTCCACTTGGCGTCATCCAGCTGCAGCTCGGCGTAGGGCGGCGCCT
>CALCZN010000030.1:0-2957 GCA_937903095.1 uncultured Burkholderiales bacterium
CTCGTCGCCGACGGCGATCGCGCAGCCCGCGAAGCGGCCCGCTGGTTCTCGCGCCTGCTCGGCGCCTTCGCCGGCGACCTGTGCCTGGCTTTCGGCGCCGACGGCGGCGTCTGGCTCACCGGCGGCGTGCTCGACGGCCTGGGCGCGGGCTTCGACCGCGAAGCCTTCCTCGAAGCTTTCGACGACAAGGGCCGCTATGCGGCGCGCCAGCACGAGGTGCCGGTGCGTCACGTGCGGGTCGACGACCTGGCGTTTCGCGGGCTCGAGCGCATCGTCTGCGGCGCATGCCGCGCGCCGGGGATCGTCACGACGGAAAAAGGGATCGATGAACGACGCTGAGCCGGCATCGGCGTCGGCCGACGGCGCACGCCCTCCGGTCGGGCTGCGCGCCGGCGTGATCGGCAACTCGCGCATCGGCGCGCTGGTCGACGAGCGCGGAACGGTCTCGTGGATGTGCGTGCCGCGCTTCGACGGCGACCCGGTGTTCTGCAGCCTGCTCGACGACGACAGCAGCGAAGGGCGCTTCGCCATCGAGATGGAGAACGTCGCGACGATCTCGCAGGAGTACCTGCGCAACACGGCGATCCTGCGCACGACGATGACCGATCGTGCAGGGCAGCGCCTGGAGCTGATCGACTTCTGTCCGCGCTTCTACCAGCACGGCCGCGTGTTCGCGCCGGTGTCGCTGGTTCGCATGGTGCGCCGCATTGCCGGCCGGCCGCGGTTGCGCGTGATCTTCGCGCCGAGGTGCAACTACGGCGCGGACCGCCCGGGGATGACTTTCGGCAGCCATCACATCCGCGCGCAGATCGCCTCGTACCCGCTGCGCCTGACCACCGACGCGCCGATCACGCAGGTGATGGAGCGCGCGTGGATCCGCGTCACCGAAGACCTGACGCTGATCCTCGGCCCCGACGAGACGCTGACCAGCGGCCCGCGCGAGACCGGCCGGCGCCTGTACGACGAGACGCGCGCCTACTGGGGACGCTGGGTGCGCAACCTGGCGATTCCCTTCGAATGGCAGGACGCGGTGATCCGCGCGGCGATCACGCTGAAGCTGAACACCTTCGACGACACCGGCGCGATCGTCGCCTCGCTCACCACGTCGATTCCCGAGGCGCCCGGCACGCAGCGCAACTGGGACTACCGCTTCTGCTGGCTGCGCGACGCATATTTCACCGTCGACGCGCTGAACCGACTCGGCGCCACCGGCTCGATGCAGCGCTTCCTGCGCTATCTCGAGGACATCGTCACCGACGCGAGCGACGGCGCACTGCAGCCGGTGTACGGGATGAGCGGTGCGACCCAGCTCGACGAAGCGGTGGCGCCGGCGCTGCGCGGCTACCGCGGCCACGCGCCGGTGCGTATCGGCAACCTCGCATGGCTGCAGGCGCAGCACGACGTCTACGGCTCGGCGATCCTGGCCGTGGCGCACGCCTTCTACGACCGGCGCCTCGCGCGTCCGGCCGGGCGCGAACTCTTCGAGGCGCTCGAGCGCTTCGGCGACCAGGCGTGGCTGAATCACGCGCGGCCCGACGCCAGCATCTGGGAATACCGCGGACGGGAAGCGGTGCACACCTTCTCGTCGGTGATGTGCTGGGCCGCCTGTGACCGGCTCGAACGCATCGCCACGCACCTGGGCCTGGCCGAGCGGCGCGAGTGGTGGGGCGATCGCGCCGCGCAGATCCGCGCGACGATCGAGGCGCGCGCATGGAACGAGGAGATCGGTGCTTTCGCGTCCACCTTCGGCGGCCGCGACCCGGATGCGAGCCTGCTGCTGCTCGGCCCGCTGGGCTTCCTGAAGCGCGACGATCCGCGGCTGCGCTCGACGGTGGCCACGATCGAGCGCGAGCTGCGCCGCGGCGACTTCCTGCTGCGCTACGCGCAACCCGACGACTTCGGCATGCCGGAGACCGCCTTCATCGTCTGCACTTTCTGGTGGATCCAGGCGCTGGCGCAGATCGGCGAGCGCGCGCGCGCCCGGGAGCTGTTCGAGAACCTGCTGGCGCAGCGCAATTCGCTCGGCCTGCTGTCGGAGGACATCGACCCCGTCACGCACGCGCTGTGGGGCAACTATCCGCAGACCTACAGCATGGTCGGCATCGTCACCTGCGCGATGCGGCTGAGCGAACGCTGGGAAGACGCATTCTGAATGCGGCCGGCAGCGACGCGTTGCCGGCGAACTGGGCGAGCGCGACGCCGCCGAGCGCGATCATCGCGCCGGCGACCTTCGTCGCGGTGAAGGCTTCGCCGACGGCGATCCACGAGATCAGCCCCGCCACCGGCGGCATGCCGTACATCATCGGCGCGGTGCGGGCCACGCCGCGCACCGCGTTGACCCAGCCCCAGACCAGCCAGCCGACGAAGGCCGAGACGACGATCGCGAAGAGCAGCCCGAGCCAGATTCCGGGGCCGAAGCCGGTCCAGTCGACGCGCAGGCCGGCCGGCGCGGTGAGCAGGACGATCGGCGCGGCGCCGAGCAGCGTCGCGTAGGCCATCACGACGACGCCGCCGTGGCGCTCGATCAGCGGCTTCGAGGCGACCGTGTAGTACGAGAAGAACGAGGCCGAGACGAGCAGCACGAGGTCGCCGATGCCGGCGCTCCAGCTGCCGGCGGCGAGCTTGTCGGACAGGAAGACGAGCACGCCGCCGCAGGCGATGGCGGCGCCCGCGACCTGCGCGCGCGTCATCCGCTCAATGCCCGAGCAGCGCAGGATCAGCAGCGTGAACACCGGTCCGCAGGCGAGGATCAGCGAACTGGAGAACGCGGTCGACCAGTGGATGCCGTAGGTAACGCTGCCCACGTGCAGGACATGGCCGAAGAAGCCGAGCCGGGCGAGCGCGAGCAGGTCGGCGCGCGGCACCGACGGAAAGCGCAGCCCGTAGACGTGCACGAGCAGCGCAAGCGCGCAGGCCGGCATGATCAGGTAGCGCACGAACAGGAAGCCGGCGGGCGA
>CALCZN010000031.1:0-25738 GCA_937903095.1 uncultured Burkholderiales bacterium
TGGATCGCGTAGGCGCCGGCCTTGCCGAAAGGCTCGCCGCCGGCGACGTACTCGTCGATCTCCTGCGGCCGCAGGCGCGCGAAACTCACGCGCGAGACCTGCGTGGCGAGGCGCTCGCGCCGCGCCGTCGCCACCACGACGGCCGTCAGCACGCGATGCGTGCGTCCCGACAGTTCGCGAAGCATTCGCCGTGCGTCGTCGGCGTCGGACGGCTTGCCGTACATCCGGCCGCCGATCGCCACCGTGGTGTCGCTCGCCAGCACCGGCGCGTCGGCTTCGCCGCGGCGGAGCAGCCGCGCACGGGCCGCCGCCGCCTTCGCCCGCGCGACGCGCTCGACGTAGCGAGCAGGCGATTCGCCCGGCGATGCGATCTCGAGCGCTTCGTCGTCCTCGTCATCGTCGGACAGGAGCAGCCGAAAGCGCACGCCGATCTGCCGCAGCAGTTCCTGGCGACGCGGACTGCGCGACGCAAGCCAGACGAAATCGGCGGGTTCTTCCGGCTGCGACGGCGCTCCGTTCATCGCAGCCGTCATCGCGAGCCCGCGCTGCCGCGGTGGTACGGATGTCCGCTGCCGATCGACCACGCGCGAAACAGCTGCTCGGCGAGCACGACGCGAACGAGCGCATGCGGCAGCGTGAGGCTGGACAGCCGAAGCTTCTCGTCGGCCTCTTCGAGCAACGACCGGTCGAGTCCGTCGGGGCCGCCGATCACGATCGCCACCGGGCGTGCATCGCGCTGCCAGTCGCGCGCGCGTCGCGCGAAGGCGATCGAGTCGTCGTCGGCGCCGCGCTCGTCGAGCGCAACGAGGCGCGCGTCTTCGGGCAGCGCCGCGCGGATGCGCACCGCTTCGCGCCGCATCCAGGTCAGGGCATCGCCCGACGCGCCGCGCGCTTCGGCGCGCACTTCGCGCCACTCGACGCGCCACTCGGGCGGCAGTCGTCGCAGGTAGTCGCCGACTGCCGCATCGACCCACGCGGGCATCTTCGTGCCGACGGCGACGATGCGGACGCGCATCGCCGCATCAGCCGTTCGACGCGCGCTTCGTCGCGGTACGCTTCGTGGCGACCCGCTTCGTCGCGGTGCGCTTCGCCGGGGCTTTCGTTGCGGTTTTCACCGGCGCCTTCGCCGCAGCCTTCTTCGGCGCGGCCGGCCGCTTCGCCGCGCTGCGCGTTCCCGCCGCAGTCGGCGCCTGCGCTCCGATGCGCAGCCGCACGGGCCTGGTGCCCCACAGCTCCTCGAGGTTGTAGTACTGCCGGATCGCCGGCTGCATCACGTGCACGACGATGTCGCCGAGGTCGACCAGCACCCATTCGCCGGTGTCGGCGCCTTCCATCGAGACGACCGGTGCGCCGGCTTCCTTGACCTTGTCGCGGACATGCGAGGCGAGCGCGCGCGTCTGGCGGTTCGACGTGCCGGTGGCGATGATGACGCGATCGAAGAGTTCGGTCTGCGCCGTGGTGTCGAAGACCCGGATGTCCTGGGCCTTGATGTCGTCGAGCGCGTCGACGACGACGCGTTGCAGCTTTCTCGGATCCATCCGGTTCCTTTTCGTTGCGCGCCGCGTACGCGGCGCGCGCGCCGGCTCGTCGCGCAGCGGTGTCGCGCGGTACAGCCGGTTGCGGTCAATATAGTCGAGAACGCCGGGGGGCAACAATTCGTCCGGGCGCTCGCCGCGCGCGAGCCGATCGCGCAACGCGCTGCCCGACACCTGCATCGACGGCATCGGGAAGAAGACGATCGAACCGGCCGGCGCGTCGGGCAGCTCCTCGCATGCGTGCGCATCGACGAGCGCGCGCACGCGCGCATCCAGCGCTTCCATCGTGTCTCCGGCACGGCGCGCGACGGCCAGGTGCGAATGGCGCAGCAGCTCCTCCCAGCGATGCCAGGTGGGCAGGTTGCGCAGCTGGTCGCTGCCGACGATCCACACCAGCGCCGCCGCTTCGCCGAGCTGCGCGCGCAGCTCGATCAGCGTGTCGATCGTGTAGCTGGCGCCGGCGCGTTTCGTTTCGCGTTCGTCGATCGACGTGCGCGGCAGACCAACCGTCGCGATGCGAAGCATCTCGATGCGCTGCTGCGCGGTCGCGCCCGCGTCCACTTTCTGCCACGAGCGGCCGGTGGGCACGAAGCGCAGCTCGTCGAGCGCCAGATGCGCGAGCGCCGCGCGCGCGAGCGCGACGTGCGCCACGTGAACGGGATCGAAGGTGCCGCCGAGCAGGCCGATCCGGCGGCGCGGCGAAGCGCCATGCGCCCCGCGTGCGCCCGGTGCGTCCGACATCAGATCCAGTCGCGCGGGACGAGGAACCCGCCGAGCCGCGCTTCGGGCGATCCGGGTTCGGGATGCCAGTCGTAGCGCCAGCGCGCCGACGGAGGCATCGAGCACAGGATCGACTCGGCCCGCCCGCCCGATTGCAGGCCGAACAGCGTGCCGCGGTCGTAGACGAGGTTGAACTCGACGTAGCGGCCGCGGCGCCAGGCCTGGAACTCGCGTTCGCGCTCGCCGAAAGGCTCGTCGCGGCGGCGCAGGACGATCGGCGCATAGGCGTCGACGAAGGCGTCGCCCACCGAGCGCGTCAGCGCGAAGCAGCGCGCGAAGCCGCCTTCGTTTAGATCGTCGAAGAAGATGCCGCCGACGCCGCGCGCCTCGTTGCGATGCTTCAGGAAGAAGTAGTCGTCGCACCAGCGCTTGAAGCGCGGGTACAGCTCGGCGCCGAAGGGATCGAGTGCCTGCCTGCACGCGCTGTGGAAGCGCACGACGTCCTTCTCGAAGGGGTAATACGGCGTGAGGTCCATGCCGCCGCCGAACCACCAGACCGGATCGGCCGCCTCGTCGCCGGCGCCGGCGACGAAGAAACGCACGTTCATGTGCACGGTGGGCACGTAGGGATTGCGCGGATGCAGCACCAGGGAGACGCCCATCGCCTCGAAGGGGCGGCCGGCGATCTCGCCGCGCTGCGCGCTCGCCGAAGGCGGCAGCCGCGTTCCGTGCACGTGCGAGAACAGCACGCCGGCCCGTTCGAAGACGCCGCCTTCCTCGAGCACGCGCGTGATGCCGCCGCCGCCCTCGGCGCGCTGCCAGGCGTCGCTGCGAAACGACTGCCCGTCGATCGCTTCGAGCGCGGCGACGATGCGCGATTGCAGCCCCGCGAGCCAGTCGCGCACCGCGACGGCGTCGACGGCGGACCCGGAACCGGGTTGGGGCGTGGCGAGATGCGGCTTCATGCAGTCACTTCTGCTGCGGTCACTTCGGTGCATGTCGGCCCGACGCCGCGCGCGAGCCGATGTCGCGCCGATACTGCATGCCCTCGAAACGGATCGAGTCGATCGCGCGATAGGCGCGCGCCTGCGCGATCTTCGGCGAATCGCCGAGCGCGGTCACGCAGAGCACGCGGCCGCCCGCGGTGACGATGCGGCCGTCGTCGATCGCGGTTCCCGCGTGGAACACCCAGCAGTCGTCGCCGATCGCCGCGCCCGACTGCGGCAGTCCGATGATCTCGTCGCCCTTCTGCGGCGTGTCGGGATAGCCGCCGGCGGCGAGCACGACGCCAACGGCGGTGCGGCGATCCCATTCGAGCGAGACGCGATCGAGCGTGCCGGCGAGCGCTTGCTCGACGACGTCGACGAGGTCGCTCTTCATCCGCACCAGGATCGGCTGCGTTTCGGGGTCGCCCATCCGGCAGTTGAACTCGAGCGTGCGCACTGCGCCGCCCGGCTCGATCATCAGCCCCGCGTAGAGGAAGCCGGTGTACGGCGTGCCGTCGGCGGCCATTCCCTCGACGGCCGGGCGGATGATCTCGCGCAGCACGCGCGCGTGCACCTCGGGTGTGACGGCGGGCGTGGGCGACACCGCGCCCATGCCGCCGGTGTTCGGGCCGCGATCGGCATCGTGCAGCCGCTTGTGATCCTGGCTGGAAGCGAGCGGAACGACGTGATGCCCGTCGACCAGAACGATGAAGCTCGCCTCCTCGCCGTGCAGGAAATCCTCGACGACGACGCGCGCGCCGGCGTCGCCCAGCCGGTTCTCGGTGAGCATCGTGTCGATCGCCTCGTGCGCCTGCGCGAGCGAGGTGGCGACGACCACTCCCTTGCCGGCGGCCAGGCCGTCGGCCTTCACGACGATCGGCGCGCCGCGCTGCTCGACGTAGGCGTGCGCGGCCTGCGCATCGGAGAAGCTCTCGGCGGCCGCGGTGGGAATGCCGTGGCGCTGCATGAAGGTCTTGGCGAAATGCTTCGACGCCTCGAGCTGCGCCGCGCGCCGTGTCGGCCCGAAGATGCGCAGCCGGCGCGCACGGAAGCGGTCGACGATGCCGGCGGCCAGCGGCGCTTCCGGCCCGACGACGGTGAAGGCGATCGCCTCGCGCTCGGCGAAATCGGCGAGCGCTTCGATGTCGGTGATCGGCAGGTTGACCAGCCCCGGCTCGCGCGCGGTGCCGCCGTTGCCCGGAGCGACGTAGACGCATTGCACGCGCGGCGAGCGCGCGAGTTTCCACGCCAGCGCGTGTTCGCGCCCGCCGGCGCCGACGACGAGGAGCTTCATGATTCCTTGCCCGTTGACCCGGCTTCGCTACGCTCGCCGATCGACGTTCCGTTCATTGGGTTTCGTCGAAGACGGCGTTGGTGTAGACCTGCTGCACGTCGTCGACGCTTTCGATCGCATCGAGCAGCTTCTGCATCTTCGCGGCGTCTTCTCCGGCGAGCGCGACTTCGTTCATCGGGCGCATCGTGACTTCGGCAACCGCGGCGGCGAGCCTGGCCGCTTCGAACGCGTGCTTCAGCTTCGGGAAGTCGGCCGGCTCGCACAGCACTTCGATGCCGCCTTCGTCGTCGGTGCTCACGTCGTCGGCGCCGGCTTCGATCGCGACTTCCATCACGCGGTCTTCGGGCGTGCCCGGCTCGAACAGGAACTGGCCGCAATGGCGGAACAGGTACGCCACCGAGCCGTCGGTGCCGAGGTTGCCGCCGTTCTTCGAGAACGCGTGACGCACCTCGGCCACCGTGCGGACGCGGTTCTCGGTGAGGCAGTCGACGATGACCGCCGCGCCGCCGATGCCGTAGCCCTCGTAGCGGATCTCCTCGTAGCTGACGCCCTCGAGGCCGCCGGCGCCGCGCTGGATCGCGCGCTGCAGCGTGTCTTTCGCGATGTTCGCGTCGGAAGCCTTCTCCAGCGCCAGGCGCAGCCGCGGGTTGGAAGCCGGATCGGCGCCGCCCATCTTCGCGGAGACCGTGACCTCACGAATGACCCGCGTGAACACCTTGTTGCGCTTGGCGTCCTGGCGGTTCTTGCGATGCTGGATGTTGGCCCATTTCGAGTGACCGGCCATCCCTTCCTCTCGTGGTGACCGACGCGGCGGTGCGGCGGCTAGATGCGACCATCGCGATCGGGCGCTTCGCTCGCGCTCGCATTCCGCTGCGTTGCGTGGCCCCGCTTATGCCCGCTTATGCCCGCTTCGCTTGCGCGCGCCGTTGTCGGCGTGGTCGAATGCGTGGATTCGGGCCGGGATTTTAGCATTCCGCAATGAGCGAACCGTTGATGATCGCGCGCAACGAGCGCACCGAACTGTTCCTGCTGCCGGGCATGGCGAACCGTCACGGCCTGGTCACCGGCGCGACCGGCACCGGCAAGACCGTCAGCTTGCAGGTGATGGCCGAACGCTTCTCGTCGATCGGCGTTCCGGTGTTCGCCGCCGACGTCAAGGGCGATCTCGCCGGCATCTCGCAGCCCGGCGAGCTGACGCCGAAGCTGAAGGAGCGGCTCGATCGGCTCGGCTTCCAGGCGCCGGCCTTCGGCGGCTCGCCGGTGGCGCTGTGGGACGTCTACGGCGAGAAGGGCCATCCGCTGCGCGCCACGATCTCCGACATGGGGCCGCTGCTGCTCGCGCGCATGCTCGCGCTGAACGAGACGCAGGAGGGCGTGCTGCACATCGTGTTCCGCATCGCCGACGAGCAGGGCCTGCTGCTGCTCGACGCCAAAGACCTGCGCGCGATGCTGCAGTTCGTCGGCGAGAACGCGAAGACCTTCACCACCGCCTACGGCAACATCTCGGCGGCATCGATCGGCGCGATCCAGCGCGGCCTTCTCACGCTCGAGCAGCAGGGCGCAGACCGGTTCTTCGGCGAACCGATGCTGAACATCGACGACCTGATGCAGACCGACGCGAAGGGGCGCGGCATCGTCAACATCCTCACCGCCGACCGCCTGCTGAACGCGCCGAAACTGTACGGCACTTTCCTGCTGTGGCTGCTGTCGGAACTGTTCGAGCGGCTGCCCGAGGTCGGCGATCGCGACCGGCCGAAGCTCGTCTTCTTCTTCGACGAGGCGCACCTGCTGTTCGACGATGCGCCCAAGGTGCTGCTCGATCGCATCGAGCAGCTCGTGCGATTGATCCGCTCGAAAGGGGTCGGCGTGTTCTTCGTCACGCAGAACCCGCTCGACGTGCCCGATTCGGTGCTCGGCCAGCTCGGCAATCGCGTGCAGCACGCGCTGCGCGCGTTCACGGCGCGCGACCAGAAAGCGGTGCGCGCCGCCGCGCAGACGATGCGCGCCAATCCGGCCTTCGACACCGAGAAGGCGATCACCGAACTCGGCGTCGGCGAGGCGCTCGTGTCGATGCTGGACGAAAAAGGGCGCCCGGGCATCGTCGAGCGCGCTTTCGTCGCGCCGCCCGCCTCGCGCATCGGCCCGATCTCCGACGAGGAGCGCGCGGCGCTCGTGCGCACGTCGAACGTCGCCGGCATCTACGACAGGACGGTCGATCGCGAATCGGCGTACGAGAAGCTGCAGCACCGGGCCGCGGCGCAGCCGCCCGCCGACTCGAGCGCCGGGTCCGCTTCGCAGGCGGGCGCCGAAGCGTCGAGCGGCGGCTTGGGCGGGGTCTTTCGCGATGCGCTCGGCGGCCTGATGACCGGCAGCGGACGCAAGGACTCCGCCATCGAGGCGATGGCCAAGAGCGCGGCGCGTTCGATGGGCTCGACGATCGGCCGCGAGCTGATCCGCGGCGTGCTCGGGACATTGCTGGGGGGCAGCACGCGCAAGCGCTGAGGCGCCGAAGATGTTTTCACGACGCAGATCAAGATCGGCGTCATCGGCACCAACTACCATCGATCGCCGGTCGCTCGCTCCCTGGGAAAACGAGTGGTTGCTCTTCCCCGATGTCCGCCTCCCCGCAGCGCGGCTCGTACGGTCGACCGATCTTCCCGAGTGAAGCGATGCGTGACGCTCTTGTCCATGAAGTTCGCGATCCCCTGAGCCGTGCCCGGTCGGCGCTGTACGAGGCGGCTCGCGCATTGCGCAGGCCGACGTGCGGCGTCCCCGCCAACCGGAGGGCCGAGGCCGCGATGCGCATGCTGGCCCGAATCGACTCGGCCCTCGAAAGCATGCTCGCCGGAGCGGTTTCGCGGGGTGTCGTGCCGCTCGCTCCGCGGCACGACACCGACATCGGCACGATCGTTGCACTCACCATCGCCGACGTCGAACCGCTCGAACGCTGGCGAATCGGCATCGAACGCGCCACTCAGGTGCGCACGGCTTCGATCAATGCCGGCCTGGTCCGGCTGGCCTTGCGAAACCTCCTGTCGAACGCGCTCGCCTGCTCTCCCTCAGGGTCGCCCGTCGTCGTGCGCATCGACGAAACGGACGACCCGCTGGCGCTCGTGATCGAGGTTCGCGATCACGGTTCGGGGATCCGGGACGATGCGACGCCCCGCACGCAGGTTCTCGATGCCGCCGACCCCTGCGAGCAGGGCTTCCGAGAGCGCGGCCTCGGTCTGCGCATCGTTCGACAGGTGGCGCAGAAGCACGGCGGTCGCGTCGAGCTGAAGAGTGCGCACGGCGTCGGAACCGTCGCGCGAATCCTTCTTCCGCAGGGAGTGGCCTGAGGCCTGCGAACAGGCACCAGGAGTCCGGGCGGCGCTCTGCCGCCCGGACTCCTAGTCGCCCCGGATCCGCGCTCGAAAGACGTATCCCTGGCGGGAGCGGCTTTGCAGCGGAACGAGTTCCGGCGTCGCCCGCTCGATTCGCCGGCGAAGACGGTAGATCGTTGCGTGAAGCAGATTGTCCGAGTCGCTCGTGGGAGACATTCCCAGCCGCTGCCGGAGTTCCTCGCGGCCCACCGTCCTGCCGCCGGCCTGGACGAAGCATTCCATCACGGCCACATCGGACGGGCTCAGCTCGACGCGAATCCCGTCGGGCGTCACCAGCGCGCTCGCCGCGCGATCGAGCTTCCAGGCCGGGGCGGGCTGCAGCGTCGTGGCGGCGCGGCGCTGCACCGCGGCGATTGCGAGAAGCGCCTGCTCCTCGCGGACCGGTTTCGCCAGGTACATGTCGGCCCCGACCTGCATCGCTGCATCGAAGGCCTCCAGCTGCTGTCTCGCAGAAATGACGAGGATGCCGACTTCGGTTCGCCTTCTCAGGACCCGGATCAGATCGACTCCGTCGATCCCGGGCAGCTCCAGATCCACGACGTAGAAACCGAAATCGTACGGCGCCTGCGCCGTCAGCAACGACTCACTGTCTTCGAATGTCGTGACGCAGGCGCCGCGCTCGCGCAAGCATCGGGCCACCCGTTCACAGAAGGCGGCGTCGCTGTCGACCAGGGCAAGCGTACCAGGGAGCATGGAAGGGTTCGGCAGCATCCGGAACCATTACCGGAAGGGATCGCCTGGCCGCAAACGCTTGCGACCTCGGCCCGACGGCTGGCCTGGCCGGCCGTTCACCGCCGTACCGAAACGCGCCCGCATTCCCGTGCGAACAATCATTTCTGACGTACCGGCGCCTTCAGTGCATCGAGCAGCGCCCGCCGATAGGGCGTCCCGCGCCATTGTAAGCGAGATTTGTTGCGCGCAGGCGACGACACCGCGCCCTCCGGCAGATTCGCGGTGGCTTTTCGCCTCATCTCGATCATTTCTGATCGAAAGGGGCGCTGATCATGCCGGCAGCGCTGCCACCGGCAGCTCGACAACCAGACTAAAGGGAACGAAATGAACTCTCTCCGGGATCTGCGGCTGGGGGCCCGCCTCGGCATCGGCTTCGGCAGCGTGCTCGTCCTCATGGCGATCATCGTGGGCATCGGGGCCGTCCGCCTCCAGGCGGTCGGCGGGTTGGCCCATCAGGTGATCGACGAGGATTGGGTCAAAGCCGACGCGGCCTCGAGCATCGATCGTCATGCGAGGGCAAACGCCCGCTACGCGATGGAAGCGCTCATCACCACCGATGCCGCGAAGATCGAGAAGATACGCGACCAGATCCAGTCCAACATGAAGGAAGTGGACGTCGCGCTCGAAAAGCTCGACAGGCTCGTGGCGAGGGCCGAAGGCAAGGCGCTGCTCGGCAGGATCAAGGAGGGGCGCCGGAAGTTCGTTGCGGCGATCATCGAAGTGCAGAAGCTGGTTTCGCAGGGGCGGCGCGAGGAAGCCACCAGGATGATGCTGGTCGACGCGCTCCCTGCCATCGATGCGCTCCAGACCGACATCGACGGCCTCGCAGCGTTCCAACGCCGTGTCGTCGAGACGAGCGGAGCGGAGATCGGCGAGGCGATCGCCTCGGCATGGACGTCGATGCTCGTCGTCGGGCTTTCCGCGCTGCTGATCGGAGCGCTGTTCGCCTGGTGGCTCACCCGGTCCATCACCCGTCCGATCGCCGAAGCCGTCCGGGTTGCCGAGACGGTCGCCGCGGGTGACCTGAGATCGCAGATCGAGGTCCGCAGTGCCGACGAGACGGGCCAGCTTCTGACGGCACTGAAGAACATGAACGCGAGCCTCGAAAGCATCGTCGGCCGGGTGCGGCAGGCTTCCGAATCCATCGCCACCGGATCGGGTCAGATCGCCACGGGGAATGCGGATCTGAGCCAGCGAACCGAGGAGCAGGCATCGAATCTCCAGCAGACCGCCGCGTCGATGGAAGAGCTCACGACCACGGTTGCCCAGAATTCAGACGCGGCGCGACAGGCGAACGACCTGGCGGCGGCTGCAAGCAAGGCCGCCGTGCTCGGCGGCGAAGCGGTCGGACGCGTGGTCGGCACGATGCAGGCGATCAGCCAGAGCTCCCGGAAGATCGCGGAAATCATCGGCGTCATCGACGGCATTGCGTTCCAGACGAACATTCTCGCGCTGAATGCCGCCGTCGAAGCGGCGCGGGCAGGCGAGCAGGGCCGGGGCTTCGCCGTGGTGGCCGGTGAAGTGCGCAGTCTTGCCCAGCGCAGCGCCGAGGCGGCCAAGGAAATCAGGGTATTGATCGGCGAGAGCGTGGAGAAGGTCGAGTCGGGTTCCCGGCAGGTCGACGAAGCCGGAAGGAGCATGGAGGACATCGTCGCGCAGGTGAAGCGGGTGAGCGACCTGATCGGCGACATCTCGTCGGCCAGCGGCGAGCAGAGCAGTGGCATTGCGCAGATCGGCGATGCAGTCGCGCAACTCGACCAGGTGACGCAACAGAACGCCGCGCTGGTCGAGGAATCGGCAGCGGCTGCGGAGAGCCTGAAGCAGCAGTCGGATTCTCTCGCCGAGATGGTCAGCGTGTTCAAGTTGAAGGACGGCGAGGCGCACCGCGTCATCGAGAACGCCAGGCTCGGCAGCCGCATCGCCGCGGCGTTTTCGCAGCCCGGCCCCCGGGCAGCGCAGCCCGGCCCCCGGGCAGCGCAGCCCGGCCTTCGCGCAGCGACGAAAGCCGCGACGCCGCCGGCGACGACCGTCGGCGCCGAGGCCGGGGAATGGGCGAGCTTCTAGGCTTGATCCGGGACGCTCCGGTCTCAGCCGGGGTCGCGGGGGGCGTCGCCCCGGCTCGCGGCCAGATAAGACTGGAGCGTGTCCCGGATGTGCTCCGCGAGCAGCGTCTGCGAATGTTTCACGTCGGCGCCACGGATCGCGTCGACGATGCGCTCGTGATTCGCCTGGCAGTGCCCGACGCGTTCGTTCTCCTCGGGCAGGCGCGAGCGCAGCGCGCGGATCTTGTGCGCGACGAGCGCGTACGATCCCTGCAGATACGGGTTGCGGCACGCGCCCACGATCGCTTCGTGGAAGGCCTGGTCGAGTCGTGGCAGCGCCGCAAGGTCGTGCGCCGCATGCGCGCGCGCCATCTGCTCGATGTTGCGCTCGAGTCGCTTCCGCAGCCCGGCGGCGTCCGCCTGCATTGCCTCGGCGAGCGCCGCGCATTCGATGATCTCGCGGAAGCGGCAGACGTCTCGCACGCCGGTTTCGTCGAGCGAGAACACGAAGCTGCCGCGTTGCGGGTGCACCTGCACCAGGCCTTCGCCCTGCAGACGCAGCAGGGCCTCGCGTACCGGAGTCTTGCTGATCCCCATGCCCGCGGCGAGCGAGGCCTCGGACAACTGCTCGCCGAAGCGGTATCGGCCGTCGACGATCGCATCGCGGATACGCGCGACGGCGAGTTCGGTGAGGGTCTTCGGCCGTTCGACGCGAGTGTGGAGCCGGCTGCGCGCCGCGGGCGTCGCGCCGGGCGCGCGCGAAGCGGTGGGCACCAAGCGGGCAGAGCGTTCGACGACGCCCACGCTCAGGCCTCCGTCCGTGCGAGCAGCGCGCGCACCGCCTCGGGACGAGGCAGCGGAGCGACCGCGCCGAAGCCCGTGGTCGACAGCGCGGCGGCGGCGTTCGCGTAGCGCGCCGCTTCGTGTATCGAGTCGCCGGCGGCGATGCGCGCCAGGCACGCGCCGCAGAAGCAATCGCCGGCTCCGGTGGCGTCGATCGTCGCGACCTCGTGTCCGCGAATATGCTGCCGTGTAGATCCGTCGCTGACGACGACGCCGTTGGCGCCGAGTTTCAGGAACACGACGCGCGCGCCGAGTTCGTGGGCCCAGTCGACGAGTGCGTCCGGATCGTCACGGCCCGAAAGCGCTCGCGCGTCCTCCACGCTCGGAAAGAACCAGTTGGCCAGCGAGGCGGCGAGCCCGATCATCGCGCGTGCCCGCGCGAGCGGCCACAGTCGCGTGCGCAGGTTCGAGTCGAAGGACACCCGCGCGCCGTGCGAGCGCGCGGACTCGAAGGCGGCAAGCACGGTGTCGCAGGCATTCGACGAGATCGCCATGCTGATGCCCGAGGCGTGCACGATGCGGCTCGCGCGCAGGACGCCGCCGGCGACATGCTGCGGGCGCATGCGGCTCGCCGCCGACCCGGCCCGCAGATACGAGAACTCGTGTCCGCCCGGACCGTGCGAGACGAAATACACGCCCGTGTGGGCATCGGGATCGATATCGACCGCCTCGACGTCGACCCCCTCGCGAAGCCAGAGTTCGACGAACATCCGCCCGAAGACATCGTCGCCCACGCGCGTGCCATAGGCGACGCGCGCCCCGCTGCGCGCCGCGGCGATCGCCATGTTCGAGCTGTCGCCGCCGAAGCCTTGCAGGTAGTCGGGCGCGCCCGGCCTCGTCTGGTTGAATTCGACCATCGGCTCGCCGATCGAGAAGAGGTCGAATCGCCTTGCGTCGTCCACGTTTTCGTCTTCTCCGCGCTCGCGAGCGGGCTCCGATGGGTTCAGATGCGGCCGTACTTTGCCAGACCCTGGCGAAGCGACTTCGCCTCGACGATCAGGCGGGCCTGCTCGAGTTCGCGCGCATCGATCTCGCGCGCCATCGCGAGCACCTCCGCGGCCCGATCGCGGGGAACGACGACGACGCCGTCGATGTCGCCGACGATCCAGTCGCCGGGATTCACTTCGATTCCGCCGCAGGTCACGGTCACGTTCGAGGCAACCGTGCGAAAGCGGCCGACGGTGGTACCCGGGGAGACCGCGCGCGCGATGACCGGGAAATCGTAGTCGCGACGGATTTCGGCGATGTCGCGCACTGCGCCGTCGAGAACGGCGCCGGCCATGCCGCGTGCCCAGGCGCCGGCGGTCATCAGCCCGCCCCAGACGGCGACATCGGGCTCGCCGCCGATCGCGATGACGATCACGCTGCCCGGCGCAGCCTCGTCGATGAGATCGAGCGCGTGCTGCGGCGGAACGGACTCGGTGGTCGGCTCCTCGAGCACCGTGACCGCGGGCCCGACGATGCGGCGATCGTTGATGCGCGGCTTCAGTGCGTGTTCCATGTAGCCGCGCCTGCCGCAGACCTTGTCCACGGCGTCGGCGACGGAGGCGGTGGCCACTTCGCGGAAACCCGCGACCAGTTCTTCCACGGTCATTTCATTCATGCTCCATGTTGCAGATAGCGGCGGGCGTTCGCCACCACGGCGGCGCGGTCTCCGCGCGCGAGTGCATCGCGATCGACCAGGCGGCCGCCGGCGCCGACCATCGCGGCGCCGGCTTTCAGGAAGGCCGCGATCCGCTCTTCGTCGATGCCGCCGGTCGGACACAGGCGAACGCCGGGAAAGATCGACGTGCGCGGGCCCGCCGGTGGATGCGGGAAATATCTTGACGACGTCCGCGCCTTCCTCGATCGCGGCGGCGACCTCGCCCGGCGTGAACGCGCCGATGAGGGCGGGGCGTTGCGCCGCGTGGCAGCGAGCGACGATGCCGCGCACCGGATACGGCGTGACGAGGAAGGAAGCCCCGTGCGCGAGGCAGGCGTCGGCGCTCGCCGGGTCGACGACCGTGCCCGCGCCGATCAGGCTGTCGGGGCGCTTGCGCACGAGCGCGCCGATGAGCGCCGGGGCGTCGGGCGTGGTCATCGTCACCTCGAAGACGCGGAAGCCGGCTTCGTGCAGGCATCCGACCGCGTCGAGCGTCGTTTGCGCGTCGGCCAGCCGAAGCACCGGCAGCACGCGTTGCGCCGACAGGCGCGCGAGGATCGCTTCACGCGTCATGGCTCGCCGATGACGTCTTCGTGCGGGTAGCGCAACCCGTCGCTCATGGCTTCGCCGTCTTCTCGATCGCCTGGAACAGGTTGTCGACGTACTCCTTGCCGATCTCCTTTTCGGCCCAGGCGCGGACCGGCGGCTGCGAGAGCTTGCGGAACTCGCCGACCTGCGCCGGCGTCAGCTCGGTGACCTCCACGCCGAGCTTCGCGAGGATCGGCTTCGCGTTGCGGTCCTGTTCGGCGGTCATCTTCCGGTGGATCGCGATCGCCTTCTTCGTGCCCTCGTCGACCGCGGCGCGCTCGGTGGGCGTCAGCCCCTGGTAGAAGCGCTCGTTGATCAGGTAGCCGTGCACGCTCCAGACGTGCCCGTCGAGTGTCACGTATTTCTGGTGCTGGTACAGACTCGCGGCGAGGATGTTCGTCACGCCGTTCTCCTGGCCGTCGACGACCTTCTGCTGCAACGCCGCCGGCAACTCGGCCCACGGGATCGCCGAGGGCGACGCGCCCAGCGATTCGACGAGGATCTTGAACACCGGCGAGGGCTGGATGCGGATCTTCATCCCCTTCATGTCGTCGGGCGTGCGGATCGGCCGCAGGCTGTTCGTGAAGTGGCGTACGCCGTTGTCGGCAAGACCGAGCAGGCGGATGCCCTGCCTCTTCACCATGTCGTCGGAGAAGCCCTTCAGCCAGTCGCTGTCGTAGACGCGCCAGGCGTGCTCGTGGTTCTCGTAGAGGAACGGAATGCCGAGCACGCCGATCGGCTTGTGCACGGTGGCGATCGCGCCGTCGTGCGCCACCGCCATCTCGAGCGTGCCGAGCTTGACCGCTTCCATCGTCGGCTGGTCCTTGCCGAACTGACCGGCCGGATAGATCTCGACCTTGATCGAGCCGTTCGTCGCGCGCTCGACGTGTTCCTTGAAAGCGAGTGCGGCGGCGTGCTTGGGCTGGTCTTCCTTGGCCGGCTGGAAATGCGCGTATTTCAGCGTCTTCTGCGCCGACGCGGGCGTCGCGAACGCGAGCGTCGCGGCCGCGAGCGCGGCGAACAGCATCCGGGTCTTCATCTGCGTCTCCTTCGGTGGTGGTTCATCGCGAGTAGCCGAACATCGCCGGTACGGCGGTGCTCAGCGCGGGGAAGAGGATGACGAGCAGCAGCACGACCAGTTCGGCGGCGAGCAGCGGCAGCACGGCGCGCGCGAGCCGATCGAGCCGCAGCCGCGCGACCGATGCCATGACGAACAGCACCGCGCCCACTGGCGGCGTGATCATCCCGATCGTGAGGTTCAGCACCACCGCCATCGCGAACTGCAGCGGGGGGATGGCGAACTGGTCGGCGAGCGGCGCGAGTACCGGGACGAGGATGATCACCGCCGGCAGCGTGTCGATGAACAGCCCGCAGACGAGCACGAAGCCGGCGACGATCAGCATCACCAGCAGCGGATCGCTAGTCATCGTCGCGATCGACGCGGCGATCGTCTGCGGGATCTGCAGCAGCGTGAGCAGCCACGCGAACAGCGACGCCGTCGACACGATGATCAGCGCGGCCGAGGTGACGAGCCCGCTTTGCAGCAGCACCTTCGCGATGAGGCGCGCGTTCAGCGTGCGCGTGAGGAACAGGCCGACGAACAGCGCGTAGAACACGGCCACCGCCGACGCCTCGGTAGGCGTGAACAGGCCGCCGAGGATTCCGCCGATGATGATCGCCGGCATGGCGAGGATCGGCAGCGCGCGTGCGAAGGACGCGAAGCGCTCGCGCCAGCTCAGGCGCTGCTGTCCGGCGCCGTAGCCGCGGCGTATCGAGATCCAGTGGTTGGCCGCCATCAGCGCGGCCCCGAGCAGCAGTCCGGGCAGCACGCCGGCGAGGAACAGTCCGGCGACGGTGACGCGGCTGTCGGTGAGCGCGTAGATCACCATGATGATCGACGGCGGAATGATCGGGCCGATCGTCGCGGTGGCCGCCGACAGCGCCGCCGAGTAGTAGCGCTCGTAGCCGGCCTTCTCCATCATCCGCATCTCGATCGCGCCGGGCCCGGCGGCGTCGGCCAGCGCCGAGCCGCTGATGCCGGCGAACAGCACCGAGGTGAGCACGTTCACGTGGCCCATGCCGCCGCGGATGTGGCCGACGACGCTCTGCGAGAAGCGCAGCAGCGCCGTCGTGATGCCGCTGGCCGTCATCAGGTCGGCGGCCAGGATGAAGAAGGGCACCGCCATCAGCGGAAACGAGTTGATGCCGTCGAAGATCCGCTGCGGCACCGACAGCATCGAGAGCTTGCCTTCCCAGGCCAGCGCAACGGCGCCCGAAACGCCCATGACGAACGCGATCGGCAGGCCGATCGCCAGGCCGACGGCGAACAGGACGAACAGCGGCGTGGTCACGGCTTCTCAGGCTCCGAGGTCTTCGACGTGCTCGAAGCGGCGGTCGACGAATTCGCGCGCGAACACGACCAGATGCAACGCGAACAGCGCGGCGCCGACCGGAATGCCGAGATACGGGATGCCGGTGCGGATGCCGAGCATCGGCGTCTCCTGGTTCCACGAGAACGCGACGATCTGCGCGCCGTACCAGGCGAGCGCGGCGAGGAAGGCCAGCATGGCCGCGACGATCGTCCAGCGCAGCCCGCGCAGCAGCGGCGCCGGCAGCAGCTCCTGCACGACGTCGACGGCGACGTGGCGGCCTTCGCGCAGCGCGAGGCCGGCGCCGAGCCAGGTGATCCAGATCATCTGGTACTGGGTGAGTTCCTCGACCCAGACCATCGAGTGGTTGAACAGGTAGCGCGAAACGACATTGGCGAACACGAAGATCGCCATCGTCGCCATCAGCGCGACGACGAGGCCCTGGTTCAGGCGGACCAGCAGCCGCTCCGCGCGCGGAAGCGGCTGCCGGTCGATCTCGATCGATGCGGTCTCCATGGAAATCTAAGATATCAGATATGGATCGCCCGGATCAACGGACTACCGGCCGGCTGCCGACCGCGCGTCGCTATACTGATGCCGCTTTCGGGCGCCCGCTTCGGCGCAGCCGCGCCCGACACTCCCAGGAGCCGACATGCCCAAGGCGATCCGCATCGAGAAGACCGGCGGACCCGAACTGATGCAGTACGTCGACGTCGACGCAGGCGCCCCCGAACCCGGCGAAGTGCAGGTGCGCCACGAGGCGATCGGCCTGAACTTCATCGACGTCTATTTCCGCACCGGCCTGTACCCGATGCCGCTGCCCGGCGTGCTCGGGCTCGAGGCCGCCGGCGTGATCACCGCGGTGGGCGAGGGCGTCGAGCACCTGAAGGTCGGCGACCGCGTCGCCTATTGCGACCGTCCGCCGGGGTCGTACTCGCAGCTGCGCAACATGACGACGAAGCCGCTCGTGCGCCTGCCGCGCAGCATCGGCTTCGAGACGGCCGCGGCGATGATGCTCAAGGGGCTCACCGTCGATTACCTGTTCCGCCGCACCTACAGGCTGCAGAAGGGGCAGACGATCCTCTTCCATGCGGCCGCGGGCGGCGTCGGGCTGATCGCGATGCAGTGGGCGCGCGCGCTCGGCGTCACCGTCATCGGAACGGTGGGCTCCGAGGAGAAGGCCGAGCTCGCGCGGCGCAACGGCTGCGCGCACACGATCCTCTACAAGCGCGAGAACATCGTCGATCGCGTGCGCGAGATCACCGACGGGAAAATGGTGCCGGTCGTCTACGACTCGGTGGGCAAGGACACCTTCCAGGCCTCGCTCGACTGCCTGCAGCCTTTCGGCCTGATGGTGAGCTTCGGCAACTCGTCGGGGCCGGTCCCGCCGATGCCGCTCACCGCGCTCAAGGGCTCGCTGTACATCACGCGCCCGTCGCTGATGGCGCATCAGGCGAACCGGCAGAACCTGGACGAGATGTCGGCCGAGCTGTTCCGCATGGTCGGCTCCGGCAAGGTACGCATCGAGATCGACCAGCGCTATCCGCTCGCCGAAGCCGCGCAGGCGCATCGCGATCTCGAGGCACGCAGGACGACCGGATCATCGCTGCTGCTGCCATAGAGCCTCGCGTGCGGATGCACGACGACGCACTCGCCGTGCGCGAGCCGCTGTTCGCCTCCTCGCAGTCCGAGGCGCGGCAACTCGAGGAGCCGCAACTCGAGGCGCCGCGCATCGAGACG
Organism: uncultured Burkholderiales bacterium; assembly: GCA_937903095.1. Taxonomy (GTDB): domain Bacteria; phylum Pseudomonadota; class Gammaproteobacteria; order Burkholderiales; family Burkholderiaceae_E; genus Zeimonas. The sequence goes on from CALCZN010000031.1 coordinate 17,875, forward strand.
ATCGACGCGAGCGCCGCGCTGCGCGTGGACGACGATCGCCGCCGCTTCGGCGGGGTCGCCAGGCTCTACGGCGATGCGGCGCTCGATGCGCTCGCCGCCGCGCAGGGTTGCGTCGTCGGTGTCGGCGGCGTGGGCTCCTGGGCCGCGGAAGCGCTCGCCCGTTCGGGTGTCGGCTGCATCACGCTCATCGACGCCGATCACGTGGCCGCGTCGAACATCAACCGGCAGGTGCACGCGCTCGATTCCACGCTGGGCGCCGCGAAGATCGACGTCATGCGGTTGCGCATAGCGGATATCGCGCCGCGCTGCCAGGTGCGCGTAGTCGACGATTTCATCACGCCGGAGAACGTCGCCGATCTCGTGCCGGCAGGCGCCTTCGTCGTCGATGCGATCGACGCGCCGCGGGCGAAGGCGGCGCTCGTTGCATCGGCTGTGCGTCGTCGTCAGCCGATCGTCGTCTGCGGCGCAGCCGGAGGTCGCACCGATCCGCTGCGCCTGCGTCGCGACGACCTGGCGAGAACGACCGGCGATGCGCTGCTCGCATCGGTGCGCGCGCGGCTGCGGCGGGACTACGGCTTCGAGCGCCGGCCCGGAGCGAAGTTCGGCGTGACGGCGATCCATTCCGACGAGCCGCCGCCGGCGAAGCGTCGTACCGTGCCGGGAGCAGGCGCCGGATTCGCGCTCTCGTGCGCCGGATACGGATCGCTCGTCACGGTCACCGCGGCGATGGGGCTCGCTGCCGCGTCGTTCGCCATCGCACGGCTCGTCGCGGGATCGAGCGCTGCCTGATTCATGCAGGAGCCCGGCACGGTCGCAGTCTATTTCGTCGCGTCTCCGCTGCAGTACCTGGCTGCGCGGCGCATCGCGCTCGACTTCGAGTCCGGCGCGCGGCAGGTGCTCGTCTGGTACAAGCGCGGAATGAAGGCCGTCGTGGACCCGAAGCAGTGGGATGCGTGCCTGTACATGCCGTGGCCCCGCTGGGAGCCGCTGCCCGGGCCCTTCGGCCGGCATCGGCGGCTGCGCGAAAACATCGACCGGGTTGCCGCCGCCGTCGGACGATGCGAAAGACTGCTTCTGCGCAGCGCGGTGTTCGACACCGAGGCGATCAACTATTTCCTGCGCGCGCTGCCGGCGCGCGCCGGCGCGCGCGAGATGCACGCCCGGATCCTGCCGGACGGGCTGATCAGCATCCGCCGCTATCCGTTGTCGCCGACGCGGCGCGCGCTGCAGCGCCTGCGCCGCCTGCGTCGCCTGTTCGATCGCGAACTGTCGTACTGGTGCTTCTCGGGCGACCGCATCGGCTCCGATGCGCCGTTCTGCGATCGCATCTACGTCGTTCCCGGATTGCCGCACGAGTACCCGGCCGCCAGGGTTCGCGTGCTCGGCCCGCTGGTCGATCCGGCCGGGTCGACGGATGCCTCGTCGCCGTCGCTGCGGCGCGCGCTCGTCGTCGGCCAGCCGCTGGTGGGCGCCGGGTTGCTCGCGGGCGCCGAGCTCGCGCCCCTCACGCAACGCATGCGCGACTGGCTCGCTGCCCGGCACTTCGACGAGATCGACTACAAGCCGCACCCGAAGGATCCGAAGCACGAGCTTCGTCATTCCGACTATCGGGTCATCGAGCCGTCGTGTCCGCTCGAGCTGCATCTCGCGCGCACCGGGTACGCGGCGGTGGTCGGCGTGCGCTCGAGCGCGCTGCTTTTCGCCCGCCAGATCTATCCGCGCAGCGTGCCGGTCGTCTCCTTCGGCTGGCCGCTGCTGAAGTTCAAATCCGCCGACGAAGAGCGGGACATGAAGAGAGCCTTCGAGCAATGCGGAGTGTCACTGGAATGACGGTTGCCGCTCCGGGCGGCCAATCCCGCGAAGTGCAGACTCTCGAGCGTCGGCTCGTCGAGGCCTTCGTCGTCGTCGTCCTGCCGTTGCACATGCTGCTGCCGACCGTGGCCGGCTGGCTGATGGCGCTCGCCGCGCTGCGCGGGCTCGCCACGATCGTGCGCCGCCCGGCCTTCGATCCGCTCGACCGGCTCTATCTGGTCGCGTGCGCGCTGATCCCCGCGGCGTACCTGCTGAACATGGCGCTGACCGGCTGGGCGCCTTCGTGGCTTCATCGCCCCGCGCACCTGCTGGTCACCGGCGGGCTCGTGTTCCTGTGGATCGGGCGCACGGGGCTGAGCGAACGCGCGCTGTTGCGCGCAGTCGCCCTCGCTTCGTTCACCGTGCTCGGCATCGCGCTCTTCGACGTCCTCGTGCACGGCAGCGTGCGCGTGTTCGGCTGGCGCCATCAGTGGAATGCCGTGCCCTTCGGCAACTTCTCGCTGCTGCTCGGCTTCATCGCCTTCGCCGGCTGCATCGAGCCGATGCTCGGGGCAATGCAGGACAAGGCGCGCGTCGCGCTCGGACTCGCAGCGACGGTCGCCGGCATCCTTGCGTCGATCCTCACGGGCACGCGCGGCGGCTGGCTCGCGATCCCGGTGCTGCTCGGCCTGGTTTTCTGGGCCGCGCTGCGCACGCACCGCAGCCGGGTGCTCGCCTCGAGGCACTTCCTTGGAGCACTCGGCGCTACGCTCGCCTTCGCCCTCGCCGCGATGTTGCTGTCGCAGAACGCGCAACACCGCATCGACATCGCCGTCGAGCAGGTCGAGGCGTTTCTGGACGGCGCCGGTGGCCGCGATTCGATCGACAGTTCCACCGAGTTGCGGCTCGAGATGTGGAAATGGGGGCTCCAGCAGGCCACCGAACACCCGCTGACCGGCGTGGGACTGGCGAACTACGACGAAGCGCGCCGGCGCGAGGTGGAAAGCGGGCGGATGCCGGCTTCGTTCGCCGGCCTGGCGAACCTGCACAACGAGCTGATCTCGAGCCTGGCGCTCGGCGGCGTCCCCACCGCGCTCGCGGTCGTCGCATTCTGGATGCTGATGGTTTCGTTCTTCGGCCGTCGGATCGACGAGAAGGGCGCTTTCTTCTTCGCGACCAGCGGCCTGCTCGTCGTCGTCGGCACCTGCATCTTCTCGATGACCGAGGGTCTGTTCGGAACCAGCGCGGGAACGAAGGCGCTCGCGCTGCTGCTGGCGATCCCCGCCGGCGCGCTGCGTTACCGCGTGGCGCTTCGGCAGCGGCCCGCCGACGAAGGGCAACGGTGAGCGCGCAGCCGCCCGGGGACGACCGGCCGCGCACGCTGGTGGTGCACCATCGAAGCGGCATCGGTGATCTGATCTGGCACGTTCCCTACCTGCGGGCAATCGCCGCGGCGAGCCGGGGCGGGCGCGTGACACTGCTGGCGCGACCATCGTGTCGCGCGCCGGACCTGCTCGCCGGCGAGCCGGCGATCGACGAGGTCATCGAGTACGACTACCGCCCGCGTCGCAGCGAATCGCGGCGCGGGCGCGACGACGGCCTGCGCGGTTTCCTGCGGATGGCCGCGATCCTTCGATCGCGCCGCTTCGACCGCGTCTACGTCTTCTCGTCGCGCATCCGCTATGCGCTGCTCGCATGGCTGGCCGGGATTCCGCGACGCTCGGGATTCGGTTTCTCGCGCGCGCAGCGCTTCGGCCTGAACGCCGGCCCATACATCCGGCGGCACCGCGGCGAGGGGAACTGGGTCTATCCGGAGGCGACCGATTTCGCGCGCGCGCACGGCTTCGTCGACCGCCCGCTGCTGCCGCGCATCGAGGTGCCGCAGGCGCTGCTCGAAGAAGCTTGCGGCCGGCTGGCGTCCCTGCCCGTTGCGCGTGTCGCCCTCGTGATCGGCACGTCGGAGCCGAGGAAGGACTGGGGCGTGGCCAATTTCACGCGGCTGGCGCAGGCGCTGCTCGATCGAGGTTTCGGCGTGCTCGTGCTCGGCGGTCCGGCGGAGGCCGAGGCGGCGGATCGCATTCTCGCCGGCCTGCGCAGTCCGGATCGCGCGATTGCGATCTGCCGCGCTTCCGTGCTGCAATCGGGCGCGGCACTGAAGTGCTGCGACCTCTGCATCGGCAACGACACCGGCGCATTGAATCTCGCCGCCGCCGTGGGCGTGCGTTGCCTGGGCCTGTTCGGTACGACGCGGGCGCTGCGTCACGATCCGCAGATCGAGGCGATCGAAGCGCCGGCCATGCAAGCCATCGTCCTGCAAGAAGTGCTGCGCAGGGTCGATGCGATGCAGGCGCCTGCAGCCTCCGAAGCGGGGATCTCCTCTGCCTGAACGCATCCTGATCGTGCGCACCTCGGCGATCGGCGACGTGGTCTTCACGACGCCGCTGGCGGAGGCGCTGCGACGCACCTGGCCCGATGCCTGCATCGCCTGGGTCGTCGAGCCCGGGATCGACGCGCTCGTGTCGAACGACCCCGCGATCGACGAATGCATCGTCTGGCCGAAGAAGCGCTGGCGCACGCTGCTGCGCACGGGCCGCTGGATCACGCTCGTTCGCGAGATCCGGCGCTTTCGCGCGCGGCTGCGCGCAGGGCGCTACGATCTCGCGCTCGACCTGCACGGTCTGTTCAAGAGCGCCTTCCTCGCATGGCTGAGCGGGGCGCCGCGCCGCGTCGGCCTGGGCGCCCGGGAAGGCAGCTCGCGCTTCGTCACCGAGGTCGTGCCGCGCGGCGGCGATCCGCAGCGGATCTCGTCGGAATACCTGCACCTGGCCCGACATCTGCAACTGGATGTCGGCGACTTCCTGCCGCGCCTGCACCTGAGCCGCGAAGCGGCGACATCGGCTGCCGCGCTGCTCGGCGAGAACGGCCTGGCTGCCCGCAGCTATGTCGTGCTCGCCGCTTTCACCACCCGCCCGCAGAAGCACTGGTTCGACGATGCGTGGCGCGAGCTGTCGAAGCGCCTGCAGGCGGACACCGGCCTGGTTCCGCTGCTGCTCGGCGGGCCGGCCGACCGGCCGGCGGCCGATGCGCTGGTGCGCGACGCGCCGCACATCGTGAATCTCGCCGGCCGCACCGATCTCGCGCAGGCGGGGGCGCTGGTGCGCGATGCGGCGCTCGTCGTCGGCGTCGACACCGGATTGACGCACATGGGAATCGCCTTCGGCGTGCCGACCGTCGCGCTGTTCGGCTCAACCTGTCCGTACACGGTGACCGGGCGCGACAACGCGCGCGTCGTCTGGCGCCGGCTCGCGTGCTCGCCGTGCCATCGTGCGCCGACCTGCGAAGGCCGCTTCGACTGCATGCGCGAGATCACCGCCGAGCGCGTCGCGCACGAGGCGCGCCTGGCGCTCGCGGGGGTGTCCGGATGAAGGTGCTGCACGTCGAGGGCGGGCGTCACTACTACGGCGGCGCGCGCCAGGTCGTCTACCTGCTCGAGGGCCTGGCGCAGCGCGGCGTCGAGAACCTGCTCGTCTGTCCGCCGGGCGCGGCGATCGCCGAGCACGCCGCACCCTTCGCCGAGGTGCTGCCGACGCGGCTGCGCGGCGATCTCGACGTCGGCTTCGTCGCGCGGCTGCACGCGCGCATTCGCACCGCGCGTCCCGATCTGGTGCACCTGCACAGCAGGCGCGGCAGCGACGTCTGGGGAGGAATCGCCGCGCGGCTGGCCGGCGTGCCCAGCGTGCTTTCGCGTCGCGTCGACAATCGCGAACGCGCGTGGGCCGTGGCATTGAAGTACCGGCTCTTCGACCGCGTGATCGCGATCTCCGACGGCATTCGCGACGTGCTGCTCGACGAAGGGGTGTCGCCGCAGCGGCTGCGCTGCGTGCGCAGCGCACTCGATGCGCGGCCCTGGCTGCAGCCGGTCGATCGTGCCGCCTTTCGCCGCGAGTTCGGGCTCGACGACGACGCGATCGTCATCGGCGTCGTCGCGCAGCTGATCCGGCGCAAGGGGCATCGCCATCTCTTCGATGCGCTGAAGGCGCTGCATCCCGAGCGGCCGCGCCTGCGTGTGCTGCTGTTCGGGCAGGGGCCGCTGCGCGGCGATCTCGAGGCGCGCGCGGCGCGCGACGGGCTCGCGTCGATCGTGCGTTTCGTCGGCTTTCGCGACGACCTGCCGCGCTGGATGGCCGGGCTCGACGTGCTCGCGCACCCGGCCGATCGCGAGGGACTCGGCATCGCGCTGCTGCAGGCGCAGGCGGCCGGCGTGCCGGTCGTCGCGAGCCGCGCCGGCGGGATGCCGGAGGCGGTCGAAGACGGGGTGACCGGCCTGCTGGTCGCGCCGGGCGACGTGCCGGCGCTGGCCGACGCGCTGCGCCGGCTGGCAGACGATCCCGCGCTGCGCGAAAGCATGGGCGCGGCCGCACGTGCGCGCGTGCTCGAGCGCTTCTCGGTCGATGCGATGGTCGAGGGAAATCTCGCGGTGTATCGCGAGGCGCTGTGCGCTCGGGCCGCTTCTCAGCGTACGTATCAGCGCACGAAGTAGCGGCCTTCGTCGTCGGCGCCGACCCGATCCTGCGCGACCAGCTCGTCGAGGTGCTGCGCGATCGTGCGGCGTTCGGCGTCGAGCACCCACACTTCGTCGTAGTCGTCGGGGTAGAGCAGCCGTGCCTGCGCCAGCTCCTCGAGCGTGCGCGGCCGCTCGCGCAGCATCTCGAGGAGGCGCTCGCCGCGTTCGTCGATCTTCGCGGCGTACGCCTGCAGCGCGTCGAGGAACGCCCTGCGATCGGTGTAGGCGCCGCGGTGATGCGAGGTGATCCACACCTTCGCGTCCAGCTCTGGCAGTCGCGCGAGCGTGCGCCGGAACGCGCCGAGGTCCGAGCTCGCGTCGCCGTAATAGGGGCCGAAGCCGCTCAGGTCGATGTCGCCGATGAAGGCGACCGCGTCGGGCTCGACGACGAGCACGCAATGGCCGGCCGTGTGCCCGGGCATGTGCACGGCGCGAACGCGCGCGCCGCCCAGTTCCCAGACCTCGCCGTCGCGGTAGGCGATCGCGTCCGGACGAGGCGCGTACCGGAACTCGCGAACGATCTTCGCGTACATCGCTTCCTTCACCGATGCCTGGAGCCCGTAATGCGCGGCGAGCCCGTCCCAGCTGCGCGCGGCCTCGACGTCGCGCTCGTGCGCGAACACCTTCGCGCGCGGCAGCCGATGCAGCCCGGCCATGTGGTCTTCGTGCACGTGGCCGAGCACGACGAGCTCGGCCGATTCGAGCGGCTCGCCGATGCGCTCGGCGACCAGCGGCGTGTCGAAGGCCGCGCGCGTGTCGCTGCCGCGCACGAGCACCTGATTGCCGTCGGGATACTTGCCGTTCTTCTCGCCGAAGAACACGCGAACGCGTCCGAAATCGGCGTGCGGCGTCGCGCTCATCGTTCACTCATCGTTCAGTCTCCTGCTGCAGTCGCGCCCAGGCGAGACGGCACGCGGCGAGGTCCCACAGCGCCTGTCCGACGCTCTTGAACACGACCGGCCCGTACGCCGGCGCCTTCGCCTCGCCGGCGGCCACGCGCTCGAAGCCGGCCACGCGCGCCCAGTCGACGTCGGCGCGTATCAGGTCGCCCGCTTCGCTGCGCGCCGCTTCGACGTCGTCGGCGAAGAGCACGGCGCGCTGCAGCAGCGCCGCCGGCAGTTCGCACATCCCGGGACGGTAGGCGCCGATCGCCGCGATGAATCCGTCGAATCGCGGATCGTCGTCGAACAGCGGCTCGCAACTGGAAGTTGCGGTGACGACCAGATCGTATCCGGCGATCGGCACCGGCGAATCGACGGCTCGACACGGCAGGCCGCTCTCGTCCACCGCCTGGGCGAACGCACGCGCGTGACGGGGGTTGCGCGAATGTACCGTCACCTCGCGCAGCGGCAACATCGCACGGAAGGCTTCGACGTGTGCGCGCGCCTGCACGCCCGAGCCGAAGACGAGCAGCCGCTCGCGGCGCGCGCCGGCGAGCTCGAGCGCGGCGAGCGCCGACAGCGCGGCGGTTCGCCGCGCGGTGATCGTCGCCGCGTCGAAGCGCGCGAG
>CALCZN010000032.1:0-25717 GCA_937903095.1 uncultured Burkholderiales bacterium
CTCGCATCCGGACAGCAGCACCGAAAACGCGCCGATTGCCGCGAAGCCGGTGTGCCTCGTGCCGTTTCTCCTCATGCCGTTTCTCCGATGCGCGGCCTGCGAAAACCCCACCACGTAGCGACGCACGCAAGCACGGTGACCACGACCGACAGCGCGAGACCGGCGGGCATGCTCGCCCACGCGTCGCGCGCGTGCATCAGCGCATCGAGCAGGCCGACCGCGCAGGTCGCCAACAGCAGCAGCGCATACGGGACGACGCCCCGGGCCCGACGATCGGCACGGAACAGGTCGACGATCGCGAAGATGAACGCGATCACGGCGAGGACCAGACCCCCGACGAGGAGCCAGGACGCGAAGTTCTTCCACTGGATCTCGTAGCTCGCGCCGTAGGCAGCGTCGCCGAGCGCCGCACCGAGGAACAGGGGAATCGTCCCCGCCAGCAGAACCGCATGGAGCGGATGAATCACCTGGGAATACCTTCGCTCGATGATGACGGCCACGACGACTTTCTCCTCGACAGCGGAGACCGGACGCCCGGAATCCGGAGACTGACGAAGCAAACGGCGCGCCGAGCTTGAAATCGAGGACTTGACCTTGACATGACGTCAAGGTGGACGATGCAACCAACAGCATCGTCCCGGGAATCCTCGATGAGCACCTCTTCCCTTCCCTCGTCCGCCCAGACCGGCGCCCTCCAGCTTCAGGTCAAGGGGATGACCTGCGCGTCGTGCGTGGGGCGTGTCGAGCGCGCACTGCAGAAGCTGCCCGGCGTCGTCGAGGCGAGCGTCAACCTCGCCACCGAAATCGCCAGCGTGCGCGCCGACGCGTCGGTCACCGCTTCGGACCTCGCCCAGGCCGTCGAGAAGGCCGGCTACGAAGTCGCGCGCGAAACCTTCGACATCCCCGTCGCCGGGATGACCTGCGCTTCCTGCGTCGGGCGCGTCGAGCGGGCGCTGGCGAAGGTACCCGGCGTCGTCGGCGTCTCGGTCAACCTGGCCACCGAACGCGCGCGCGTCGAGACGCTGGGCGCCACGCCGCTGCAGGCGCTGCATGAAGCGATCGAGCGCGCCGGCTACGAGGTCGCCCCCAGCGCCGAGGCGGAATCCGACGCTGCGGCGACATCGAACGCTCCCCGCCTGCCCGGCTGGTGGCCCGTCGCGCTCGCCGCCGTGATCACGCTGCCGCTGGTCGCTCCGATGCTCGGCGCGCCCTTCGGCCGCGACTGGATGTTGCCGGCGTGGGCGCAACTGCTGCTCGCGACGCCCGTGCAGTTCTGGCTGGGCGCGCGCTTCTACCGTGCCGGATGGAAGGCGCTGCGCGCGGGCACCGGCAACATGGACCTGCTGGTGGCGCTCGGCACCTCGGCAGCCTACGGCCTGTCGCTGTACCTGATGTTCGCCGCGCACGGGCACGGCATGCCGCACCTGTACTTCGAAGCGTCGGCCACGGTGATCACGCTCGTGCTGCTGGGCAAGTGGCTCGAGGCGCGCGCCAAGCGCCAAACCGCCGACGCGATCCGCGCATTGAAGGCATTGCGGCCACAGACGGCGCGCGTGCGCCGCGACGGCGTCGAGACCGAAGTGCCGGCGGCGAAGGTGCGCGTCGGCGACTTCGTCGTCGTCCGTCCGGGCGAGCGGATCCCGGTCGACGGCGAAATCGTCGAGGGACGCAGCCATGCCGACGAATCGCTGATCACCGGCGAGAGCCTGCCGGTGGCCAAGGCGCTCGGCGATCGCGTCACCGGCGGATCGATCAACGCCGAAGGACTGCTCGTCGTGCGCACGCTGGCCATCGGCAGCGAGTCGATGCTGGCGCGGATCATCCGCATGGTCGAGGGCGCGCAGGCGGCGAAGGCACCGATCCAGCGACTCGTCGATCGCGTGAGCGCGGTGTTCGTGCCGGTGGTGCTGGGCATCGCGCTGCTCACGCTCGCGGCGTGGGGGCTCGCCACCGGCGATTGGGAAAGCGCGCTGCTGAACGCGGTTGCCGTGCTCGTCATCGCCTGCCCCTGCGCGCTCGGGCTCGCCACGCCGACGGCGATCATGGCCGGCACCGGCGTCGCCGCGCGTCACGGCATTCTGATCAAGGACGCCGAGGCGCTCGAGCGCGCGCACTCGGTCACCACCGTCGCCTTCGACAAGACCGGCACGCTGACGATCGGCCAACCGCGGCTGGCGGCCGTGCTCGCCGTCGGCGCGAGCAGCGAACAGGAAGTGCTGCGCCTGGCCTCCGGGCTGCAGAGCGCCAGCGAACATCCGCTGGCGAAGGCGGTGCTCGAAGCCGCACGCGCGCGCGGGCTCCCGATTCCACCGGCGCGCGAAGTGCGCGCACTGGCCGGACGGGGCATCCACGGCATCGTCGACGACGAATCGCTGCACCTGGGCAGCCCTCGCCTGCTCGAGGAACTGGGCGTCTCGCCCGGCGAACTGAAGGCGCAGGCCGCGCGGCTGCAGTCCGAAGGCCGCACCGTTTCGTGGCTCGCCCGGAAGAACGGCAGCTCGCACGAACTGCTGGGCCTGCTCGCCTTCGGCGACGAGGTCAAGCCCGAAGCCGCCGAGGCGATCGCGTCGCTGCACGCGCGCGGCGTGCGCACCGTGCTCGTCACCGGCGACAACCGCGGAAGCGCGCAGTCGGTCGCCTCGCAACTCGGCATCGACGAAGTTCGTGCCGAGGTCCTGCCCGAAACGAAGGCCGCGATCGTCGCCGAGCTGGCGCGCGGCGGCGCTGTCGTCGCGATGGTGGGCGACGGGATCAACGACGCGCCTGCGCTGGCGGCGGCGAGCGTCGGCATCGCGATGTCCACCGGCACCGACGTCGCGATGGAGGCGGCCGGCATCACGCTGATGCGCGGCGACCCTCGGCTCGTCGCCGATGCGATCGACGTGTCGCGCCGCACCTACGCGAAGATCCGGCAGAACCTCTTCTGGGCCTTCTTCTACAACGCGGTCGGCGTGCCGCTGGCGGCGCTGGGCTACCTCGACCCGGTCATCGCGGGGGCCGCGATGGCCTTCTCGAGCGTGAGCGTGGTCAGCAACGCATTGCTGCTTCGACGCTGGCAGCCGGGCGGCGACGGCGCCGCGGCGTCGTCCCGGAACCGCCCGGGCGGCATCGCGAAAGCAGCGGCGCCGCTGCCCGCGACGGCTGCACCCGAATGACCGGCCCGGGCACGCAACCGATGAACATCGGAGAGGCCTCGCGCGCTTCCGGCGTCTCGCCGAAGATGATTCGTCACTACGAATCGCTCGGCCTGATCCCGCCGGCCGCGCGCAGCGATGCCGGCTACCGGCGGTACACGGCCAACGACGTGCACCTGCTCGCCTTCATCGCGCGCGCCCGCGATCTGGGCTTCTCGATCGCCGAGATCGCGCAACTGGTCGGCCTGTGGCAGGACCGCAGCCGCCCGAGCGCGAAGGTCAAGGCGCTCGCGCTCGAGCAGGTCGAACGGCTCGAGCGCAAGGTGCGCGAACTGCTCGAGATGAAGGCGACGCTGCAAAAGCTGGCCGCCTCGTGCCATGGCGACGATCGGCCGGAATGCCCGATCCTCGACTCGCTGGCCAGCGGCGAAGATCCGTCGTCCGGGCGGCGGGCCGGCGAAGCGGACGAGCCGGATGCCGCCCTCAGCGCGAATCGCGCAGGTACGGCCAGGCGCGGCGCAGGTAGTAGGTCATCGACCAGACGGTGAGGATCGCCGCCGCGTAGATCAGCCAGGTGCCGATGCGGTGCGTGTCGAGCACGGCGAACAGCGGCCGGTCGTACAGCAGCAGCGGGATCGCCACCAGTTGCGCGATCGTCTTGAACTTGCCGATCGAGTGCACGGCCACGCTCGTGCGTGCGCCGATCTGCGCCATCCATTCGCGCAGCGCCGAGATCGTCAGCTCGCGCCCGACGATGATCGCCGCGACGATCGCGTCGACCCGGCCGAGCGAAACCAGCATCACCAGCGCAACGCAGACGATCAGCTTGTCGGCGACCGGATCGAGGAAGGCGCCGAAGGCGGAGGTCTGGCCCCAGCGCCGCGCGAGCCACCCGTCGAGCCAGTCGGTGATCGCCGCGGCGACGAAGAGCGCGGTGGCGACGAGGTTCTGCGCAGGAACGCTCAGCGGGAGATAGAACACGGCGACCAGCAGCGGGATCGCCAGCACGCGGGTCCAGGTAAGCAGCGTCGGGAGATTCAGAACCATGCAGGGATCGCGAGTACGTGCGTGGAGGGCCGAGCGTTCTCAGTGCAGCCGGCGGTAGATCTCCTCCGCGAGCGTACGCGAAACGCCCTGCACCGAGGCGAGGTCGTCGACGCTCGCCGCCATGATGCCACGCAGCCCCCCGAAACGGGCGAGCAGCCGCTGCCGGCGCCGCGGCCCCACGCCGTCGATCTCCTCGAGCCGAGAGCTGTTGCGCGCCTTCGCGCGCCGCGCGCGCATGCCGGTGATCGCGAAGCGATGCGCCTCGTCGCGGATCTGCGCGATCAGCATCAGCGCGGCCGATTGCGCGCCGGGCACGATCGGCGCGCGCCCGTCGGCGAACACCAGCGTCTCGAGTCCCACCTTGCGCCCCTCGCCCTTGGCCACGCCGACGATCGTCGAGATGTCCAGCCCGAGGTCGGCGAACACCTGGCGCGCCACTTCGACCTGGCCCGCGCCGCCGTCGATCAGCACCAGGTCGGGCAGCGGCGCCTCCGCGTAGCGGCGCTCGAGCACCTGTCGCATCGCGGCGTAGTCGTCGCCGCCTTCGATGCCGCGGATGTTGAAGCGCCGATATTGCGAGCGCTGCATCGCGTGATGCTGGAAGACGACGCAGGAGGCCTGCGTCGCCTCGCCCATCGTGTGGCTCACGTCGAAGCATTCGATGCGCAGCGCATCGAGGTCGCTGTCGTCCAGACCGAGCATCTGCGCGAGCGAGCGCGTGCGCGCCTGCTGCGAGCCCTCCTCCGACAGCACGCGCACGAGCGACACCTCGGCATTCTGCCGCGCGAGGTCGAGCCATTCGCGGCGCACGCCCTGCGGCTGGCGGATCCACTGCACCGCGTGCCCGGCCTGCTGCTGCAACCATTCGAGCAGCGCCGGATCGGGCGCGACGCCGTCCACCACGAGCACCGGCGGCACCGGCATGCCGTCATAGTGCTGCGCGACGAAGGCCTCGAGCACGTCGGCCGCCGACTCCGCATCGCCCGCCTCCGCGGCATGCACCGGGAACATCGCCTTGTCGCCGAGGTGGCGCCCGCCGCGCACCATCGCCAGGTTCACGCAGATGCGGCCGCCGCGCATCGCCACCGCGACGATGTCGGCGTCGGCGTCGGGCGCGGTCTCCATCGACTGGCGGCTGAGCACCTTCGACAGCGCCGCCATCCGATCGCGCAGCACGGCGGCGGCCTCGAAGCGCAGCGCCGCGGCTTCCGCGCGCATGCGCTCCTCCAGCTCGGCGAGCACCGCGCCGTGCTCGCCCTGCAGGAAACGAACCGCTGCATCGACGTCGCGCGCATAGGCCTCGCGGTCGATCTTCCCCACGCACGGTGCGCTGCACCGCCCGATCTGGTGCAGCAGGCACGGCCGCGTGCGATTGGCGAAGACGCTGTCCTCGCAGGTGCGCAGCCGGAACACCTTCTGCAGCACCTGGATCGCCTCGCGCACCGCCTTCGCGTTCGGGAACGGCCCGAAATACCGGTTGCTCCGGTCGATCGGGCCGCGGTAGTAGACCAGGCGCGGGAACTCGTGCCCGGTGATCTTCAGGTACGGATACGACTTGTCGTCGCGGAACAGGATGTTGTAGCGCGGCGCCGCCGTCTTGATCAGGTTGTTCTCGAGCAGCAGCGCCTCGGCTTCCGAGCGCGTGACCGTCGTCTCGATGCGCTCGATGCGCTCGATCATGTGCGCGATGCGCCGGCTCGGCTGCCCCTTGTTGAAATACGACGCGACGCGCTTCTTCAGGTCGCGCGCCTTGCCGACGTAGAGCAGCGCATCGTTCGCGCCGATCATCCGGTACACGCCCGGACGGTTCGGCAGTTGCGCGAGATACGCGCGCAGGTCGAAAGCCTGCGGCGACCCGGGCGAGGCTTCGGGCTGCTGCGGCTCTACGGGGGACGGATCCTTCTGCTGCACGACGTTCTGCTGGACGACGCTCGGGGCCGACTCAGTGCCGACTCAGTGCCGATTCAGGGCCGGAACAGCGCGGCCAGCCGCTGCTGGAACCCCTCCTCGGGAGTCCAGGCCAGCCGCGCGAGCAGCTCGTCGGCCAGATCGGGCCGATTGCACACGAGCACCATGTCGCAGCCGGCCGCGAGCGCCGCCTGCGCGCGCGCGACGATGTCGCCGGCCACGGTGGCGCCTTCCATCGTCAGGTCGTCGCTGAAGATCAGGCCGCGAAAGCCCAGCCGCTCGCGCAGGATCGCGCGCAGCCAGCGCGGCGAGAACCCGGCCGGCTGCAGGTCCACCGCCGGATAGACGACGTGCGCCGGCATCACCGACAGCAGCGCCTCGCCCAGCCAGGCATAGGGCGCGGCGTCCTCGGCGAGCAGTTCGTCCAGGCCGCGCTCGTCCACCGGCAGCGCGACGTGCGAATCGGCATCGGCGAAACCGTGACCGGGGAAATGCTTGCCGCAGTTCGCCATGCCGGCCAGCAGCAGGCCGTGCGACAGACTGCGCGCCAGCGCCGCGACGGCAGCGGCATCGGAATGGAACGCGCGGTCGCCGATCACCGCCGAGCGTCCCCAGTCGAGGTCGAGCACCGGCGTGAAGCACAGGTCCACGCCGACGGCGCGCAGCTCCGAGCCGATCGTGCGGCCGATCTCGGTGGCGCGCCGGCACGCCGCCTGCGGATTCTCGTCCCACAGCCTTCCCAGCTCGCGCATCGGCGGCAGCTCGGTGAAGCCCTTGCGGAAGCGCTGCACGCGCCCGCCCTCGTGATCGACGCAGACGAGCAGCGGCGGCGTGCGCAGCGCGTGGATCCCGGCGCACAGATGCTCGAGCTGCACCTTCGATTCGAAGTTGCGCGCGAAGAGGATCACGCCGCCGACCAGCGGATGCAGCAGCCGCTCGCGCTCGTGTGCATCGAGCGAGCAGCCGGCGACGTCGACGACGACCGGTCCGCGCGGGAGCATGGGCGACCCGCCGGCGAGCGTGCCGGAATCGTTCCGCTGCGCGGGCCCGCTCATCCCGCCCCCCTGCGTTCGACGATCACGAAGGCGAGCGCGCTGTCGCGCTCGTCGGACAGCGACAGGTGCGCGACCAGCCCGTGCTCGTCGAGATGCCGGGCGAGCGCATTGCGGGCGACAGCCACCGGCCGGCCGCGCGCATCGTTGAGCACCTGCAGCGAATGCAGCGTCATCGGCGCGTGCAGTCCGACGCCGAGCGCCTTGCCGAAAGCTTCCTTCGCGGCGAAGCGCTTGGCGAGATAGCGGGCCGCGTAGCCGCTGCCGTGGCCGCCCTTGCCGCCGCGGCGCCGGTACTCGGCCAGCTCGTCGTCGCCGAGCACGCGGCGCGCGAAGCGCTCGCCCCAGCGCGCGAGCAGCGCCTCCACGCGCTCGACGAGCACGATGTCGGTGCCCACGCCGTGGATCATCGCGCGCTGCCCGCGGCTGCCTCGCGGATCAGCCGCTTCATTTCGCGTACCGCCTCGCGCATGCCGACGAACAGCGCGCGCGAGACGATCGCGTGCCCGATGTGCAGCTCGCGCACGCCGTCGAGCGCGGCGACCGGCTGCACGTTGAAATAGTTCAGCGCGTGCCCCGCGTTGAAGCGCATGCCGTGCCCGCGGATGGCCGCGCCCGCGCGCGCGATGCGCGCCAGCTCGGCCACCACCGGCGCGCCTTCGGCGTCGCGCCCCTGCGAATGGAAGGCGTGCGCATAAGGCCCGGTGTGCACCTCGCACACGCGCGCGCCGATCGCCGCGGCGGCATCGACCTGGCGCGGATCGGCGTCGATGAACACGCTGGTGACGATGCCGCCTTCGGCCAGCGCCGCGACGAAATCGCGCAGCCGGTCGGACTGCGCGGCGATGTCCAGGCCGCCCTCGGTCGTCACTTCCTGGCGGCCTTCGGGAACGAGCATCGCCATCTCGGGACGCAGATCGAGCGCGATGCGCAGCATCTCGTCGGTGGGCGCCATCTCGAGATTGAGCTTGATGTGCGTCAGCTCGCGCAGTCGGCGCACGTCTTCGTCGTGCACGTGGCGGCGGTCCTCGCGCAGATGCACGGTGATGCCGTCGGCGCCGCCCAGATGCGCCTCGACCGCGGCCCACACGGGATCGGGCTCGTAGGTGCGCCGGGCCTGGCGAACGGTGGCGACGTGGTCGATGTTCACGCCCAGCTCGATCATGTCGAGGCAATCTCCAGGGTCAGGTCTCCAGGGTCAGAGCTTGTGCAGATCGAGCAGGATCTGCCTCGTGCTCAGCGGCGCGCCGTCGAGGTGGTGCGACAGGATCGCCCGCGTCAGGTATTTTGCCTGTTGTCGGCTCGCGACCGACCCGTGCCGCCCCTCGGCCAGCTCCTGCAGCACGCGGCCCGATACGCAATCGGGCGAGGCTGCGTCGCGCACGACGAAGCCCTCGCCCGGTCGCCAGCCGTAGTGGCGCTGCGCTTCGATCGGCTCGCGCGCCGCATCGCGCTCGAGATCGGGCGCGTAGCCGATCTCGCGCAGCAGCGTCCATTCGAAGCGGCGCAGCGTCTCGTCGAGCGACGGCTGCGCGCCCAGCTGCACCAGCGCCTCGCCGTAGGCGTCGAACAGCAGCGGATGCGGGTCCTCCCGCGCGAGCAGGCGCATCAGCAGCTCGTTCAGGTAGAACGCGCACAGCAGCGCGTCGCCGCGCGGCGCATCGAGCCCTCCGCTCCACTCGGCGCCGGTGAGTGTGCGCAGCTCGCGGCGGCCGGTCCACGACACGCGCAGCGGCTGGAACTGCAGCAGCACCGCGCGCAGGCTCGAGCGCGGCCGCTTGGCGCCCTTGGCCACGGCAGCGATGCGGCCGTGCTCGCGGGTGAACAGATCGACGACCAGGCTCGTCTCGCGATACGGCGTGGAATGCAGCAGCCAGGCCGGCTCTTCGCGGCTACTCGTAGCCATAGCTTCGCAGGCTCTGCTCGCTGCCTGCCCAGCCCGACTTCACCTTCACGAAGAGTTCGAGGAAGACCTTCGTGCCGAACAGGCGCTCGAGATCCAGGCGCGCTTCGGTGGCGATGCGCTTGATGCGCTCGCCGCGCGCGCCGATCACGATCGGGCGCTGCGCGTCGCGCGCGACGACGATCGCCGCATGGATGCGCCGCAGCGCCGGCAGCTCCTCGAAGCGCTCGATCTCCACCGTGCTCTCGTAGGGCAGCTCGTCGCCGAGCTGGCGGAACAGCTTCTCGCGGATCGTCTCGGCGGCGAGGAACCGTTCGCTTCGATCGGTGAGCGCGTCGGCAGCGTAGGCGGGCGGCCCCTCGGGCAGCCGCTTCGCGCACGCCTCGACGAGCGCGTCCACCTGGCGTCCGCTGCGCGCGCTCACCGGCACGATCTCGTCGAAGTCACGCGCCTGGCGCGCGCGCGCTATCGCCGGCAGCAGCCGTTCCTTGTCCTTCACCAGATCGATCTTGTTCATCGCGAGCAGCACCGGCCGGTCTGCCGGCAGCGCCTGCGCGAGGCGCGCGTCGGTCGCGGTCCAGTTGCGCGCGTCGCAAACGAGCACGACGACGTCGGCGTCCTGCGCCACCTGCATCGACGTGCGGTTCAGCACGCGGTTCATCGGGCCGCCGACTCGCGTCTGGTAGCCGGGACTGTCGAGGAACAGCAGCTGTGCCTCGGGCCGGTGCACGACGCCGACGATGCGATGCCGCGTCGTCTGCGGGCGATCGGAGGTGATCGACAGCTTCTGCCCGACCAGGCGGTTCAGCAGCGTGGACTTGCCGACGTTCGGACGCCCGACCAGGGCGACGGTGCCGCAGCGGAACATCGAGGCGGAAAGCCGAAGCGCGAATCAGGCGGCGTGCGCGCGAGGCGCATCGAGCGCGCCGCCTGCCGCCGTGTCCTGCGGCGCCGGGGGCTCCGAGTCCTCTTCCTGCGCCGGCGGCGACGATCGATTCGTGCGCGCGCGCGAGCGCCGCGCCGACGCCTTCGCCTGCGCGGCTTCGAGCGCACCGCGTGCCGCCGCCTGCTCGGCCGCGCGCCGGCTCGCGCCGCTGCCCAGCACGTGAATCTGCAGCTTCGGTATCGCGCACTCGACCTCGAACACCTGGCTGTGCGCGGCGCCGTGCGTGGCGACCACCGAATAGAGCGGCAGCGGCAGCTTCTTGCCCTGCAGGTGCTCCTGCAGCAGCGTCTTCGCGTCCTTGCCCAGCGTCTTCGGATCGACCGTCTTCAGGATCGGCTCGTAGAGCGCGACGATCATCGCCTGCGCGGCGTCGAAGCCCGCGTCGAGGAACACAGCGCCGACGATCGCCTCGACGGTGTCGCCGAGGATCGAGGGACGGCGAAAGCCGCCGCTGCGCGCTTCTCCCTCGCCGAGCAGCAGGTGCGCGCTCAAGCCGAGGCGCTGCGCGATCTCGACCAGCGACTGCTGCTTGACCAGGTTCGCGCGCAGCCGGGAAAGATCGCCCTCGTCGATGCGCGCGAAGTGCCGGTAGAGCATCGCCGCGACGACGCAATTGAGCACCGAGTCGCCGAGGAACTCGAGGCGCTCGTTGTTCGGCTGGCCGTAGCTGCGATGCGTGAGCGCCTGCCGCAGCAACGCATCGTCGACGAAACGATGACCGAGTTGCTGCTGCAGGTCGTCGAGGCTCATGTCGGCATCAGCGCACGCGGTTCGAACCCTGGTAATCGATGACCAGCGATGCGGGCCCGTAGAGCGGAATGCGCTTCTCGTACTGGAAGGAGACGGACATCGTGCCGTCGGGCATTCGCTCGACCGCCAGGTCCTTGCCGGAAATCGACCGGATGTCGTCGACCGCCGCGAAACGATCGAAGGCCGACTGCACGTCGCGCGGCGTGTTGGCGCCGCTGCTGCCGATCTTGTTCACCGCGCTGACGATCGCACGGTACTCGAGCGCGGACGGCACGACGCGCAAGCCGATCAGCGCGACCACGACGATGACGACCGCCGCGAGCAGCAGGCCCAGCAGCGACAGCCCCGCCTGTAACTGCCGCGGCGCCGGAAAGGAGGCACGAATGGAATTCATTGGAAGCGTCCGATGCGCCCGAGGTCGCCGAAGTTCATCCAGATGAAGAACGCCTTGCCGACGATGTTCTCCTCCGGAACGAAACCCCAGAAACGGCTGTCCAGGCTGTTCTCGCGGTTGTCGCCCATCATGAAGTAGTGGCCGGGCGGAACCTTGCATGTCACCCCTCCGGCCGAGTAACGGCAGTCTTCGAAGTTCGGAAAGTGGAACACAGGCTGAATGTCAGACGGTTTTTCCAAGTCTGTCAATATCTTATGCGTGACATCTCCGATTCTTTCTGAATACTGCGGATAGAGCGTCAGCTTGCGGGTGTCCTCGAACTCGCCGGCGCGCTCGAGCGGCACGAGTTGACCGTTGATCGACAGGCGCTTGTCCTGGTAGCTGACGACGTCGCCCGGCAGCCCGATCACCCGCTTGATGTAGTCCACCGACGGATCCTGCGGAAAGCGGAACACCATCACGTCGCCGCGCTGCGGCTCGCCGACGTCGATCACCTTGGTGTGGATCACCGGCAGGCGCACGCCGTAGGAGAACTTGTTCACCAGGATCAGGTCGCCGACCACCAGCGTCGGCAGCATCGACTCCGACGGGATCTTGAAGGGCTCGGCGACGAACGAGCGCAGCACGAAGACGACGAGGATCACCGGGAACAGGCCCGCCGTGTACTCGAGCCACAGCGGCTGGCGCGTGCGGTTGGCGCGCAGCGCCTCGCGCTCGGCCTCCACCGCCTCCGGGCCGGCCGCGCGGCCGAGCGCCGGCGCGCCGACGCGATCGAACTCGGCCACCGCGGCATCGGCGGCCCGCAGGCGGCGCGTACGAAACACCAGGCGATCGGCCACCCAGGCCACAAAGGTGACGACGAGCAGCAGGAACAAAATCAGCGCGAAATTCATTGTTGGCATAAATAGATCGAGCGATTCATCTGTCGTCCACCTGCAATACGGCGAGGAAGGCTTCCTGCGGGATCTCCACCGTCCCCACCTGCTTCATCCGCTTCTTGCCGGCCTTTTGCTTCTCGAGCAGCTTCTTCTTGCGCGTGATGTCGCCGCCGTAGCACTTGGCGAGCACGTTCTTGCGCAGCGCCTTGACGTTCTCGCGCGCGATGATGTTCGCCCCGATCGCCGCCTGGATCGCGACGTCGTACATCTGCCGCGGGATCAACTCGCGCATCTTCGCCGCGACCTCGCGTCCGCGACTCTGCGCCACGCTGCGATGCACGATCAGCGACAGTGCGTCCACTTTCTCGTTGTTGACGAGAATGTCCATCTTCACCACGTCGGAGGCACGGTACTCGAGGAACTCGTAGTCCATCGACGCGTAGCCGCGCGAGGTCGATTTCAGCTTGTCGAAGAAGTCGAGCACGATCTCGTTCATCGGCAGCTCGTAGGTGAGCTGCACCTGCCGGCCGTGATAGGCGAGGTTGCGCTGCACGCCGCGCTTGCCGGTGCACAGCGTCATGATCGCGCCGACGTACTCCTGCGGCGTGAAGATCGTCACGGTGACGATCGGCTCGCGGATCTCCTCGATCTTCGACGGCTCGGGCATCTTCGACGGGTTCTCCACCCGCAGCACCTCGCCGTCGCGCAGCAACACCTGGTAGACGACGGTGGGCGCCGTCGTGACGAGGTCCATGTCGAACTCGCGCTCCAGCCGCTCCTGCACGATGTCCATGTGCAGCAGCCCCAGGAACCCGCAGCGGAAGCCGAAGCCCAGCGCCTGCGACACCTCGGGCTCGAAATGCAGCGACGCGTCGTTCAGCTGCAGCTTCTCGAGCGCCTCACGCATCGCCTCGAACTGGTTCGCCTCCACCGGGTACAGGCCGGCGAACACCGACGGCTTGATCTCGCGAAAGCCCGGCAGCGGCCTGGGCGCCGGCTGCGCGGCGAGCGTGATCGTGTCGCCGACCTTCGCCGCCTTCAGCTCCTTGATCCCGGTGATCACGTAGCCGACGGCGCCGGTTTCCAGCGCGTCGCGCGCCGTGGCCTTCGGCGTGAACACGCCGAGCTGCTCGCAGTTGTGCACGGCGCCGGTGGCCATCAGCCGGATGCGGTCGCGCGCGCGCAGCACGCCGTTGAACACGCGCACCAGCATCACGACGCCGACGTAGTTGTCGAACCAGGAGTCGATGATCAGCGCCTGCAGCGGCCCGGCCGGGTCGCCTTTCGGCGGCGGGATGCGCGCGACGATCGCTTCGAGGATGTCGTCGATACCCTCGCCGGTCTTCGCGCTGGCGCGGATCGCGTCGCTCGCATCGATGCCGATCACGTCCTCGATCTCGGCGGCCGCGGTGTCCGGATCGGCCTGCGGAAGGTCGATCTTGTTGAGCACCGGCACCACCTCGACACCCAGGTCGATCGCCGTGTAGCAGTTGGCCACCGTCTGCGCCTCGACGCCCTGCGAAGCGTCGACGACCAGCAGCGCCCCCTCGCAGGCCGACAGCGAGCGGCTCACTTCGTAGGAGAAGTCGACGTGCCCCGGCGTGTCGATCAGGTTCAGCGAGTAAACGCGCCCGTCGCGCGCCTCGTACTGCAGCGCCGCCGTCTGCGCCTTGATCGTGATGCCGCGCTCGCGCTCGAGCGCCATCGAATCGAGCACCTGCTCCGCCATCTCCCGATCGCTCAGCCCGCCGCAGCGCTGGATCAGCCGGTCGGCGAGCGTCGATTTACCGTGATCGATGTGCGCGATGATCGAGAAATTGCGGATGTGCTGCATCGACTCCTCAGCGCGGCTCCGGCCGCAACGGCACGAACTGCGCCGTATCCCCCCGCCGCACCAGCAGCACCGCCGCCTTCGACGGATCGAGCTTCGCCACGATCTCGGCGAAACGCCGTGCGTTCGGGATCTCCTCGTTGTTGATCGACAGCAGGATGTCGCCCTGGCGGATCCCGGCGCGCGCCGCCGCCCCCTCCGAGGCGTCGACGACGACCCCTCCGCGCACGCGCAGCCGCTGCTTCTGCTGCTCGGACAGGTCGGAGACGGCAAGGCCGAGCGAATTGACCGCCGGCGGCTGCTCGCCGCGCCGCGGCTCGGTCGAGCGCGAACGCGCCGACCGCTCGGGTTCCAGCTCGGCCACCGTGATGCGGAACTGCTTCGTCTCGCCGCGGCGCCATACCTCGATCGGCACGGTCGACCCCGGCTTCGTCGCCCCCACCATCCGCGGCAGGTCGCTCGAGCGTTCGATCTTCCTGCCGTCGAACTGCAGGATGATGTCGCCGACCTCGAGCCCCGCGTTCTCCGCCGGACCGCCCTGCTCGATGCTGCGCACGAGCGCCCCGGACGGACGTCCGAGCCCGAGCGGACCGGCCACGTCGCGCGTGACTTCCGAGATGCCGACGCCGATGCGACCGCGAACGACGCGTCCGGTGGCACGCAACTGCTCCACCACGCGCATCACCTCGTCGATCGGGATGGCGAACGAGATCCCCATGAACCCGCCGGTGCGGCTGTAGATCTGCGAGTTGATTCCGACCACCTCGCCGGAGAGATTGATCAGCGGTCCGCCGGAGTTGCCCGGGTTCACGGCGACGTCGGTCTGGATGAACGGCAGGTAGTCGCCGGTATCGCGGCTCTTGGCCGACACGATGCCGGCAGTGACGGTGTTGTCCAGGCCGAAAGGCGAGCCGATCGCGAGCACCCATTCGCCGACGCGCAGGCGCTCCGAATCGCCGATCGTCATGAACGGAAGATGGGTCGCCTCGACCTTGACCAATGCGACGTCGGTGCGCCGGTCCGAGCCGATCAGCTTGCCGCGCAGCTCGCGCTTGTCGGTGAGCGTCACGTAGATGTCGTCGGCGCCCTCGACCACGTGATGGTTGGTGAGGACGTAGCCGTCGGACGAGATGATGAAACCCGAACCGATGCCGCGCGGCACCTCTTCGCCCGCCCCCGGGCCGTTGCGCCCCGGAGCGCGCGGACCGGGACCCGGACGCGGCGGGAAGAAGCGGCGGAAGAAGTCGTAGAACGGGTCGTTCTCGTCGAGTCCGTCGGGGAACGGGAACTGCGGCAACTGCGAACGATCGCCGTTCGCGCGCTCGGTGGTGCGGATGTTCACGACGGCCGGCCCGACCTTCTCGACGAGGTCGGCGAAATCGGGCAGGCGCGCCCGCGTCGCGGGCTGCGCCATCGACGGCGACGTCCCTCCGACCATGCAGGCGGCAACGACGGCGAACGCGAATACGGCAAACAGCTTCTTCATGCGATCTGCACCTCGACCTGATTCTTCAGCAAAGCACAAGCGGCGCGCGCCGTGCGCTTTCGCGCGCGACGCCGAGGGTCATTGTCGCGCGCGTCCGGTCGCCGCACCGGCGTCGGCCGGCGTCGTGCCGCGGCCGTACCATAGCAGCCACGCGCGCAGCCGCCGCCAGTCGTTGCCGGCATCGGCCGCTCCGCCCGCGTTGTCCGCGCTTCGGCCCCGCACGAACATCGCATCGATCGCCGACGGCTCGTCCTGCGCGCGCAGCCGCAGCCAGGCGTACCGGCCGAACACGTTCCATCGCTCGATGCGCACCGGCCTGGGGGGAGACGCGCCGGCGCGCGAATCGGCCCAGCTCGCCCGACCCGCTTCGTCGATGCTCAGGCTGCCGTCGGCCGGCGCCGCGCTCTTCTGCAGCCGGCGTCGTCCGACGGCGATCGCCAGGCAGGCCAGCGCAGCGAGCGCGATCGCTGCGCGCTGCGCCGGTTCTCCGAAGACCAGGGCGAAGAGCGTGGCGGCGAGCGCGAAAATCGCCAGCGCCGCCGTCAGGCGCCTGTGCAGCGCGCGCGGCGCGGACTCGATGCGCAGCGCAAAGGACAAGGTCGCGCTCCGGAACGCTGCGGTCAGACTCTGCGCAGCACGAGCGTGCCGTTCGTTCCGCCGAAGCCGAACGAGTTCTTCAGCGCGACGTCGATGCGCATCGGCCTCGCCCCGTCGGCGCAGTAATCGAGGTCGCAGTCGGGGTCGGGATTCTCGAGGTTGATCGTCGGCGGCGAGATCTGATGATGGATCGCCAGCGCGGTGAACACGGTCTCGATGCCGCCCGCGCCGCCGAGCAGGTGGCCGGTCATCGACTTGGTGGAGTTCACGACGACCTTGCGCGCGGTGTCCTCGCCGAGCGCCGCCTTGATCGCATCGGTTTCGTTGCGATCGCCGATCGGCGTGGAGGTTCCGTGCGCGTTCAGGTACTGGATCTCGCCCGCGTTCACCCGTGCATCGCGCAACGCGGCGAGCATGCAGCGGCGCGCGCCGTCCATCTCCGGCGCGGTGATGTGATGCGCGTCGGCGCTCATGCCGAAGCCGGCCACCTCGGCATAGATGCGCGCGCCGCGCGCCCGCGCCTGCTCCAACTCCTCGAGCATGACGACGCCGGCTCCTTCGCCGAGCACGAAGCCGTCGCGCTCGCGATCCCACGGCCGGCTGGCCGCCTCGGGCTCGGCATTGCGCGTGGACAGCGCGCGCGCCGCGCAGAAGCCGCCGAGGCCGAGCGGCGAGAGCGTGCCCTCGGCGCCGCCGGCGAGCACGGCGTCGGCATCGCCGTACGCGATCATCCGCGCGGCGTCGCCGATGCAGTGCAGGCCCGTGGTGCAGGCGCTGACGATCGCGTAGTTCGGACCCTTCAGTCCGGCCAGGATCGACATCTCGCCCGAGATGATGTTGATGATCGAACCCGGCACGAAGAACGGCGAGATGCGCCGCACGCCGCGCGCGTTCAGCTCGTCGCGCATCTGCTCGATGAGCGGCAGGCCGCCGATACCCGAGCCGATGATCACGCCGATGCGCTCGGCGTTCGCGTCGCTGACCTCCAGGCCGCTGTCGCGCAGCGCCTGCATGCCGGCGGCGATGCCGTAGTGCACGAAGAGATCGAAGTGCCGCGCTTCCTTCGCCGGCATGTACTGCGTGACGTCGAAGTCGCGCACTTCGCCGGCGATCTGCGTCGGGTACGACGAGACGTCGAAGCGGGTGATCCGCCGGATGCCGGAGCGTCCGTCGAGCAGGTTGCTCCACGCGGTGGATACGTCGTTGCCGACGGGGCCGACGACGCCCAGTCCGGTGATCGCCACTCGTCGCCGACTCAACGGATGCTCCTGCTGGTTCAGTGAAACGGTGCCGGCCGCGCCCGGCGTGCCCGCTCAGGCCTTCGAGTTGGCCTTCACGTAGTCGATCGCCTGCTGCACCGTCGTGATCTTCTCGGCTTCCTCGTCGGGAATCTCGGTTTCGAACTCGTCCTCGAGCGCCATCACCAACTCGACGGTGTCGAGCGAATCGGCGCCCAGATCGTCGACGAACGAGGATTCGTTCTTGATGTCCGCTTCGTTGACGCCGAGCTGTTCAGCGACGATCTTCTTGACGCGTTGTTCGATGTTTTCCATTCGGGGTTCCCTCTCGCTCTCAGGTTGCCGTGCCCTTCGTTCGAACGGGAAACGGGCGCGGCGGATTGTATAGCACTTCGCTTCGTGCATCGGCGCGCGTCGCTCGACCGGATGGCCGATGCGCGGGCCGACGCGCGCGCGTCACTCCATGTACATGCCGCCGTTCACGTGCAGCGTGACGCCGGTGATGTACCCCGCCTGCGGAGACGCGAGGAACGCGACCGCGGCGGCGATGTCGTCGGGCTGGCCGAAGCGGCCGGCCGGGATCTGCTGCACGAGCGCCGCGGTCTGCGCTTCGCTCAGTGCGCGCGTCATGTCGGTGTCGACGAAACCCGGCGCCACGCAGTTGACGGTGATGTTGCGGCTGGCGAACTCGCGCGCGAGCGCGCGCCCCAGGCCCGCGACGCCCGCCTTCGCGGCGGCGTAGTTCGCCTGGCCCGCGTTGCCGCTCGAGCCGACTACCGAGCCGATGTTGACGATGCGTCCGTAGCGCGCCTTCGTCATCGGCCGCAGCACCAGGCGCGTGAGGCGAAAGACCGCATCGAGGTTGGTGGCGATCACCGCGCCCCACTCGTCGTCCTTCATCCGCAACGCGAGGTTGTCGCGCGTGATGCCGGCGTTATTCACCAGGATGGCCGGCGCGCGGCCTTCGCTCACCATCGATTCGACGAGCGCCTCGCAGGCGGCCGGGTCGGTGACGTCGAGCGCATGACCGCGCCCCGACAGCCCCGCCTGCTCGAAAGCGTTCGAGATCGCCTGCGCACCGGCGGCCGTGGTGGCCGTGCCGACGACGCTGGCGCCCTGGCGCGCGAGCTCGAGCGCGATGGCGCGGCCGATGCCGCGCGACGCGCCGGTGACCAGCGCCACCTGGTTGGCGAGTTTCATGGCTTTTCTCCGAAGCCGGCAGCGAGCGCCGCCTCGAGCGACGCGGGGTCGTGGACGCACAAGGCCTCGAGCGAGCGGTCGATGCGCGAGACGAGTCCGGTGAGCACCTTGGCGGGGCCGAACTCGATGACGCGCGTGGCGCCCATCGCTTTCAGCCGCTGCACGACCTCGACCCAGCGCACCGGCGACGACGCCTGTCGGACCAGCGCGTCGCGGATGCGCGCGGGTTCGGTTTCCACCGCCACGTCGACGTTGTTGACCACCGGCCAGCGCGGCGTGCGAATCCCGATTTCGGCGAGCGCCTGCGCGAGCCGTTCGCCGGCCGGGCGCAACAGCGCGGAATGAAACGGCGCCGATACCGGCAGCGGCATCGCGCGCTTGGCGCCGAGCGCCTTCGCCCGCTCGCAGGCGCGCTCCACTCCGGCGCGGTGGCCGGCGATGACCACCTGCGATGGCGCATTCCAGTTCGCCGGCGCGACCACCTCGTGCGGCGCCTGGGCGGACGCTTCCTCGCAGGCGCGGCGCACTCCTTCGTCGTCGAGCCCGAGGATGGCCGCCATCGAGCCCTCGCCCACCGGCACCGCCTCCTGCATCGCTTTCGCGCGCAGGCGCACCAACCGCACCGCGTCCTCGAAAGCGATCGCATCGGCGACCGCGAGCGCAGTGTATTCGCCCAGGCTGTGACCGGCGAGCGCCAGCGGGAGCGCCCCGCCGGCGTCGCGCCATTCGCTCCAGCAGACGTAGCCGGCAACGAGCATCGCCGGCTGCGTGTTCACGGTGAGCGACAGCGCCTCCGACGGACCTTCGGCGATGAGCGCCGAGAGCTTCTCGCCGAGCGCTTCGTCGGCACGCTCGAGCAGCGCGCGCGCCCTGGGAGAAGCGGCGAAGCCGGCGAGCATGCCGACCGACTGCGAACCCTGACCGGGAAATACGTATGCGACCGTCATCGGGAAGCCTTCCGTGTGGATGCCGCGGCTCAGAAGCGCACGAGCGCGGCGCCCCAGGTGAAGCCGCCGCCGACGCCTTCCATCAGCACGTTCTGTCCGGCGCGGATGCGCCCGTCGCGCACCGCCTGGTCCAGCGCGAGCGGAATCGAGGCGGCCGAAGTGTTCGCGTGCGAATCGACGGTGACGACGACCCTGGACATCGGAATGCCCAGGCGGCGCGCGGTGGCGCTCAGGATGCGTACGTTGGCCTGGTGCGGAATCATCCAGTCGACCGCTTCGATCGGCAGGTCGACTGCCGCCAGCGTTTCGCGCGCGACCGAATCGAGCACGGACACGGCGAGCTTGAACACCGCCTGCCCGTCCATCGTGAGGTACGGGTGCCCGGTGATCTCGCCGTGGCAGACGTTGCCCGCGGTGCGCAGGATCGATTCGTGGCGCCCGTCGGCGTGCAGTTTCGCCGCCAGCACGCCGGGCTCGTTCGAGCCGGCGAGCACGACGGCGCCCGCGCCGTCGCCGAACAGCACGCAGGTGCCGCGATCGTTCCAGTCGAGGATGCGCGAGAACACCTCGGCGCCGATGACGAGGGCCTTGTGCGCGAGGCCGCTGCGGATCATCGAGTCGGCCACCGAGAATGCGTAGACGAAGCCGGTGCACACGGCCTGCACGTCGAAGGCGGCGCCGCCGGCGGCGCCCAGCTCCTTCTGCACGAGGCAGGCGGTGCTCGGAAACACGAAATCGGGCGTCGACGTGGCGACGATGATCAGGTCGAGGTCGGCTGCTTCGAGGCCGGCGGCGGCGAGCGCGCGGCGCCCGGCCTCGGTGGCCAGACGGCTCGACGTCACGCCTTCGTCGGCGATGTGCCGCTGGCGGATTCCCGTGCGCTCGACGATCCACTCGTCGGAGGTCTCGACGCCGCGCGAGGCGAGATCGGCGACCAGTTGCTGGTTGGTGACGACGCGCGGGGGCAGGATGCTTCCCGTGCCGACGATGCGCGAATAACGGTACGTCATGGGGCGGTAGGTTGATTCACGGACGCGCCGGCAGCATCGACGGCGCCGCCGCGCGCCGGCGCGGAAGCGCCGGCCTGCACGACTTTCGGCAGCCGCTCGGCAATGCCTTGCAGCAATCCGTTGCGCACCGCATCGTACGCGCGGCGCAGGGCGAACTCGAAGGCGTAGGCATCGGCCGAGCCGTGGCTCTTGATGACGACGCCGCGCAGCCCGACGAGCGCCGCGCCGTTGTAGCGGCGCGGATCGAGCCGCTTGCGAAAGCGCAGCAGCACCGGAAACGACAGCAGCGCGATCAGCCGCGTGAACACGTGGCGGCGATATTCCTCGCGGATGTAGCCGCCCAGCATGCGGGCGAGTCCCTCGGAGGTCTTCAGCGCGACGTTTCCGACGAAGCCGTCGCAGACGACGACGTCGGTGGTGCCTTCGTAGATGTCGTTGCCTTCGACGTTGCCGTAGAAATTCAGCGGACTGGCGCGCAACAGCTCGGCGGCGACCTTGACCGTGTCGTTGCCCTTGATCGTCTCTTCGCCGATGTTCAGCAGACCCACGCTGGGCTGCTCGCGCCCTTCGAGCGCGGCGACCAGCGCCGAACCCATGATGGCGAACTGCAGCAGGTGCTCGGGCTCGCAATCGACGTTGGCGCCGAGATCGAGCATCGTCGTCGTGCCGCCGCGCTGGTTCGGCATCTGCGAGGCGATCGCGGGGCGGTCGATGCCCGCGAGCATCTTCAGCACGAAGCGCGAGATCGCCATCAGCGCGCCGGTGTTGCCGGCGCTGACGCAGGCGTCGGCCTCGCCGTTCTTGACCAGGTCGATCGCCACCCGCATCGACGAATCGCGCTTGCTGCGCAGTGCGGTTGCCGGCGGATCGTCCATCGCGACGACCTCGCTCGCCGGGCGCAGTTCGATGCGCTCGTCGTCCGGCACGGCGCTTCGCCGCCTGGCTCCCCTGGCCCGTACAGCGGCGAGCGCCGCCTCGAGCGTCTCGGGACGGCCGACCAGCAGCAGCCGCGCATCGGGCACCGACGCGAGGAAATGCAGGGCAGCCGGAACGGTGACCGACGGGCCGTGGTCACCGCCCATGCAGTCGATGGCGATGCGTACTGTCACGGCGCCTGTTCAGACGAGGGGCAGCGTCGCGACAAGGGCCACCGTGCGCTTTTGTTCGCTCAGGACGCGCGACGCGCGCTCACCTCAGTGCTCACTCGTCGGACTTCGTGCGCAGCACCTTGCGGCCCCGGTAGAAACCGGTGGGGCTCACGTGGTGCCGGCGATGCACTTCCCCGGTGGTGGACTCGACGGCAAGCGGCGGATTCTGGAGGAAGTCGTGCGAGCGATGCATTCCGCGCCGCGCCGGCGACTTCTTGTTCTGCTGGACAGCCATGTTCTAGCCTCTGAGGACAATCGACGATTATACCTGCTCACTACGGGGTTTCGTCGCCCCCGGAAGGCCCGTTGCGCCGCAGCCGTTGCAGCGCGGCGAAGGGCTTCTCGGCCTCCCCGGCGTCTTCGGGCTCGTCGTCGCGCGCGATCGACGGCTCGCACGCATCGTGCCGCGGCATCGGCGGCAGCGCGAGGATCGCCTCGTCCTCGATCAGGGCGTCGAGATCGAAACGCGACCCTCCGGCCAGGACGTCGTACTCGTCGTCCTCGGGGTCGAGCCGCTCGGCCTCGGCCTCGCTGTCCACCAGCCGGTAGCGCCGCGTATCGCCGATCTCCGTTGCAACGGGCTCGAGGCAGCACACGCAGGCCGGCCGCACCGAGGCCGAGAACGACAGCTCGAGGAAATCGTCGTGCCCTCCTTCGGGGCGCGCATTGCGCCAGCCGCGGGCGCGCCAGTCGACGCGGCCTTCGGGCGTCGCGAGCAACGACGCGAGCCGGGGCAGCCGTTCGACGGGAAGCTCGCCTTCGAGCGCCTGGCCGTTGCGCGCCAGGCGCGCGGTATCGATCGTGTTCTTCATCGGCGTCCTTATCATAGCGACTGCCCTTCCGCCTGCCCGCCCCGGCCCTGCCCGTGACGTCCCCGACCGCTTCGCTGATCCTCGCGTCTACCTCGCCGTATCGGCGCGAGCTGCTCGCCCGGCTGAGCTCGAAATTCGACGTGCAGTCGCCGGGCGTGGACGAGACGCCGCATCCCGGAGAAACGCCGGCCGGGACCGCGCAGCGGCTCGCGCTCGAAAAAGCGCTGGCGGTCGCGGCGCACCACCCGCGGGCGCTCGTCATCGGCTCCGACCAGGCGGCGACGATCGACGGCGTGCACGCGATCGGCAAGCCGGGCGACCACGCGTCGGCGCGCGAGCAGCTGCGCGCCGCCTCCGGACGCACGATGCACTTCTACACGGCGCTGGCCACCGTGCGCACCGCGGACGGCTTTCGCGCCTGCGCCCTCGTCGAGACGCGCGTGCGCTTCCGGCGCCTGGACGACGACGAGATCGAGCGCTACCTGCAGCGCGAACGCCCCTACGACGTCGCCGGCTCGGCGAAGGCCGAAGGCCTCGGCATCGTGCTGCTCGAGGCGATCGAGGGCGACGACCCCACGGCGCTGATCGGCCTGCCGCTGATCGCGCTCGGCCGGATGCTGCGCGACGCCGGCCTGTCGCCGCTTGCCGATCCCGGCGAACGATGAGCGGCGCGCTCTGGCTGATTCCCACGTCGCTGGGCGCGCCCGGGCAGGCGCGCGAGGTGCTGCCGTCGGCGACGCTTGCCTGCATCCACCGGCTGGACTACTTCGTCGTCGAGAACGCGCGCAGCGCGCGGGCCTTTCTCAAGGCCGCCGGCACGGCGAAACCGCTGCAGTCGCTCGAGCTGGTCGAGCTGGACGAGCACACGCCGGGCGAGCGCATTCCGCAGTTGCTCGCGCCGATCGTAGGCGGCCGCGATGGTGGCCTCCTCTCCGAGGCGGGTGCGCCGGCGGTCGCCGACCCGGGCGCCGCGCTGGTCGAGGCCGCGCACGCGGCCGGCATCGTGGTGCGCCCGCTGGTGGGTCCGAGCGCGATCCTGCTCGCGCTGATGGCCTCGGGGATGAACGGCCAGCGCTTCTCGTTTGCCGGCTACGTGCCCGCGCAGGCCGAGGCGCGCGTGCGCCGCCTGCGCGAACTCGAGCAGCGCTCGCTGCGCGAGGACGAAACGATCCTGATCATCGAGACGCCGTACCGCAATCGCGCACTGCTCGAATCCGCATTGCTCGCGCTGGCGCCAACCACGCGACTGATGCTCGCCAGCGAACTGACGACGCCGGCCGAGCGCATCGTCGTCGACACGGTGGCCGGATGGCGGCGCGCGCCGCGCGAAGCGCCGAAGGCGCCAGCGGTGTTCGGCCTGCAGGCGCGCGCCGCAGCGCCCACCCGGCGCTGAAGAAGCTGTGAACGAATCAGTACTGCCCGTGCCGTCGCTCAGCGCAGCAGCGATGCGGCGCCGCCCGCGCCGAGCGTGCGCGCCATCGCCTCGCCGGCGGCGGTGCCGAGGCGTCGGGTGATTCGATCGAGGACGTTGCGCCGCGGCGAGAAATCGACCACGCGCTCGGCCTTCACGACGTCGCGCGCGACCGATTCGAGCGAGCCGGTCGCATCCGCCAGCCCCAGCTCGATGCTGCGCTCGCCGGTCCACACCAGGCCGCTGAACATCTCCGGCGTTTCCTTCAGTCGATCGCCGCGGCCCTTGCGCACCACGTCGATGAACTGGCGGTGGATCTCGCCGAGCATGCGCTGCGCATGCTCGCGCTGCTCCTCGGGAAGCGGAGAGAACGGGTCGAGGAAGCCCTTGTTCTCGCCGGCGGTCAGCAGTCGGCGCTCGATGCCGAGCTTGTCCATCGCGCCGGTGAAACCGAAGCTTTCGATCAGCACGCCGATCGAGCCGACCAGGCTCGCCTTGTCCACGTAGATGCGATCGGCGGCGGCGGCGACGTAGTACCCGCCCGATGCGCAGATGTCTTCGACGACCGCGTACAGCGGCGTACCCGGATGTTCCTCGCGCAGGTGGAGGATCGCGTCGTGGATGATGCCGGCCTGCACCGGGCTGCCGCCGGGGCTGTTCACCCGCAGCACGACCGCCGCCGTGTTGCTGTCGTCGAATGCCGATTTCAGCGCATCGATCAGGTCGTCGGCCGATGCGTCGCCCTCCGCGGCAATGACGCCGCGCAGCTCGACGAGCGCCGTGTGCCTTCCGGCGGGCAGGCGCGCGTCGCGCGCGAACCATCCGCTGGCCAGCACCAGCGCGAGCACGACGATCGCGAAGCTCAGCAGCCGGAAGAAGATCGACCAGCGTCGCGCCCGACGCTGCTCGCGCAGCGTGGCGAAGAGCAGCCGCTCGATCGTCTCGCGCTGCCAGGCAGGGTCGGAGACGGCTTGCGCGCTGTCGCGCGGCATGCCGGGATCGGTCATGGGATGCTTCCGGAAGATCGTCGCAGGGCAAAAGTATAGGCGAGCGCTCTGCGCGCGTGCTTCGCGCCGGCGCTCGTGTGCTTCGCGCCGGCGCTTGTGTGCTTCGCGCTGGCGCTCAGGGCACGCGCGCGAGCAGCGTCTCGCGCAGCTCGGCGATGGAGTCGACCATTGCCAGCGACGGCTCGGCCTCCAGTTCGCGGCGCGGATGAGCGCCGTAGGTGACGGCGATGGCGCCGGCCCCGGCGGCCCGCGCCATGCCGAGATCGTGCGTGGTGTCGCCGACCATCAGCGCCTGCACCGGATCTACCCCGAGTTCCTCGCAGATGTCCGACAGCATCCACGGATCGGGCTTCGGCATGCCTTCGTCTGCGCAGCGCGTGGCCAGGAAGTGGCGCGCCCAGCCCGTCTGCTCGAGCGCACGATCCAGACCCACGCGCGACTTGCCGGTGGCCACCGCGAGCCACGCCCCGCTGTCCACCAGTTCGGCGAGCAGTTGCGGAATACCCTCGAAGGGTTCGAGCCGCCCGTCGACGGCGAAATAGTGATGCCGGTAGCGCACGACGAACTCGGGAAGCTGCTCGCGCTCGATCGACGGGACGGCCATGCGGATCGCGTCGAACAGCGCCAGGCCGATCACGTGCGAAGCGCGCTCGCGCGACGGGATCGGCAGGCCGAGGTCGGCCGCCGCCGCGCGCAGCGCGTGGACGATCGCCGCGGTGGAGTCGATCAGCGTGCCGTCCCAGTCGAAGACGACGAGCCGGAAGCGGCGCGCGGCGCTCACGAGGCGGCCTCCGCTCGCCCGGCATCCGTCGCGCCGAGCAGCCGCTCGAAAGCCGCAGGCGTCGGCGCCTCGATGCGCAGCCGCTCGCCGCTGCGCGGATGGCGAAAGGCGATCGACTGCGCATGCAGGTACATGCGCCGGTGGCCCTCGCGCACCAAGCGGCGGTTCAGGTCGAAGTTCCCGTACTTGTCGTCGCCGACGATCGGGCAGCCGGCGTGCGCGAGGTGCACGCGGATC